>CAZDOS010000092.1:0-1578 GCA_964507095.1 uncultured Oscillospiraceae bacterium | reverse complement strand
TGAAGGTAAAGTTCACGAACTGAAGCTCCGGATCGTACGGAGGTGCTATCACCACCGCATAGCCCACGATCTCGCTGAACAGCTTGGCTGCTCCCTGCAGGAACCTCTGGCTGTCACCGTCAAGGGAATCGAACCGTTTCTTGATCGTGTCCCTGTCAGACGGCGATATCTGCCGCGTCCTGTCGATGTTGTCGACATAGTATCTGTAAGCCTTGTTCGTAGGGACTCTTCCGGCAGAAACATGCGGCTGATTCAGATATCCGAGCTTTGTCAGCCTTGCCATCTCATTGCGAAGCGTGGCACTGGAAACCGATATGTCCAGAGCATCCTGAAGTGTCTGTGATGCTACAGGCTCGCCGTTTCTGATATACATTGAAACTATGGCATCCAAGATCATTCTGTGTCTCTGATTCATGTCCATAATTTCGTCTTCCTTTCTATTTTTAGCAGTCTACTCTCTCGACTGCTAATCATATTATATATGCTTTGACTTTTTTGTCAATAGCTTTTGCGGATTTGGTCCAAAATTCACTCAATTTTCTCATTCTCCTTCCCGAGACATTAAAGGACCGCGGCCTCCGGCTGATGCCGGACCGCCACGGTCCCGTGAATCATATGTATCGTTATGTGTTTTCCGTGTCTCTGACTGCCGCCGGCGGTATGCCCGCACCGGCGCTTATGAAGAACAACGGCAGGAAGTTGACCAAATATCTGCTCCTGGCCTCCCAGATCAGCAGGAACACTATGATCCCTATCCTCGCCAGTCTTACGAAGGAGAGCTTTATTCTCCCGTTTCTCTGTATCAGGACGCCGACAACCTCGAAGAGGATGAGAGCAAGCTGCAGCCGGTCCGAGTATATGTACAGGTATTTGGAGTATCTTCCCGTTTCCACGACGAACTCATGGATGAAACGGGGCTTCAGCGCTCCCCTGTCCAGTTTGCTCGGCGCATAGCATGCGCCGTCGGACATGATATAGCTGAGCTTTTCCTTCAGATGCTCCGTCATTCCGTCAAAGCCCTTTGCCTTGATCCTTCTGGTTATCTCCTGCCTTGTGAACCGTGCCCTCTCTTCCTCGGGAACGCTGAGGACCAGCTGATAATCGTCGTCATTGTATCCTCCGTTCCCCTCAAGCCCCATCATTATCCAGTGGGTGAACGGTATCTCAGGATAGCCTTCGAGAGTTGCTGGCCTCTTTGCTAGGTCAGTAAGAACGAAAGTGAGCACGACGCATGCGGCACACATGAGGATGTGGACAGCCTTTTTCCTGCTTCTTGTAAACAGGTAATCGACTGAACATGCTATCAGGAGCACGAGCACCGTTATCTTTATTGCCGCTCCGAGAATAACGGCGGCCGAGAACAGTACCAGCCACAGGGTCTCGTCCTTTTCCTTCTTACCGGCATCTCTTGCCTTTGTATAGCACAGCACCGCTGCGGCGACAAAGAAAAGGGAGAACGTATCCGTATATGCGATTGCCCCGTACAGGAACAGTCCGGGATAGACCATTGAGATGACGGCGACCGTAAGCGCTGCCGGCGGCTCGAACATGCAGTCAGCCGCAAGAAAAGTGAACAGT
>CAZDOS010000091.1:0-1930 GCA_964507095.1 uncultured Oscillospiraceae bacterium | reverse complement strand
TACGAGGTATATGTTGGAAAACTGTATCAAAAGGAAATAGATTTCGTTGCTATAAAAGGCAGTGAGAAGATCTACATACAGGTAGCAGATGATATAACGGGAGAAGCAACATTAAGCAGAGAGGTTGATCCGTTAATGAGAATCAGAGATGCGTATCCTAAAATGCTTTTGGCAAATACCAGACATCCTGAATATCAGTATGAAGGAATAAGGATCATCAACATATCAGAATGGTTATTGAACTGAATAATATGAGAGCCGTAAAGCAATAAAGCATTGTGTAATCATCACGGATCATTCAAACGATGTGAGTATGTGTATAAAGATTCAATCTTAGTAGGGGATTTAACGACTATTCCCCTACTATCTTTGAATCAGTTTTCTTTAGAAGAATCAGCTTTAGCGAATGGATGTCCATTCATTAATGCAAGGCTTATTCTTCTGCATTCACGTCAGTCTATGAGTTGTTCAGGTGACGTTTTCGTAAATGAGAGTAACAATATCAGGAATGAAGAATAAGCAAAAACGATAGGGGGTCAAGAAAATATACGACCTCCTTTTTATTTTGGAGGTCAGAAAATGTATATCAATATCGATGACAGGCCCGAATTGTCGGTCTGGGTGATCAGGACGAATCGGGGCATGGACATAGGGAGCTGTATCCTTGTTGACGGAATACCGGTCAGCTGTACACGGCTGGCGAGGCTGTTATGCTGCAGCGAGATCATCGTAAAGGAGTTCCTCGGAGGTTATCACACCGTAAGAACAAGAGAGTCGGAACCAATGAGCTTCTTCCGGGAAGCGGATGAGATCTGTATGGATATCAGGCTGACGGCTTTGGAGCAGTACTGCGGATATCCGTTTTGAAAGGAGTAAAGATGGCTAAGGAGAAGAAAAGTGAAATGCGGACAGAACCTGCATGGAAAAAGACGGTAGAAGATCTAACTTTCAGCCTGGAGAACGACAAGAACGTAAATAACGGTCTTATCGCAGGCTTCCGGCACAAGGGAAAGAAAGGAGACATGCTGCCGATACCATTTGACACGGAAAACGGGCTTCTGGCACTGTCGTGTCTGATAAACTGCGGAGCCTTGAAAGCTAAAGCAACGGCCAGGAGAAACCGGAACAGCAGAGAATCGATCTTTGTGTTCAACACTCCCGGCAGCAGCGGATCATTATCTATCGAGGCATCAGCTTCAGGATATGTGCTTACAAGGAGAGACCGGGAGAAAAAAGCAATTGATGAAATGGAGATATCCTCCATGGATGCTGCAGTCCTGGCAAGTCGGATCAATGCCGAGTTTATGGCTTACAGAACTCGAGCAATCTATGCAGAAGACCGAGTTCAGACAGCTGATGAGCCGAAGCAAAAGGCAGGCGGCAAGGAGAATGTAATGATAATCTATGATGCAGGAGGAAAGGTAAATGACGGAAGACCCGTCGCAGTCAGTCTCGAGAACAGCGTTCATTTCTTTACCGGCATGGCAAGCAGGATGTCAGAGATCCATGACGGATACTCAAAGAATGATTACGAGGAACGGATGGATGGAATCAAAAAACACAGAAAGGGATCCTACTTTGTCAGGTTTGGAAAAGGAGAGGTAAAGGACTATCTGGTCGCACTGATCGGAGAAGTATATTGAACAAAATTGGCACGCAATCCCCGTCCTCTACAGGGCGGGGTTAATGCCGATCTATTGATAATATATATCCCTTGTGGTATAATCTGTTACAGATAAAAGAAATAGTAGTATAAAATGAGATTCGATACAAATAATCATTCGGTATTCATACTGCATTACCACCTGACCATGTGCGTTAAGTATCACAACGAAGTGATCAATGATGCCGCTTCCAACAGACTTAAAGAGTTTTTTGAGTATATTGCACCCAAATACAATATTCTGTTGGAAGAATGGAATCACGACGC
>CAZDOS010000090.1:0-2305 GCA_964507095.1 uncultured Oscillospiraceae bacterium | reverse complement strand
GAGCTCCTCGACTACGACATATATCATGGCGCCGGCCGCAAAGCTGAGCATGTACGGCATTATCGGGACCACTTTGTCCGCAGCAAGGACAGTCAGCACTGCCGCGACCGGTTCCACCGCCCCGGACAGCACTCCCAGGATGAAGGATCTCCCCTTGTCCATCCCTTCGGCCCTGAGAGGCATGGATATGATCGCTCCTTCAGGGAAGTTCTGGATCGCTATGCCCAGAGAAAGTGCCATGGCACCCGCAAAGGTTATTCCTGCGTTCTTGCTGACAAGACCGGCGAAAACGACTCCGACGGCCATCCCTTCAGGAATGTTGTGCATGGTCACCGCCAGCACCATCATGGTCGTCCTGGACAGGTCGGACCTGATGCCCTCCGGCTCATCAGAGTGGGCATGCTTATGCGGCACCGTTCCGTCCAGCACAAGAAGGAAGATGACGCCGATCCAGAAGCCGACAGTGGCTGGGAGGAATGCCAGCCTGCCCATGCCCGAACACAGATCCACGGCAGGGATTATCAGGCTCCACACCGACGCAGCGATCATGACTCCTCCGGCGAAACCGGTAAGTAGCTTCTGCACTCTTACATCAAGAGCTTTCTTCATGAACAGCACGCAGGCGCTGCCGAGAGACGTGCCGATAAACGGTATCATGATCCCCCGCAATATATTTAGACTCATTTTCTCACCTTCTCTCTATAGTTAGCGTAGGCTAACTATGTGGAATTATATACCGGCTGCACCATGGATGCAACCGGTCCGGAAGTGATGATATCACACAGTATCAGTATATTCTGTCGGCTTCGATGATCATGTCCTTGGTCAGGACAAGGCCTCCGTTCCACGGATTGAAGATGATGCCTTCGCACTCGTAGTCCTTCATTATCAGGTCATTGAGTTCATCAAGTTTGATGTTCATAACGCCTTCCACGTTTCCCTCGCCCAGCTCATCGATGTCCGTGACGGCTACATACAGCATCCTGCCCGACACCTCAGCAACGCCGGGGCGCATTTCCTTGGTTTCCTCATCAACTAATCTGGCAACCAGGTATACTTCTTCCTTGCGGTATCTTGCGAAGAAGTAGCTGTTGACCGCATTGTCGTAATCTATCCTCGCTCCCGTCTCGCCGAATTTCTTGGCAGCCTTGTCAAACACTGAATCCTTCATAACAGTTTTTCCTTTCGATTATCTGTCCACAGTATATCATGCACTGCCCGTCTTTTCAAAAAAATCTTGACTATACACCGGGGTTTGTGTATAATGTCATTTGCTACACAGATATGCGGATGTGGCGGAATAGGCAGACGCGCTAGATTCAGGTTCTAGTGATGGCAACATCGTGTGGGTTCAAGTCCCTTCATCCGCACCATCGGCGCGCGAGGATCCTTTTATAAGGGTCCTTTTTTTGCATCTGTTCAGGGCTATGCGGCGTGTGTTAGAATACAAGCATCAGAGGTGATTGAAATGAGTCTCAAGAAAGAAGATATACTTGCCAGACTGTCTGAGTCGGGTATTGAATACAATAATATAGACCATCCGGCAGTGTACACGATCGAAGAGATGCTTCAGGTAGGTCTGCCTGACACCGACAGGGTCGCAAAGAACCTGTTTCTGAGGGATGACAAGAAACACTACTATCTTCTTACGGTCCCCGAGGACCGGAAGGTGAACATGAAGGAGCTTAGATCCATCCTGTCCTCAAGGCCCCTCTCCTTTGCAAGGCCTGAGGAGCTGGACTCGGTCCTCGGCGTCATAAGCGGAGCGGTCACCCCTTTCGGTCTTCTCAATGACGGCGAAAAGAGGGTCACCATGGTGTTTGACAACTATTTCAGGGGCGGACTCATAGGAGTTCATCCTGTGGACAACACCGCAACGGTCTTCCTGGGCTTTGAGGACCTTGTCGGAGTAGTTGCTCCTTTTGCCAAGGAAGTCGTGTTCATCGACCTATAGTTATGATGAGCCATAAAAAACGGAGGCCGAACGGCCTCCGTTTTCTAATCATTTTCTGTTCCTATTGGTCCAGGTGTAGTCCTCATTCGAATCTCTCAGTATCGGTTCATAGTCCGAGCCGGAGTAGGATGAGCCTGAAGACGAGTACGGGTCTGGCACATTGTCATACTGTGACCTTCTCCTTCCCGTAAACAGTCTTATGACGGCGACTATTGCCTTCACGACAAGAACGACCACTCCGAGCCGTCCGAAGATGAAGAACGCCACGTAGGCAGCACTCCGCTTGTTCCCCAAAGCAGTTGTGGCATCGAGGTAATGGGAACCGAATACGGAATAATAGTCATCCTCCGT
>CAZDOS010000089.1:0-2326 GCA_964507095.1 uncultured Oscillospiraceae bacterium | reverse complement strand
GTCGTGCACTGTAAGCCATGTCTGTGAAGCAAGAAGCTCCGTACTTCTAAGCGAAACGAAAGTCGGAGTAGTTCACGCGTGCCGACCGGTCATGCTATTATCGATCTGAAACAAGGCAAGGAGGACAGGAACATGTACAAGAACGGTTTTAATTATGACCGGGCGATCGAGGATCTCTATGACGCGGGCAACAGTTATCCAGAAGAGCTGCTGGAATACAGCGACGGAAAGGCCTCTTCCGACAAACGGAGAGACAACCTTCTGAGAGAATGGGGACTGAATCCGGAAAGATACAAGGACGGAACCGGAAAAGAGAGTTCTGACGACAGCTGCTTTCTTACGACTGCATGTGTCAGTTCCAGAGGGCTTGCCGATGATTGCTACGAGCTTGCTACCTTGAGAAGATACAGAGACACTTACCTGAATGACCGCGAAGGAGGCAATTTGGATATCGACGAATACTATTCTCTTGCCCCTCAGATCGTTCACGCAATCGACCGGCTTCCCGACCGCGACAGGATCTGGTCAAAAGTCTATGAAGAACTGATAAGCACTTGCGTAAGACTTATAGAAGAAGGCAAAAACGAAGAGGCATACAGAACCTACAAGCGGTACACACACCGGCTTTGGAACACCTACTGCGCCAATTGACCTCATTTAAACATATATATCTGTCAAAAAACGGGTGGGAGCTTTCGCTTCCGCCCGTTCCTTATCATTTTGATATTCAAGATCCTATTTGCTGCATAATTCCAGTACTTTTCTCATAGTGTTGGCCGTTCTGATCGTTATCCGGTCCTTGATGTCCGTGCTTGCAGTTTTCTTCCACCAATTTGATTTTTGGTAATTGCTCAGATCAAACGACCAGAATACCACATTATCGTATTCCAGTATTCTGTCTATCTTTTCAGTCGGCTCTCCCACTACGCCGTAAAGTTCTTCAAAACCGACCGGAGGAATTATGAAAACAAGATTATCATATATTCCCTTGTCGTCAGTTCCCCACCAGTCCGGAGCATGCTCAAGGATATCTTTCAGTTTTGAAGGGTCGGTCACATATATGGGAATGTCCAGTCCGAACCTGCTTTTGAGCAGATCAACGATGTCGTCGGAAACATATCCCTTTTCCCTGTCAGAATCAAGGATGACATTCCCGCTGTTAAGATAGGTAATGACATTCAAATAGCCGTTATCCTCAAGGGCTTTCTTCAGTTCCTTCATCGCGATCCTGCTCTTGCCGCTGACATTGATTCCTCTTAAAAGAACGATATATCTCATTTTATTACCCCCGTCCCTAAAAGCTTTCTGATCAAAAGCAGATACTTCTTCTTTCCGCTGCGAATCAGTGTTCTCCGCAGTCAGCCCTCTTCCTTCTTTACGATCCAGACCCACTTTTCCTTCAGTGAAAGTCTCTTGAATTCATAACCGTAATCCGGAAGCTCCTTCTTGTATGTCAGAAAGGCATGATCAAAATCAAAACCCACTATCTCCTTGACCTCATCAAATGACAGTCTGTATTCATCTCTGCCGTTATCTCTCACATACTGCCAAAGCGGTTCATATTTGCTCATTTCCCTGTCCCCACTTTTGTATCCTCTTTTCCCTCCTTATACCATAGCAACCCAACTGAATCAATAGCTTAGCTGTGGTCATATCTCAAGAAGGCTGCAAAATGAAATTCTAACTCTGAAAAGATCAGCTAAATTTCATTTTATCTTGTTAAAATGAAATTTAACCCTCTAAATGGCACTATAAAGCTTATATCCGATTTCAACTCATATGAAAGCGGTATGCTTCATGATTTGTTCAGCTCTCAGCCCTAAAAGCAAAAAGTGGGAGTTTGTACTCCCACTTATTCGTAACATCTTACTATTCCAACCGCTTAAAAAGGATCCGAAGAGTCTTAATAATTATAAATGTCTAAATTCCCCAAAGTTAAATGCTTTCCCTGATGCATTCGTTATTATATATATGTTATTGGTTTTTGCATCTATAGCTTTATTATTACTCATTGTTACAGAATGCTCTTCCAATTCAATTTCGGCAAGAGAAGGATCTAACAGCTTTTTGCCATTGGAATCGGTTATATACATTGCTTCTGTTGGAGTTAAGTAAGTAATATTACCATCTTTTACTGAGTTGAAAACTATATCTCCACTATAGTTTCTGTATTTTTCTACATCTGGCCCTGTTAAATCAGTATCATGTACAACATCAACTATGAATTCTCCCAGCAGCTTTCCATTGTCAGTAGTTATCAAAAGACTTGCTTGTGGTTTATCTTCTGTTCCGGCCGGAATTGAAATGGCTACATAGTCTTTATCCC
>CAZDOS010000088.1:0-2543 GCA_964507095.1 uncultured Oscillospiraceae bacterium | reverse complement strand
AGATTCTATTTGCAGAGGCTGTGTGCAGTGATGTCCTGCTCTTACACAGATGCCGTCAGCGTCAAGCATGGCTGCAACGTCATGAGGGTGGATATCGTCCACTTCAAAGGCTACTATGCCCTGATGCTCCTCCCACTTCTGGGATCCGATAATATGGATATGCGGTATCTTGAGCATCTCTGTGACCATCAGCTTGGTCAGCCTTGCTTCCTTTTCCTCTATAGCGTCAAACCCTATCCGGCTGATGTACTCGATGGCAGCTCGAAGGCCTACGGCTCCTCCCGCATTGACGGTACCTGCCTCGAATTTGTGAGGCAGCTGTGCGTAAGTGGCGCCGTCAAGGGTCACATACTCTATCATTTCGCCGCCAGAAAGGAACGGAGGCATCTTTTCGAGAAGCTCCTTCTTTCCGTAGAGGACTCCTATGCCCATCGGTCCCATCATCTTGTGTCCGGAGAAAGCAAGGAAGTCCACATCAAGTTCCTTTACGTCAACATGCATGTGAGGAACGCTCTGAGCGCCGTCACATACGAGGACCGTGCCGTTCTCGTGGCAGATATCTGCAAATGCCCTGATCGGATTTACCCTTCCGAATACATTTGAAACCTGCGCGATGGCAAATATCTTTGTTTTGGGAGTAAGGGCTGCTTTAAGGGCCTCTGGAGTGTATTCGCCCTCCTTGGTAGGCTCAAGATATTTAAGTACGGCGCCCTTCTCCTTGGCCAGTATCTGCCAAGGAAGCATGTTGCTGTGGTGTTCTGATACAGTGGAAAGTATCTCATCGCCCTCTTCTATTACCATTCTGCCGTAGCTGTAGGCAACAAGGTTAAGTGATTCGGACGCATTACGTGTAAAGATTATTTCCTTTACACTATCTGCACCTATGAAATCCTTAACAGCAGCCCTGGCGTTCTCATACGCGTCGGTCGCCTTTACCGCAAGGTCATACAATCCTCTTAGAGGATTGGCATTTTCCTCTTCGTAGTACTTTTTTACCGCATCCAGAACTGCCTGCGGTTTCTGGGTAGTAGCAGAGTTGTCTATGTATACCAGATCCGGGTATGTTGTGAATATCGGAAAATTCTTCTTATCCATTAATGACATCGCTGAACCTCCTTGAGAGCTGACCTGAGAGTTCCTCCCTTGTCTTCTCATCCTCTATCCTGTTGATTATTCCTTCTATCTTTGATGACGCCAGCATGCTGTATACCTGATCATACGGTATGCCTCTGGACATCATATAATAGACCTGTTCTTCCGGCACTCTGCCGATGCTGGCTCCGTGAGAGCCTGACACATCCTCCTCATCGCAGAGTATGACCGGCATCGTCTTGTTTGTCACGCTGTCGCTCAGAAGCAGAACGTCCTCCGTTTCTCCTCCTTCGGAACCTGATGAACCGGCTCTGAAATCTATGGTGCCTCTGAAGACCTTCTGTGATTCCCCTGACATTGCCCCTCTCACAGCTGTATTCGAGAGGGTCTTCTTTCCTTTATGAAGAACGACGCTGTTCAGATCAAGGGAATCGTTTCCTGTCAAAATGTAGCCCAGCCCGTAATCAAACTGTGATCTTGCTCCTTCAAGCACGGCCTTGGTGCCTGCAAGAACGTTCCTTGCCTTCATGAATATGCCGTTAAGCATTACAGAAGCGCTGTCCATCAGTGTTATGCCTGTATCGCTTATTACTTCGCTGTCAAAAGGACAGTCATAGATCTGAGTGAGCTTTATATCCGAGTTATCCCAGGCATAAAGCACAGTCCTGATCCCTGCTCTAGTATCGTCCTCCCGAATGATATTGACCAGGATCTCGGCTTTCGAGCCTTCAAGGGCACTTATATACAGTGCTGCCGACTTATCTTCAAGGCCTGAAAGCCTTATATTTACCTTTACGGGCTCAGTAAGTGCTTCGCTGAAGCTGAGTTCTATCCCGTTACTGAAACTGCCTGCAAAGGTCTCGCCGGAGGCTGTAGGATCGCCGCTCGTGAGTTCTGCGTTGACCGGCATTACCGATACGGCTTTCGGACAATCGATGCCTACGATGGCTCCTGTCGAATCTGAGAGCGGACTGACTGTCTTGCCGTTTACCCCCAGCGAATACCAGGTAATGGAAGGAGGCCTGTTAATGATCATCTTTTCTGTATTCATCCTATGCTTCCTTTCATTTCCAGCGTGATGAGATTGTTCATCTCTACAGCGTATTCCAGCGGCAGCTCCTTTGACACGTTCTCGGCAAATCCTGAAACTATGAGTGCCTTGGCGGAAGCCTCGTCAAGTCCCCTGGACATGAGATAGAGCACTGCCTCATCGCTTATCCTTCCTATCCTCGCTTCGTGTCCTACGTCCCGTTTATCAGTCTTTACGACCATGACAGGTATGGTGTCCGATCTGGATATGCTGTCCAGCATCAGAGACTCACAGGACACTGATGACTTGGAACCTTCCGCCTTTTCATTTATCGTTACAGAGCTCCTGAAGGTGCTTATCCCTCCGCTCTTCGAAATGGATCTGGTGTTCATGTAGGAGGATGTCAATGGCGCGTTGTGAA
>CAZDOS010000087.1:0-2826 GCA_964507095.1 uncultured Oscillospiraceae bacterium | reverse complement strand
CTTCAATCCTGCAGATGCCATCCTTTATCTTTATGAAATCCAGTCTGAGAGTGTCTTTTTCTGTCAGTGAATAGACCCTGTTCTCCCCAAGCAGTATCTCATATCCCTCTGCGGTGTTCTCCAGCCTTACAGGGCTTTCCTTGCATTTAAGCATTACATACTTGAACTCATCTGAGATCGTCTTTTCGGCGATGATCACATCATCATCCAATTCACTGATTATCCTCTTTTCCCTTTCGATAAACTCAACTTTTTCCTCCAGCGTCAGGACTCCGTCCGGTATCGTTTCCATTTGGACCTTGTAATGCAGATCGTTACATATGGAGTATTGGACGAACTTTGGCACATATCCGTATTTCTCCTTGCAATATGACATAACAGGCTCATACAGCCTTTCAACGGGAGTGATATAGTTCTTCCTGTTCTTTTTGGAACCATCTATGGCTGAAACGCCGACCTCTTCCCTCCTCCTGTACATGTACGCCGTGTTGCAGACCACACCCAGGGCAGGCTTTCTGAGTAGGAGCCATGTGATAAGCTTATAGTCCTCGCTGATTGCCATCTCAGTGTCAAATCTGAGATCGTCTGTAATGGCATCCCTTTTTACAAAGGAAGATGCCATGCTGTTTAATATATATCTCCATTCCTTGGTGAGATCTATCACCCTGTCACCGTCGTTGAACTTATAGTTGAGATTATGTCCTCCCTTTTTTCTCCCGAAAAACATCAGCGGGACACAAACAATATCAGTCTCGTATTCATGAGCTTCAAAAAAGTCCCATACCTTACTGAAGCAGTCCAATTTGAACTTGTCATCAGAATCGAGGAAGTTTACATATTTCCCCTCGACATATTCAAGTCCTTTGTTCCTGGCACTGCTGACACCGCCATTCTCCTTGTTGATCCCAATTACATTGTTTGGATATCTTGACATGTAATCTTTTATGATATCCCATGTATTGTCGGTTGAGCCGTCATTGACGACTATGACTTGGATAGTATCATACCCTAAGCTCTGATTCATGACGCTGTCTAAGGCTTCGCCCAGATAATCAGCTGTGTTGTATGCTGCTATGATAACTGAAAACTTAAACCTATAATCCAATTCAAATCCCCTTAACGATATGTTTTTTTAATTGTCAGTTACATTGTAATTCAGATCTATTCTTCAAGAAGATCAGGTCTTATCTTTTTGATCGTATTGATGATATCCATAATAGACTCTTCGTTGCTCTTTGCAATCGTCCTTTTTATGGATTCGATCTCTTTTTTCTGTTTTTCCCGCTGCTCGCCAAGTAATCTCTGCTGATAGCTTTCCGCCATAGTTTGAACGTCAGCCTCATTCTGTGGGAGTTTCTTGGTAATGAGAAATTCCTCATAGGCGTCACAGTACAGATCCACCTTGTCAGTAAAGGCTACCTGATTTCCGTGATCCAGCCAGAGGACTTTGTTGCACATTTCTCTAACCTGAGGTATGGAATGGGATACAAGGATGCCTGTAACTCCCCTTGAAAGAATCTCCTTCATCTTGTTGCCGCTCTTTTTTCTGAATGATCCGTCTCCTACACTCAGGACCTCATCTAGGATCAGTATATCCGGACTGACAAGACATGCGATTGAGAAAGCCAGTCTGCTCTTCATTCCGCTTGACAACTGCTTGAACGGCCTGTCCTGGAAATTCTCCAATTCCGCAAAAGCTATAATTTCGTCGTATTTCTCGTTCATGAATTTTCGGGTATATCCCAGCATGGCCCCACGCAGATATGTATTCTCCCTGACGGTCAGCTCGCCGTCGAATCCGCTGGCAAGTTCAAGTAGCGCAGCAATGCTGCCATTGATATGCATAGTACCGAGCGTGGGTACCATGATACCTGAGACTGCTTTGAGCAATGTAGATTTTCCTGCGCCGTTGGGACCGATGATTCCAAGCATATCACCTCTGTCCAGCTCGAAGGATATATCCTTGTCCCGCCAGAACTCCGTAACGCGATAATTGCCTTTGATTCTTCTGATAATGTATTCTTTCAGTCCGATATCTTTAAAATCTCCGGTAATATATCTGATGGATACCCCATTTGCACTGATGATCGCCATTCTGAATCTCCTTAGACATAATAGAGGAATTTCTGATTGTTCTTCTTATACACGAGGAACCCAATTAAAAGTGCCACTATGGCATAAAAGGCACAAAGACCATGATAAGCCAGCGATGGGATCATCCTGTCGATTACCACAACTCTGAAGTACTTGATATACACATATACCGGATTTAACAGGAACAGCCTCTGGACCGCCGGCGAATACCTGTCAACAGTATAGAATATAGCAGACAGATAAGTGAGCATCGTAAGAAAAACATCGTACAGATACTCGGTGTCTCTGAAGAAGATCAGCATAGCTGAAAGGATCATTCCGACCCCTACACAGAAGACAGTCTCGCATATCACAGGATAAATAAGTGCGACCATGTGAAATCCGAACTGAATCTTATCTATGATGCAGAACACAAAGAACACCAGTATGGTCAGCCCAAAATTGATCAAAGCAGAGACATTTTTCGAAAACACAAACATGTACTTTGGAACATTGACTTTAGAAAAAATGGCTCTGTTGTTGTATAGGCTGTTCATGCCGCCTTTTGTGGATTCCTTGTAAAAACTCATCACAATGTTACCTGCGAACAGATAGGTCGTGTAGTGAGGAGTGTTCCTTCCGAAAAACTGTGTAAATATGAGCCTCATGACGAGGAGAGTAAGCAATGGTGAAAGAACGCTCCATCCCACTCCAAGGACGGAACGCTTGTACTTTTGCTTGAAGTCTCTTGCA
>CAZDOS010000086.1:0-2992 GCA_964507095.1 uncultured Oscillospiraceae bacterium | reverse complement strand
TAACCGGATATTTTATGTCGCGGAAAAACAGCGTGCTGTCATTCCTCGCAAGTGCCGCTTACATGCTCAAGGTCGAGGAAGGAACTCCCTTCTATGACGACCCTCCGGAAAACCTTTCTAACGAAGAGGAATTGAGCGAATTCTACCTGGAGGCCTGCAGCTATCTTGAAAGCATAGGCTTCAGGCAGTACGAGATCTCCAATTTCGCCAGGGACGGCATGGTGTCGAGACACAACATGATCTACTGGAAGATGGACGACTATCTCGGTATCGGTCCCGCTGCCTATTCCTGCTGGAACGGCAAAAGGTTCCACTACGATAGAGATCTGGATTCCTTCATGAGAGATCCTCACGTGATCCATGACGGGACCGTCGACGTGGACGAATACATAATGCTCTCGCTGAGACTGTCGGACGGGCTTGATCTGACGGAGCTGAAGAAGAAGTGGGGATATGCGCTGAATGACAGGACGACACGCGAGATGTATCTGCTGAACGATCAGGGACTTCTGAAGTTTGACGGAAACAGGATAGCCCTTACTCCGCAGGGCTTCCTGGTGGAAAACTCGATATCAAGCGAGATAATGCGGAACATATACCCGATATAAGCAACAGGGACCGATTTTTTCGGTCCCTGTCTGATAATTGTCTGTCTATTCTATTATTCCTCCGCCCAGCAGTACGTTTCCGTCATAGAAGACGGCCGACTGTCCGGCGGTGATCAGCTTCTGCGGTCTTGAAAGCAGTACTCTTGCCCTCGAGTTTCCTTCTGATTTCAGAGCGCATTCATAATCGTTTTTGGTGTATCTCGTCTTGACCGTTATGTTCTCGAGCCGGTCGGGCATTTCCCCCGCGAGCCAGTTGATGTCCCTTATGGTGAAACTGTCCGTATACAGATCCTTTTCATCCCCGACTAACAGAGTGTTGCTGTCAGTATCCCGACCAATGACATATATTGGATTCCTGTATGCGATGCCAAGTCCCTTTCTCTGCCCCGTAGTATATCTGTAAAGACCTCCGTGCTCTCCCAGCACCTCTCCGTTGAGATGTCTCACTTTTCCCGGATTGGGCTTCATGAAGCCGTTGTCCTCAAGAAAGGCCCTGTAGTCTCCGCCCGGTATGAAGCACACATCCTCGCTGTCAGGCTTTGATGCGACCGAGAGCCCCATCTGTCTTGCCGTTGCTCTGACTTCGTCCTTTGAAGTGAAGGTGGCCAAGGGAAACACTATGCGGTCTACGACTTCTTTTCTGATCTTGTAAAGGAAGTAACTCTGATCCTTGACGGAGGGCGACTTTGCGATCACCCTGCAGGAGTATTTGTCGCTGTAAGCCGTCCGGGCATAATGACCTGTGGCCATATGGCTGCATCCCAGCTCCATCGCAATGTCAAACATCTTCCCGAACTTTATGTACCTGTTGCATTCAACGCAGGGGTTCGGTGTCTCGAAACGCCTGTAGCTGTCAACGAAGTAATCTATGACATGCTTTCTGAAATCCTCGCTCAGATCCACCGTCTTATGAGGGATCCCCAGCCGCCGCGCCACCGCCGCGGCTTCTCTGGCCGTGACAGCTATGCTCCGGTCATGCTCCGGGTCTCCGGAAGGCAACAGAAGCGTCACTCCTATAACATCCCAGCCGGCGTCCTTAAGAAGAGCCGCCGAGACCGAGGAGTCTACGCCTCCGCTCATTCCGAGCAGTATCCTATTCTTCATCTGTATCCACCTCGCTTAGGTCAAATTCAGGTGCTTTCCTGAAATACAGTCCCTCTCTCAGGCAAATCTCCTCAGTGAGCCGTTTCATGTCTTCACTGGGCGCATACAGACACATGTACAGGCTGTCCCCGTAGACTGCCAGAAGGGAGTTTTCGCCGTTAATAAGGATGCTGAGTCCTCCTCGTCCCATCTCATATACATGCTCTATCTCGCTGACCATGTCCTCAAAGCTGTCATGCAGCTCGTCGAAATCGTCGATCACGTGGTCGAAATCATAATAAGCGTACAGCTTGAGTATGACGTTCATGAACTGGCCGGATATCTTCTTTATCTGCTCGTCTGAAGAATAAAATTCCTCAAGAGCGAGATACTGTCTGCTCTTTTCCTCTGATATCTGCCTTGGGAACACGTCTATCAGATAGCACTCCTTTTCCAGGAGTTCGTCTACCCTGTCATATATCCTTTCTATCTCTTTATTCATGTCATCTCTCCGCTTGTTCTATCCGCCGGTTTATGGTGTTCAATACCCTCTTCTTGTCCGTTGACCAGAGAGGAGCCAAAAGATCCTTCCTGCTGCCGTCACCGGTCAGCCTGTGTATAACGATGTCCTCAGGCATGACCTTCAGGCAGTCGACCACGATGGATGCATATTCTTCCAGCGTCAGAGTCCTGAAAGGTTCTTTCAGGTATTCCGATCCCAGCTTCGTTCCTTTCAGCACATGCAGCAGCTGGAGCTTTACTCCGTCAACGCCTGCTTCGCCCACATGACGCGCGCTTGCCACCATCTGTTCTCTGCTCTCCCATGGAAATCCAATTATCAGATGCGCGACAACGTTGATGTTCCTCGCCTTTAGCCGCCTGACGGCAGAGTCAAACTCCTCAAGGGTATATTTGCAGTTTATCCTTTCCAGTGTCTCTTCATGCATGGACTGCAGTCCGAGCTCGACCGTCAGAGGCTTGATCCTTGCTATCCTTTCAAGCATGTCCAGGATGTCATCTCCCAGGCAGTCGCACCTGGTCGCAATGGATACTTCGACTATGTCATCCTCCATGGCAGCCCGGGTGAACAGGGGCTCCAGCCTCTCCGCTTTTCCGTAGGTATTGGTGAAGGACTGGAAGTACGCTACATATTTCGTGGCACCCTTTGCTCTGACTAGCTCCTTTGCCTGCCGGATCCGCCGGGTCAGATCATCCCGGCCGTATCGGGCGTACTCTCCGCTTCCCTTCTCGCTGCAGTAGATGCAGCCGCCGACCGCCGTGCTTCCGTATCTGTTGGGACA
>CAZDOS010000085.1:0-3045 GCA_964507095.1 uncultured Oscillospiraceae bacterium | reverse complement strand
AGGATTCCGAATTTACCATAATGAGTATCCTTTCCTATGAATTGCCGCCGGGCATATGCCCGGCAGCAATGTATCTCTATCAAGCTTTTGTCAGCTTGTCAACGACGCTGAGTATCCTCGTCGCATTGATCTCAAGCTGCTTTCTGGTGATTGTACCTTTCTTCAGGCCATTCTTCATGTCGTCGAAGTCTCCCTTCGAACCAGGCATGAACACTTCATTTCCGCTCGCGCTCACCAGGTCGGAATAGCTTCCCGGGTGCTTTCCGTTCTTTACGAACTCGCCGTGGTTAATCTCCCAGTCGGTCATGACAAGTCCCTCGTATCCGAACTCGTCACGCAGTATGTCTGTGTTCAGGTCATGGCGTGAATTCGTATGCACTCCGTTAAGCAGGTTGTAGCTGGTCATGAGCGCCCAAGGCCGGCTTTCCCTTATGCAGAGCTCAAAGCCCCTGAGGTATATTTCCCTGCACGCTCTTTCGGATATACGGCTGTTGCTCTGGGTCCTGTTGGTCTCCTGGTTGTTTGCAAAGAAATGCTTTATCGTGGTTCCGCATCCCGGATGCTTCTGAACGCCTTTGGTTATCATCGCAGCAACAGTGCCGCTCACGAGAGGATCCTCTGAATAATACTCAAAGTTCCTGCCGCAGCGAATGTCTCTGTGGATGTTCAGCGCAGGTGCCAGCCAGAGATGGACCTTGAAACGTTCCATCTCATCGCCTACGAGGTCTCCGCACTTTTCCATGAACTGTGTATTGAAGCTCTGCCGTATGGCTGTTCCGATCGGGATAGCCGTCCGGTACTGATTGAACACCTGAGCCGTCTTGCTCGGTTTCTTTGTTATGAGCTTGAGCCCTGCCTTGATAGCGTCAGGGATGAATTCCATCATTGTGTCAGGGAACGGATTGCCGAGGGAATATACGCCGGTCTCGTCCTTTGCTGCTTCCTTTGCAATGCGTATGCCTGCAGGGCCGTCGGCCATTACCAGTCCCGGAATACCTCTTGAGGCGAGCGTCCTTGTCTCTCCTGCGGCTCCGGCTACGGCAAAGCCGGCATTGCCGACTATGCTTGTAAGTCCCCGCTTCTCGTTATACGCACCGATGCCGAGCTTCATGAGCTCCTCGTCGGTAAGATCCTTTACTCTCGGATCCAGTTCGATCTGCCTGTCGTATTCGATATCCTGAGTGGTGTAGCATTCAGGGTCAAATACAGGTGTGTCTCCGTCAAAGCTTACTGTCTTCTCGGCCGGCCTGTAATCCTCGAATCCCGGCTGACCCAGAGCATTCCTTACCTTCCTTGTAACTATCTCTTCGGGGATCACGAATGCTCCCTCAAGCCTTGCACTGTCGACATCTCCGCCGACATATACGGTATATCTGCCCTTTTCCAGGAAGTACAGAGCATTCTTCTCGTCGTAGTTTACCAGATCCCGTGTGTCGACCGTTACGGTAACTGTCTCTTCATCACCTGCCTCAAGCAGTTTCGTCTTTGCAAAGCCCGCGAGTTCCTTGACCGGATGGTCGAGCCTTGTCCACGGCCTACCGATATATACCAGCACCGTTTCCTTGCCCGGTAGTCCCCCGGTGTTCCTGACGCTTACATCGACCAAAAGCTTTGTGCCGTCAACGCGCAGTTCCTTAAGCTGTCTTGAGAACTCCGTGAAGGACAGACCGTAGCCGAACGGATACATGGCCTTCTTTCCCATTGCCTCTATTCCACGGTAACCTACATAGATGCCTTCCCTGTAGCAGGTATCATCCATGTCGCCGAAGTCTCCGACATCCGGATAGTTGTCCTGCGTGGCCCAGGATGTGGTGAGCTTGCCTGAAGGCGAGTCCCCAAGAACTATCCTGGCCAGAGCGCTTCCCGTCTCGACACCGAGCTGTGAGAGCACGAGGATGTTCCTGACTTCATTTACGGGAGTAAGATCTACCGGACCGCCTGCGTTTATGACCAGCATGAACTTAGGATACTTGACGTTGAGCCGCAGGATGTCCCTGACCTCCCGGTCAGTAAGAAGGATATCTCCCTTTGTATATGTTCTGTCAGAACCTTCACCAGAGATCCTTCCGAGGACATAGATGGCCATATCTCCATCGCCCTCGAGAGGGATGTCGTATTCGGGCTCCTCCATGATCTTTCCCATCAGACCCATGATGGCGCCCATCCCGTCACCCTTGATCTGCTTCTTTATGCTTTCCGCAAATTCCTTTCTTGCATTGGCGTAGATCTCGTCATAGGTATCCAGCCATGCCTTGCTTGTGACGGTGAAGCCATTCTCCTCGAAGCCTTCCTCTACATTGGTGAAGAAACGTGAGTTTACCTCACCGCTTCCGGTGCCTCCCTTGATCGTCCTTCTAACGCCGCTTCCGAACAGAGCGACCTTGCCGTGTTCTTTCACCGGAAAGGATCCGTCCTTTTTCAGAAGAACAGTGCATTCCGCAAGATACTTTCTTAGTATCTCAAGATGTTCCTTTTCGTATACTGCCAATTCCATATGCGTACCTCATTTCGTCAGTAGATATATGTATGATATCTGATCAAAAATCATCTTCATCGTCAAAATCGAGATCATAATCGAGCCGGCTGCCTTCCAGTTCATCGAAAGGCACTCCGAACTCCATCTCGCTGAGCATATCGTAGGTCCCGTAGTTGTCACCGAACCTTTCGACCGCATCCCTGATCTCACCTTCGCTCATTCCCCTCATTTCAAGGATCATGGCATAGCTTGGATCTATAAAGCCTTTGGGCATAGTTTATTCTCCTTAATATTTTCTGTACAGCGTCATTTAGACCTGATAAGCCTGAACACCACTCCGATAACGGCAAACAGGACCGTAAACACCAGCACAAACAGAATGAAGTTGATAAGTGAAAATCTCAATGAGATTGAGTCGGACGCATCCGGTCGCATCGCATAGATATGCCTCATCATCAATCCGAATCCGTGCTCTATGGTTATCTCTCCGCCGAACATCCTGAAGCAGAACTTCAAATGCCCGCTTTTTATGAAGCTTATGTAGTTTATGAGCATCACGACAAGATTAA
>CAZDOS010000084.1:0-3079 GCA_964507095.1 uncultured Oscillospiraceae bacterium | reverse complement strand
GACAGAGCTTCTGAGAAGCTCTGTCTTTTTACTGTCACAGATCAGTTGATCTTTACATTCTCCCAAAGTGTGTTGATGTAGTCCAGAAGCTCAGGTGAGAGGTTTCTGTAGGCGTACTTGTTGTACTCCTCTGCAAAGCTCTCGATTCCCGGATACAGGATCTCTATTGTCTCCTCACCGAGATCTTCGAGATACTCTTCGTCTGTGTAGACGATCTTGTTCGGTGAAGCATAATATGTGTACTCTGCGTTTGCCACTGCAGGATCTCTTGAGAGCATGAAGTTAATGAATGCTTCAGCAACTTCCTTGTTCTGTGCGCAGCTTGGAATGCACATTGCATCGACATAGTAATTTGTAGGATCCGGATAGAAGAATCTGAGATCGACGTTTTCAGCCTGTGCATCAAGCATGGTGAAGAAGTCGCCGGCATAGTATGAACCTACTGCAGCCTCGCCGGACTCCATCATGTTATATATCTCATCCATTACATAGCTGTAGACGAGCGGGCGCTCCTTTGCGAGCTCCTCATAGCATCTGTCCCAGTCAGCCTTGTCATTAGTGTTGACATCGATGCCCAGCTTGAACATTGCAGTCCCGAATGCATCGCGCGGATTGTTGTACTGGACGATCTTTCCGGCATATTTCTCGTTCCAGAGGATATCCCAGCCTGTGGCATCAGCCTCATCAACTTCATTTGCATTCCATATGATTCCGACTATGCCGTATGTGTAAGGAACCGTGTACTTGTTTTCAGGATCGTAGTAAAGGCCCTTGAAACTGTCGTCAATGTACTCATAGTTAGGGATATTGTCAAAGTTGAGCGGAAGCAGCATTCCTTCGTCTGCCATTCTGGCAATCATGTAGTCAGATGGAACTATGATGTCATAGCTGACGGCTCCGGAAGAGAGCTTGGAATAGAGATCCTCGTTGGAGGCAAAGGTGTCGTAGTTCACCTTGACCTTTGTTCCGGTCTCCTCTTCATACCACTTCTCGAACTCCTTTATGGTGTCATATGTGCCTTCGCTGCCGTCTGCAATGTATTCGCCCCAGTTGTAAACGTTGAGCGTTACCCTGTCAGAACTTGAGCAGCCTGCAAGCAGCAGTGCGGCCAGGCAGCATGTGATCACTGCAATGAACAGTCTTTTCAATATTGTTTCCTCCTCTTGTCAATAGATGATCAGTCTTTATCTTCGCTCTTGCTGTCAGTCAGATTACTGATGAGCAGAAGAGTAAGGATCACAAAGAAAATGATGGTTGCCAGAGCGTACATCTTTGGCGTTACGGTCTTCTTGGTCATTCCGTAGATCCTGATAGGAAGGGTCTGGAATCCGGCACCGGCAGTGAAATAACTGATGACGAAGTCATCAAGACTCATGGTGAAGGCCATGATTGCGCCGGTTATGACGCCCGGCATGATCTCGGGCAGCGTGACCTTGAAAAATGCCCTTAACGGAGTGCATCCCAGATCCTGAGCGGCTTCAGGCAGGCTTGGATCCATCTGCCTCAGCTTCGGAAGCACCTGAAGTATGACGTACGGCAGGCAGAAAGTGATGTGGGCTATGAGCATCGTCCAGAAGCTGAGCGAATTGGCCATTCCGAACACTCTTCCGGCAAATACGAACATGAGCATCAGCGAGATACCGGTGATTATATCCGGATTTGTCATCGGGATGTCCGTGACCGTATTGAAGGTTGCTCTTATTGCCTTGTTCCTGAGTCTGTAGATCCCCAGGGATGCCGCCGTTCCCATTATGGTGCTGATCACCATTGCGGACAGTGCAAGGACCAGCGTGTTCCTGACGCTCTGAAGGGTAGGCCCGTCGTTGAACAGCTCCGTGTACCACCTTAACGAGAATCCCGAGAATACCGAAAGGCTCTTCCGGTCATTAAAAGAGAATACTATCAGTATCGCTATCGGAGCGAAAAGGAACAGGAAAATGATTGCAGTATATATCTTGGAGGCAGTTTTCATCACTCTTCACCTCCATACAGATGTCTGTTTGTGTAGTATTTGAGCAAGGCCATCATGGCAAGCAGGATAACCATCAGGATGAAGGCCATGGCTGCCGCAAAATGCAGATTGTTCGCTACGAACTGTCCTTCGATGGCATCGCCTATGAGGAAGAACATTCCGTTGCCCAGTTTCTGGGAAATGTAGAATGTACTTACCGACGGAATGAGGACCATGGTCACTCCGGAAAGGACTCCCGGAAGACTGAGCGGGAATATAACCCTTCTCAATGTGCTGACATTGTTGCATCCGAGATCCTTTGCCGCTTCTATGAGTCTGATGTCCATCTTGGCCATTATGGAGTAGATTGGCAGCACCATGTACGGGAAGTAGTCATAGACCATTCCTATGATGACCGCAGTCTCGGTTCCGATTATATGCATTGCCTTGATCCCGAGGAAGCCCAGGAACCCGTTCAGTATGCCCTTGTCCTGAAGTATTGTCATCCATGCATATGTACGGATCAGGAAGTTCATCCACATCGGGATCATTATCAGCGTCATCATGAACTTCTGTGCCTTGTCACTGGCTCTCGCCATTATGTATGCCAACGGGTAACCAAAGAGGAGACATAATGCCGTGCTTATGAACGCAAGCTTGAGGCTTCGCCAGAAGATCAGCAGGTATGTCCTTACCTCCTTGCCTCCGACGACACTTGAGGCAAAAAAGAACCTCTTTATGTTATCCAGCGTGAAGGCAAACGAATTGTCCGTGAACGCGTAATATGCGACAAACAGCAAAGGAACGATGATGAATACCGCAGCCCAGATGCCGTAAGGCGCAAGGAGCGCTCCCACGAAACTCTGTTTCTTATTCTTCATCGGTACTATTCCTCCGTCAGAGCTTCGCTCTCAAGAATAGTCTCTATATCTATTCCCCGATCCAGCTTCTCTTCCAGCTGTTCTTCCAGCTGAGTAAGCTCCTCGACCTCGTCCGAATATGACGAGTAGTCGCCGAACTGTCCGGAGTATTTGCTCTTCTTCATTATATGTATGGCATCAGGCTCGATGTACAGTCCGATGTCCTCGTCAACACCAACATAATCCGTGGTCTGGATCATCCACTTGA
>CAZDOS010000083.1:0-3482 GCA_964507095.1 uncultured Oscillospiraceae bacterium | reverse complement strand
TAAAATGCTGAGGTTTGGACCTCCGGGTCCTTACCCCAACATTTATAATAGAACCAAACAATATAAAGAGGCTGAACAAGCCTCTTTTTTTGTGCGCAAACAGAAATATCCGGCATATTGACCGACCGGCATCACCGTAATGTACATGAATGCCAGGAATGTGATATAATCAAATAAACACGGAGGTGTCTCATGAAACTAGATGAAAAGATCGTCAGAATGCTCATAGACAAGGCTCTTGAGTACCAGAGAAACGCCTATACGCCGTATTCACGCTTCAATGTGGGTGCTGCCGTACTGGGAGAAGACGGAAAAGTTTACGGAGGCTGTAATATCGAAAACGCATCCTACGGAGCTACGATATGTGCGGAAAGGACCGCAATGTTCAAGATGGTCAGCGAAGGATGCACAAAGTTCACCGCTCTGGCTGTTGTGGCGGGACCAAAGCCCGAAGACAGTCTTCCCTGCGGCATATGCAGGCAGGTCATGACTGAATTCTGCCGGGATGTTTCCTCAACGCCGGTCATCATCGCAGGAACGGGCGGAGATTACATGATAAAGACAGTCCTAGATCTTCTGCCGATGCCTTTCATGAAATTCGAAGAGAACGACTGAACAACAAACAAGGAGAACTATCAATATGGTTATCATTACTATGGAAAACGGAGATGTCATCAAGCTCGAGCTCGATCACGATGCAGCTCCATTAACATGTGAAAACTTTGAAAAGCTCGTGGGAATGCACTTCTACGACGGTCTTACATTCCACAGGGTCATACCGGGATTCATGATCCAGGGCGGAGATCCTGCAGGAAACGGTACCGGCGGTCCGGGCTGGAGCATCAAGGGCGAATTCCTCTCAAACGGCGTGCCTAACCCTATCAAGCACACCAGAGGCGTCATTTCGATGGCAAGAAGCATGATGCCTGATTCCGCAGGAAGCCAGTTCTTCATCATGCACAGGGATGCACCTCATCTTGACGGACAGTATGCCGCATTCGGTCATGTAGTTGAAGGCATCGAGGCTGTTGACAGGATCGCTGAAGTCGATACTGATTTCAGGGACAAGCCTATCGAGCCTGTCATTATCAAGTCAATCGTCATTGAATGATATTCACAGTAAAAGACAGGCTGTCGATTGACAGCCTGTCTTGATCTTTGTTCATTACCAGCTATTCTTTTTCGTATTCATAGAAGTCATTCATGTCGAGATTGTCAAAGATGACCTCTGCTCTATCATATCCTTCTTCGAAAAGGATATCTGCAATTGCCCTGGATACCTTCTGCTGCATTTCAGGTCCCCTCTTCTTCCATGACACCCATGCCATTGCGCACAGCTCGTCCTTCCTACCGTTCCTGTAAAGGGTCGTGTCTGCCCTTTCGACTACGATATGACCTGTTGGCACATCGATTATCTCTGCAACTCGCTTGCTGAGTTTCAGAGCAAGACCTTCGACCTTTTCTTCGCTCATGTTCTTTAAAATGATCTGCGGCATATTATTCTCCTTAATTAACTGTTATGATATGTCTTGCTAATCTACAATAACGGCGACACCCGCCGGAAGACAGATGGCGCTCTCATCTGAGATATTGATGAATCCGAAGCCTTCGCACAGATGGTCGGGACATACTGAATTTATGAACCTTATCGACCCGTCTTTAACCTCGAGCGTTACCGGCAGGTCTGCTTCTATATGATATATGTCGTCCTTGGAAAGATCGATCGTCATCCGTTTCTCTTCCTTTATGAAGACGCTGGCCGTATTTCCGGGCTTTTTCGAGAATTTCTGAAAAAGGAACATCCCGACACCAAGCAGAAAAACAGCTCCGATCAGGAGGACATTTATATTGATCTTTTTCTTATTATGCATTATCAGTTTCTTATCCGTTTATATACATACGTTTTGGCTATCCGTAATTATCTTACAGAATGAATCCACCGTCAATAATGATGTTCTGTCCCGTAATGAAATCGGCATCATCGCTTACAAGGAATCGGACACCCTTTGCAATGTCACCGGTCTGTCCGAGCCTCGAAAGAGGAGTTTCATCTTCCAAAGCCTTCAGATCGTCTTCCGTATAGATATCCAGCATGTCTGTCCTGATTACTCCGGGACTGATGCAGTTTACACGGATATTGCTTGGAGCGAGTTCCTTGGCCATTGCCTTGGTAAAGCTGATTATGCCGCCCTTGGCAGCAGAGTATACGGCTTCGCAGGATGCTCCCCGAACTCCCCACATGGAAGAGATGTTTAATATCGTTCCCTTATGGTTTCTGACCATATATGCCGCGGCATATCTTGTGGAGAAAATGGTCCCTACAAGATCCGTGTTTATGACATCCCTTATGTCCTTTTCCTTCATGTCCTGAAGGAGGCCTGAATAGGCGATGCCGGCGCAGTTCACCACTACATCAAGTCCGCCCAGCTCTTTAACTGCCGTTTCATAAAGCACCTGCATCTCGTTGAAATCGTTGATGTCGCAATGAAAGCAAGGGCATTTCCCCAGCTCTTTGCTGAGGTCCTTTGCTTCCTTCCTGCTTTTATTGTAGGTTATGGCAACAGAGTATCCGTCGTTATACAGGACTCTTGCTATTTCGGCTCCTATCCCCTTGGATGACCCAATGATCAATGCTGTTTTGCCCATATTAAGCCTCTCCAGTCTGTAAAGCAGTATATCTTTACACATTATAAAGTGTTGAATTCATTGTAAAAAATGAGAACATGTCTCCATGCTCTCATAGTTTACTATATATAAGCCTCAATGTCAAAATCAGGCCTGCCATACGTTGTATGTGAATGAACCTTCCTTAGGCTTAAGTCCCTTTTCCTGCTCTTCCTTGATGACTTCCTTTAGCTTGAGACGGTACGAATCGTCATAGCCTTCCATTACAGGGATGACCTTGCTTGCCTCGTCCAGGAAATGCATGATATCTCTGCCCTTTTCCCTGCCCTTGACTGTATGTACGTCATACGCGTAATCAGGGATGGTAGGCACGTAACCCTGCTCGAACTTCTTTATGATAAGGTTCTTTATATGGTCTGTGCTTCTTTCCTTATCCTGCTTGCAGAGGAACCTGATGGCATGCATGAAGAAGAAAGGCCTGTCTCCGTCGGTGTACGGGAACTTCTTTCTCGCTTCATCCAAAGCATTTACGACTACTACTGCGTTTATGTTGCCGAATCCGATATCCTCGCAGGCGATTATCGTGAGCCTTCTCCACAGCTTGTCCTCAAACTGCTCGCTCGTGATGTACATCTCATAAGCCACATCAAGCGCGACATCAACATCCCGTCTTCTTATGGACTTCTGAAGAGCCGCAACCAGCTCATCGCCCGGTATTCCGTTTCTTGAAGTTATGCCCCGCCAAGGATCATATGACATAAAACCCATTATCTATTCCTCCTGTATGATTAACTGATCGTATATAAATCATAACCACTGGTAAACCAGTGGTTTGCTCAGACCCTAGAAGGGATAAT
>CAZDOS010000082.1:0-3687 GCA_964507095.1 uncultured Oscillospiraceae bacterium | reverse complement strand
CCCCTCCATTAAGATAGTCCTGTACAATATTAAGTTTCTCTTCTGGCTGATATTTGCTTTTACGCATAGAAAATCCTCCTAAAGTAGGTTTTGGATATTTCCAGTGTCTACTTTAGGAGGATCATATCAAAACTGCCGTCATTTAATGAGCATAATATCATTTTACTGGTCCTAGCTTTGTGATCGGAGAGATCCTGAACACTACCTTTCCGAGTATGTTCTCTTCGCTCACCGGACCGATGGAAGAAGCCCTTGAATCCACGGAAACATTTCTGTTATCTCCCAGCAGGAGCAGATGTCCTTCGGGAACGACGATCTCATAGACTTCATCGCGATATTCCATGGGCTCACGGAGATACGGCTCATCCTGGGCCGTTCCGTTTATATACAGGATACCGGTAGTGTAATCGATCTTGACCGTATCACCGCCGACGCCGATGACTCTTTTGATGAGTATCTTTCCGGCTCCGGTATTGGGGTCTGTAACGACAATATCGCCACGCTTGTATTTGTGGCCTATGTTGGATATCAGCACTCTCTCATTCTCAAGCAAAGTATCCTTCATTGAAGATCCGCTCACCTGAATTATCCTGAACAGGAATAGCAGGATGACGGTCACAGCAAGAAATGCGATGCAGAGTGTCTCTATAAATTCAAACAGTTTCTTCATTTTCGTAATAGATAATAATACAAACAAAAAAGAGGACGATGTGTCCTCTTAAATGTTTTTTACAGCTTTTCCTTGACCTTGGCTGACCTACCAACTCTGTCTCTGAGGTAGAACAGCTTAGCGCGGCGAACACGACCTTTTCTAACTATTTCAACCTTCTCGACGAATGGCGAGTTGATTGGGAATACTCTTTCAACGCCGACACCGTAAGATGTCTTTCTTACTGTGAATGTCTCAGCAACACCACCGTGCTTCTTAGCGATGACGATTCCCTCAAAAACCTGGATCCTTTCCTTTTCGCCTTCCTTAATACGTACGCTGACCCTTACGGTATCACCGATATTAACGACAGGCTTCTCGGACTTGATCATGCCTTCGGTCATCAACTTAATTGCGTCCATTTTTCCTCCATTTTTTCTCAGACATTCATACACGATCATTTATCGTCAGAGGACTATCCGCTTAATGTTTTTTATCCATTAACCCTGTTGATGGCACAACAGAAACTAACGCCTAAATATATTATCATACAGGCATCAACAATGCAAGCACTTTTTTCAGGGTTTTTCAGGGAAATAAAGGCAGTTTTCCAAAAGTGAGTTTTCTATGGAATGAGCTGTACAACTGCCGCAGAAAGCAGGCATACGACCAGCGCAATAGCCTCCCCAATAAAGAATCCCTTAATGTGGAACATGTAGTCGTGATAGTCGGATACCATGTCTTCCGTCCCCTTTATCACAAAGTGAGGGTCATGACAGAACCATATGATATCCAGCACTATTGCATCATACCGGTTTACTATGGTCCACAGGATGAATCCGGTAAGGAATGCGTCCCCAAACCCCGTGCATCCGTTTATGAACCTGAGTATGAGACTTATGACAATTACAAAGAATACGCATGCAATAAGCTTTGTCGCCAGCTTGTCTTTCTTTGTCGGGACCATTCCTGCATATTCTTTCAGGGACCGTACTCTCTGCTGTATACGCGGCGGATAATTGTAGACTGTCTTTAATGGATTTCTGGACATTAAATAAACCATAAGAGTAAACAATGCACAGAGAATGATCCCTTCGACAATAAATGTCATTTACAGATTTCTTCTTCTATAACGATTTAAGATACTCGATAATTGAATGAGCTGCTTTCTGACCGGCTCCCATTGCTTCAATGACAGTAGCCGAGCCCGTAACTGCGTCTCCGCCTGCCCAGATATAAGGAATGCTTGTCCTCATGTTCTCATCGACGACAAAACCGCCCCTACGGGAGATCTCAATTCCCTCTATGGATTTTCTAAGCAGCGGATTTGGCGATGTGCCAATGGCCATGATGACGCTGTCAGCCTCGATCAGCTCTTCGCTGCCTTCGATAGGCCTAACGGCGCGTCTGCCGGAGTCGTCAGGCTCTGTAAGCATCATTGAGATGCATTCCACCCGTGACACTCTTCCCTTCTCGTCACCGATGATTCTTACAGGATTATGGAGCGTGTAGAAGCGGATATCCTCTTCCATCGCATGCTCTATCTCTTCCTTACGTGCAGGCATCTGGTCGACGTCTCTGCGGTAGACTATGGTCACTTCGCTTCCAAGTCTCTTGGATACACGGGCGGCATCCATTGCGACATTTCCTCCGCCGACGACTATCGTCTTCTTCATGACAGGCAGAGGTGTGTCTGTATCGTCTTTATAGCCTTCCATAAGGTTGACCCTCGTCAGAAGTTCATTGGCGCTCATGACGCCTGTAAGGCCCTCTCCAGGGATGCCCATGAATGAAGGAAGGCCCGCACCGCTTCCGATGAAGAATGCGTCAAAGCCCATTTCCCTGAGCTGTTCGATGGTTACCGTCTTTCCGACAACAACGTCATTGTTGATCGTGACGCCCTTTTCCACCAGACCGTTCACTTCGTATCTGACAATCTCCTTTGGAAGTCTGAATTCAGGTATTCCGTAGGTCAGTACTCCGCCTGACTTGTTGAGGCTCTCAAAAATCTCGACTGTATATCCTGCGTCGGCAAGCACGCCGGCACATGTAAGTCCCGACGGACCTGCTCCTATCACGGCCACTTTACCAGTCTTCTCTTTCATGATCTCATGAGAAGGCTCATAACCGTTTTCCCTGGCCCAGTCGGCTGCAAATCTTTCAAGTCTGCCGATGGCGACTGACTCGCCGTTCCTGCCTCTCACGCACATCTTTTCGCACTGGTTTTCCTGTGGACATACGCGTCCGCAGACTGCAGGAAGGAAATTACGCTGCTTTATCGTGTCGTAGGCGCCCTTTACATTGCCGTCTGCGAGCAGTGATATGAAGTTTGGTATCTCCACATTGACAGGACATCCTGACACACATGGCCTGTTCTTGCAGTTCAGACATCTCTGAGCTTCGTTTATCGCTGCTTCATAAGTATATCCGAGACTGACTTCACTGAAATTGGAATTCCTGACAGCAGGATCCTGCAGAGGCATCGCTGTCTTTGTCTTCTGCATGTTAGCCATTCTGTCCACCTCCGTAAAGACGGCATACATGGTCCTTGGCTTCCCGCTCCTGAGACCTGTACATCGCGTTTCTTACGATCAGCTCGCTGAAATCCACCTTATGTGCATCGAAATCAGGTCCGTCAACACAGGCGAACTTGGTCTCGCCGCCGACAGTGACTCTGCAGCAGCCGCACATTCCCGTTCCGTCTATCATTATTGGATTAAGACTTACTATAGTCTTAATTCCATAAGGTCTTGTGATCTCGCTGACAGCTTTCATCATCGGAATCGGTCCGATTGCTATGACACAGTCGTAATCACTACCCTTTTCGATAAGATCGGTCAGAACACCCGTAACAAAGCCCTTGATGCCATAGCTCCCATCATCGGTGCATACGAAAAGACTGCTTGAAGCTTCTGTCATTTCTTTTTCAAGCATGACGATATCCTTTGACCTGAATCCCGCTATGAGATCGACATGAGCGCCGTTATCATGCAGCCATTTTGCTTCAGGAAGAGCAATGGCGCAGCCGACACCTCCGC
>CAZDOS010000081.1:0-4082 GCA_964507095.1 uncultured Oscillospiraceae bacterium | reverse complement strand
TGATATGCTCCTCCTAAAGTAGACAATGGAAAAATCCAAAATCTACTTTAGGAGGATTTTTTATGCGGAAAAGCAAGTTTACGCCAGAACAGAAACTGAAAATCGTACAGGAGTATCTTGAGGGAAAGGGTTCCCATGAAAAACTTGGCAGTAAATATGAAATCGATAGAAGGTCAATAGCGCAGTGGGTACGTTCATATCAAGAGCACGGAGTAGAAGCCTTTTATCAAAAAGGCGGCAATAAAAGCTATAGCACAGAGTTCAAGATAATGTGTGTAGAGATATATCTTCGAGGCGAGATGTCACAAACGGAGATCTGTGTCAAATATGGAATATCAAATCATAGTGTTCTACATAGCTGGATCAAGAAGTATAATGGTGGTAAGGAACTCAGGGACTATGATCCCAAAAGAGAGGTATACATGGCACCGAGAAGGAAGACCACCAAAGAAGAGCGAATAGAGATAGTCAATTACTGTCTTGAGCATGATCATGATTACAAGAATACTGCAGAAGTGTATGAGGTATCCTACAGCCAGGTCTATGGCTGGGTCAGGAAGTTTGAAGAGAGCGGCGAGGAAGGTCTGGAAGACAAACGCGGCAAACGAAAGAAAGACGACGAGATCGACGAGACTGAGAAGCTGCGAAGAAGAGTTCTGAAGCTGGAACGAGAGCTTGAACTTGAGAAGATGAAGGTCGAACTGTTAAAAAAAGTGAAGGAACTGGAAAGGAAGTGAGACTTAGCAGGGTACGAAACGAAAGTAAGTATCTTGCGATAGAGTATTTCAGCAAAGAGAAGGATTGGAGCATCAGCTGGATGTGTGGGATCCTGGAGATATCCAGAGCATCGTACTACAAATGGCAGCACAGAGAGCAACCGGAAATTGAGATCGAGAATGAACGCATAGCTGCACTGATAGTAGAGTATGATGAATGCTTCGGACATATCCTTGGATACAGAAGGATGACATTGTGGATAAACCGAATTAATGACACGAAATACAGTAAGAACAGGATCCACAGGATCATGCAGGCCATGGGTATACACTCGGTCATCAGACCTAAGAGATACAAGTATGCCAAGAAGTCAGGAACTCAGATTTCCGAGAATGTGCTGAAGAGAGATTTCTTTGCAGAGAGGCCTAATGAGAAATGGTCTACAGACGTGACTGAATTCAAGGTTCCCGGTGAGAGTGGTAAGATATATCTCAGCGCAATAATGGATCTCTATGACAGGTCGATAATTGCTTTCCAATTATCCGGAGTCAACAATAACAATCTCGTATTCAAGACTTTTGATGCTGCCATTAAGGACAATCCGGGAGCTCGACCGATATTTCATTCTGACAGAGGATTTCAGTACACCTCACCGGTATTCGTGACAATGCTGTCGAATGCTCAAATGACGCAATCGATGTCCAGAGTCGGACATTGTATCGATAATGGTCCAACGGAGGGATTCTGGGGAATAGTCAAAACTGAAATGTACTGTCTTTACGACATACAAGACAGACAATCCCTTATCGACGGCATCAAAAGCTACATTCATTTTTACAACTACGATAGATTTCAGGAGAGGTTTAACGGACTGGCTCCGATGGAAGTTCGAGAAATTGCAATGAGAAGTAACTCACCTGAAAGCTATCCTATACCGGTAAACAAGAGAATAGAGGAATACAAGGCCAGGTATTCGGCAACATAAAATGTTCCGGAACCTTCGGTCGCCTACGGCTCCCTCGTTTCCGGAACGTTTTCTTTTGATAATTCAGTTGTCTACTTGACAGGGGGCACACCAAAACGCCTGAGGTCTTTTTGATAATGCTTTTAATTGTTTACAGCTTTTTTCTGAGTTCCTCGTTCACCTCTCTGAAGATTCCCTTCGGATAGACTTCATCAAGCAGTTCCGCTATCCTGAGCACCTGATCATCAGTCATCTTGTCGTTCTTCGTGAGTCTTTTCGCTTTGATTATACATTTGACACATATATGCGGTCAATCAAACCGGAAATATGCGTTATCGATTCCACAAAGATTTCATTTGTGGATTTTGCCGCCGCTACTCCATGCCGTAATGATTTGATCCGCCATTCATCATCTTTCTTACAATGCCTGCCAGTGCAAGAAGGCTCTCGTCCCTGATCAGGGCAAGACCCTGACCTTCGTCCCCGAGCACCACCAGCTGATCGCCTGGAGAAATACCGAAAACTTTTCTGGCTTTCGCGGGTATCACTATCTGCCCCTTTTCCCCTACGGTCACCAGACCGAAAATGTGCTTGCCTTTCGGAGGGACGGCCAGTCCCGAATTGTCCTCCGGATCATAGTTGGCAAGATCATCCAGCGATACTCCGAAGATATCCGCGATCTGCCTGCATTTGTCCAGATCGGGAACGGTATCTCCGGATTCCCATTTGGCGACGGACTGTCTTGTGACTCCGAGCTTTTCAGCTACGTCCTCCTGAGTCATCTGCATCATTTTCCTGAGTTGGACCAAATTATCCTTGAACATCTGATTTCTCCTTATTCTTTTTGATCCCGAGTACAACCCACCTGTAGATCGGTATCCTTGATATGACGGCATACAGACCGTAGCCGAAAACGAATCCTGCAGCCAAGCTCAAAACATAGCATGCCGGTGCTGGCAGTAGGCCCGGCTTTGCCAGGCATAGCGCAACGGTCGAGATCCCGAGATAATGGAACATGTAGAGCCCGAAGCTGTGGCGGGACATCCATCTGGTAAAAGGAGTTGAAATGTCTCCGAAACGTGCCATTCCCGCCAGTATGGCCAGTGATCCCACGTAGGCGTCAACAGAGTATATTAGTCCTCTGTTGATGGGCTTATCCGCATAATTCTGTCCGAAATACAGAAAAACAAACAATGCACATACCGCTGTGGCAAGCAGTATCAAAGGTACTGCTGTCTTCTTCAGTCTTTCTATCACTTCGTCATTGGAGAACACGAAGTAGCCAAGCATGAAGAACACGAAATAAAAGGCGAATCTGTAAACGGATACTATGGGCGTATTAAGGATCTGAGCCGCACCCCAGATCGGGAAAAGAAACAGTACCATAAGCCATAAAGGCGTATCGGCCCCGGCTTTCAGAAGTCTGCCCTTTTCGATCTTTCTTATAAGCACGAGCATAAGGCAGTAGATCCACAAAAGGTGCATGTACCAGAGCACTCCGCTTCCGGAGGCAACCATGATCAGATAGGTCACAGGCTTGGGAACACCGGCGGATGCAAGTCCGTCGAAAGCTCCTCCGAGAGACATGCTCACATATCCCTGGATGAACTGAAAGGCAAAAAGACCTATGGTTGACGGAACCAGAAGCTTTAAAGTTCTGGCCTTTATGAACTCTTTATCTGAATGAGAATCCAGCGACAGTCTGGCGCTGATTCCCGATACGACAAAGAGGATCGGCATCAGCCAGGGATAGACCAGATACTGAAATGCATCGTAGTACTGAACCGTAAGATCCGTGATCCTGCCCAAGCCTCCCAGCACTCCTTCAGCGTTATACATATACAGCACATGATAGATAACCACTGTGACGACGGTCATCCAGCGGATGTTGTCCAAGTAATGCTTTCTCATACTTGTCCCACCTTTGCAATTAATCTTAACACAAAGTCTAGTTTATGCATAAGGTTTTATCCACCAAGCAAACTTAACATTTACTGTTGTCCCATGTTTGAATCCTTTGCTTTACCGCGCCCGGTCGGCTTATTCCGCGAAAAACAAAAACCCCGGAAACCGTCGGGTTTTCGGGGTAATATGTACAGTGATTATCTCTTTGAGAACTTTTTCATTGCCTTAAGTGCCTTGTTTTGGGCATTTGTAAGGCGAGTTGCTGTTTACCTGCTGCGTACGGTAGAAAGCTCAGGGCTACTGTATGCTGCTGGTGGCAACTTTAATAACCGCGATCAAAAATAGTACTCTGATTTTACTTTCTACTCATTAAATCTTTGTCTGTCTTTTGTAAGATTATCTTACGGGATAACGCTCTATCGTTCATCCCGGCAAACAAGAATTTGTCAGTTAAGCAAACCGTACTGTTTGTATTTTTCCAGCATCAATTTATGAA
>CAZDOS010000080.1:0-4151 GCA_964507095.1 uncultured Oscillospiraceae bacterium | reverse complement strand
GAATCCAATCGCTTTTTTCTATCCGGGTGGTCTCACATCAATTGTATAACAACAGGCCCGGAGCCGTAAATTCGTCAAAGTTCTCCTTGACATGTATCGGCGAATCCTATAATATTTTAAAGGGCACTCTATGGCCGATCCCCTGGATCGGCCGCTTTTTTTTGAGTAAAACCTTCCATGTCAGCCAAACAAACAATACTTCATATATATCTAGGATGGAACAAATGGAACCGGTAAGCAAAAGATGGGAAAACGTACGTCTGACTCCTGTTTTTTCAGACGAAGACACAAAATGCTATGAGATCACAGGCGGAGGATACAAGAATCCTTATTACATCATCTCCCATCCCGAAACAAGCAGACTGATGAACAGCCCTGAAGTGGTCGGCTTTGAAGTCTATGAATGCCTTCTTCCTTCCACTCGCAGGATGCTCAGGTTCCTTAAGGAGCAGGGCAAGATATCCTCTGCAAACATATTGTCCATCCTCAGAGGCGCTCTTAACTACCCGATGGAGGAGAGCTGCTACAGAGAGGGCATCCTGGTACATGACATAAGCTTTCTGTCCAGCGAAAGGATCTTCCACAACGATGAGCTTGCGGGTCTTGAGATCAAGTATTCCAAGCTTGCCACGGTTCCGGATTCAACACTGGTGATCGGAGATATCATCGCTTCCGGCGACACCCTCGTGAACTGCCTGCGCTTCGTTACCGATTACTACAGAAAGCATAACGTGAAGCTGAGGAACATAATCTTCTTCACGATAGGAGCCTTCAGGGGCATCGAGCTCATGGAGAAGATGTCTGAAGAGTACCGCGAATTCTGGCCTGAGTTTGAGGGCTTCATCGGAGTGTATTACGGCGGTGCCTTCAACATGTACTATGACCGCGGCATGACCGGCATACAGGTCCCTCTTGTGGACTTCTACTGGAAGGGCGGTCTTGTATCCCCTGAGTTCAGGAAGAGAACACTTCAGGATGTTGACGCGCTTTTTGAGAAGTGCACCATTTATGACGGCGGCGCCAGAAGATATGAGATACGGGATCATATCCGAGAAGTGATGGAGTACTGGAAGGATATGGAAGAGCGCGCTGACATAATCGACTTTGACGCATTCCTTCACGACAAGCTCGGATACCGGACGCCGATATCCTTCGAGGACTGGCTGGTCGTAAACCACTACCAGGAGCTTGACAGGGATGAGATGCTGGAGCTTTACGAGACCGAAAAGCGTTTTCTCAGGCATGTCAAGGAAAGCGGCATGAACCTTAAAGACCTGAGCCAGAAAAGACAGAAGGAATTTCTCACAGCCCTGGACGAGTTCATCCTTTGATAATGCATATACACAAAAGTGCAGACCACCGGTCTGCACTTTTTCAATCGATATACCCTTTTTCTTTCAGGTCGGTCATTATGATCCTGTCCACCGGGGAGACTCTGTCCAGATCCTCGCTCGTCAGCCAGACTATCTCCTCTATCTCCGAGTCAGCCTTCATCTCTCCTGAGTAATCGGCTTCATAGCATGTCATCTTCACTATCACGCCCTCTGCATGGCCGTGAGCCTGCGCCTGGTAAGTGCCAAGATATCTCACCGTTTCCGGAACTATATCGACGCTCAGCTCTTCCTTCACTTCCCTTATGAGCGTCTCAATGTCGCTTTCCCCTTCTTCGCGTTTTCCTCCGGGAATGTAGTAGACATCCTTTCCCCTGGACCTTGTGCTCAGCATCTTTCTGTCTCTTATGTATATATATGCTATCTTATCTATCATGCGCATAATGCCGTTACCGTTCCTTTCCCCTTTTCTGAAACAACATCAGAATAAGCCTGTTTGCCGTCCTGAAAAGAATTGCCAGGAGAGCACACATGAAGAATATGAGCAAGGCGTACAGGATCGTGAATCTGAGGTACATGGCTAACGTCTCGCTGCCGTCCGTTATGAGCTTTGCGAATCCCAGCTTCAGTCCTGTCGTGACCGTCAATTCGATCACTATGACATGCCAGATATATACCACCAGCGTCAGGGACGATATGTAGTTGATCGCCTTTGAGAGGCCGTTCTCAAAGCTTGGAAGGGCCAGCACGAACATACAGGCAAGGACCGCGCACATGACTCCGGGAAACGAGAACTGAGACACCGCAGCCTGACTGCCGGCAGAGAACTGTATCCTAGACCTGTATAAATTCAGTGCGACAAACAGCGCAGGACTTATGATGCCGGCTATTCTCATTGACGGATACTTTTGGAACAGATGGTAGATTATACTTCCCGTAACGACTATCAGGACCGCAGGGACAAATGAGGATATCGGGACCTGAGTGCATCTGAAAAGTCTGTTGCCCAGCAGATCGTTGGCAAGGAACGCGCCCAGTATCAGCACGAGAGTCCGGATCTCATACGCTGTTTTCTCTTTGATCTTCCTTACGAGTGAGATGATCAGAGGTGAAGCCGCTATGACCAGCATGTGAACGTAGAGATACCAGAGATGTCCGGTGTTATGTATCTCGGGATTCCATGTGACAAGACATCTTCCCAGAGAAAGCAACGAATCCTTTGTCCGCTGCGGAGAGGCAAAGCCTTTTGAATACCATATGATGAAAAGAGTATATGTCAATAGCGGTATCAGTATTCTTTTCACATTCTTGCCGACTGTTTTCAGATATCCGCTGCTGCCGTCAAAGAAGAAGCCTGTGATAAGAAGGAACGTGCTGACAGGCTCGGCAATCAGGTTTGAAAAAAGGAACCTGGAAAAAAGAGGTTCACCGTTTACAAAGCTTCCGGGTTTGCTGTGAAGCATGATGACACAAAGACAGCACACTATACGCAATGCCTCTATCCTTGCATCGCGCTGTGTGCCTGTCATATTCCTGCTTTTATCTGCCGCCACGATCGATTCTTCCGTTTCTGCCGTTTGTCTTTGGTGTAATCGATTATACCATATACTATCCCGTTTAAGAATGCTTACGCATCAAAAAGCGGCAGCCGAAGCTGCCGCCTTGCTGTTAGCTTTTTCTGTTTCTGAATAATCTCCGGCATCTTTCGATGACCTCACCGAAGTCCCATGGACCGCTGCCGTAGTTCACATGCCTGCCGTCTTCCTCCCATGCGCACAGGAAGACCTTGCCCTCCCCGTCAGAATCTCCCATTTCAACGCAATAGTAGCACTTCTTTGTGAAATCGGAATCAAACAGCATCAGTGCGGCAACACACAGAGGCTCCGCAATAGGCTGCGGGAACATTACGATCAATGCGAACACTTCCTCATCGATCTTTATCGGCTCAACGGTAAAGTCTTCCGCTGCATACGGATTGCTCTCTCCCTGATCCTTGAATAATCGGTCCATAAAGCCGAACAGCATGTCCTTTTTCTGTATGGCAGACATTACGAAAGGCTCCGTCTGTTTGTAGAATAGTTCAGGCAGCAATTGGTGCTCAAAGTAGTAGGAAATATTATATTGACTCATTTTCTTCTCCTTTTATAGCGTAATGGTTGTCGGTATCATGCACTTTTTACAGGAAAATGCCTTCTGCCAATCTGACTGTTCGACCTCACTGTTGATTATATCTTCTGTGTCGTTCTTCTTCAAAAGCCCTGAAGAACCCCAACCGTCATTTCCCCGTCCTCCCTGATGATACAGTAAATGATCCGGACATTTGTCCCGCGTGAGGCGACATTCACTCCTTTTCAGGACAACTCGAAAGCCCTGCACATGAGGAATTACCGTTCCGTCAGCGCAGGGCTAAGACTATTCAATTGATACCGCCTGAAAATGACTCGCTTTATTTGCCGAGCATAAGATCCTTGCCGGCATTCCATGCTTTGGCGACCTTCTCGCCCGTCACATAGTAATCGTTTCTGAACTGGTCGAATATAAGGGCGTTGAGCTTGGTCGGGTCGACCTTGCCCTTCTCATCGAGAACACTCTTCTCTGCCTTGACGTTTACTATCTTGCCAACGATGGCAGATACATATTCGTCCTTGAGATGCTCAAGCAGCTCGCACTCCATGACCACAGGGAACTCCTCGATTATTGGAGCATTAACCTTGTCGCTCTTGACCGCGTGGTAGCCTGTCCTGTGAACTACTCCGACTTTCGCCTCGCTTAGAAGTACGGAGCTTCTTGCTTCACAGACATGGCTTACAGTGCACGACA
>CAZDOS010000079.1:0-4824 GCA_964507095.1 uncultured Oscillospiraceae bacterium | reverse complement strand
TCTTTTTCTGTAAAAGCCCATCTGCTCATTATGGACATGGAATTCTCCCTGTTCGTCTCCCAGCGTCCTGGCTTCAGTGAGCCAGTAATCAAGCATCCTCTCCGCGCCCTGATAGTCCTTTTCGGCCATCAGCTCATCCAGCCTTTGTGACACTCTCTGCTGAGGTATCCTCTTTTTCTTCTGTTTGGTTCCCAGCGGCTTCCCGCTTATGGGACAGTCCGGCTCAACGTAGTCTTCCGGACGGATCGGTCCGCCGTCTCTGTATGTATCCATATCGATCTCTCCTTTGTGATTCAATTGTACCACACCGTAATCCCTTTTTCAGCCTGCGGCGGGAAAAGTACGAAAAAACAGGGCTCAGGGCCCTGTTCTCCTCTGTGAATGGCGCAAATCAGTCAGCCGCAAACGAATATCTGACTCCGTCCTTGTCGAAGATGTTCTCCAGTCGTACGTCCGGATCGCTTGAGTGCACCGTCCTGTCCGCTGTATACACATATTCGAAGCCTTCCTGAAGCCTGTCGGGATCAAAGGAGTCACCTCTGATAAGTCCGGCCGCCTGTATGGCGCATTCCGTGCAGCTTCCGCTGTGGCTGTACACGACGATGTCTGTGACTGAGCAGTGGCTTAGTCCGTCAGAGATAGATATGTACGGAGTCACTGTCGTGCCGTCCGAATACTCATAATAAGGCTGTCCGACATCATTTTTGTCTGTATAGTCTCTCAGGCTTGCCATGGCAATGGGTCCGCGGTAAACCAGGTCCGCGACATCTCGTATGATGTTGCCTTCCCTGTTATAGACATATGCCCTGTACTCTTTGTCTCTCCCGTCAAGGCATCTGACAAAATTGTCTTTGCTCTGGATAAAGCCGTCAGTCAACCCCCTGTCGGCCATAACATCTGCAATGCAGTCGACTATGACGGCATTGGTATACCAGAAAAAGTCTACGGTATCGGTAATTCCGTTTTCTTCACAGAACCGGACATACTCCTCTGACATGTTCAGCCTGACCGTGTTGTTTCCCAGCAGCTCGATATCCACAGCGCCGGGGTCGTTTATGAAGGACAGCAGATTGTCCACATATCCTTTCAGCTCCCGGTCCCTGGCCGGATCGAGCCCTGCGGTCTCGTAGTCCTCCATGCAGACGAAAAGCTGTCCGTAGATCCGGTATACCGGTGCGAGGAAGATATCCCTGCAACCGGCATTGCTGAACGTCTCCAGCGCAGAGTACAGCTCTGGTTCGACCTCGACTGCCACATTCGGACTGTCGTTGAGCATCCTGAGTCCCCTCAGCCCTGTGTTGTTTGTCCTCAGGCTGAATATGTCATGGGATCTTGACAGGGCTTCAGTATATATCTCGGTAAGGACTCTGTATTCGGCGCTCCGCTTTTCACCCAGGTCATAGTAGAACAGGATCTCATCCGAATATTCCAGAGGCCTTTTCGTCTCTATCCTGTTCCAGCCGGACTGCTTTCTGAACATGCCAATGAGGCCGTTGGTGATGAGATATGCTCCCAGCACCAGCAGCACAAGGACAAGCGTCCGCTTGCCCCAGATGTTCTTTTCCTCCGGAACGGATATGACCTCCGGTTCCCTTTGTGTCCTTTTTCCCATTTTTCTTTTCCAAAAAGCAATGCCGCCCGCCGGGCGGCATGCATATCGTTTAAATAAGTGAGAATCCCAGCAATATGAGGAATAGTACCACGAGAATGGCCCTGAATGCAAGACCGATAAAGGCACCCTTTCTCAGTTGCTTGAAGTTTCTGATATAATTCGCTTTCCTGTAGAACCATCCGCAGATCAGCGCGATTATAGGCACGAAGAATGCCAGTATGGCAAGCCATATGGATCCGGTGTCATGGATCGGACGGTCAAGGATATAGTCGCCGCTGGACATCTTGATCTCCTCATCTCTCCGCTCTTTCCGGGCGGTGAGCCTTTCGTATTCCTCTTCGTCCTTGGCGATGGTGATTGACTTGACCGGTATGCCCCGCTCACGCTGTTTCTTATACTCTTCGATCTCCTTCTTGTTGCCGTAGATATAGTGGTCATGCCCTATGTCCACCAGCTCAGGCTTATCCTCTGAATAGTCATGGATGGAAGGATCATAGGTGTAAAGCACCTTCATCTTCTCCAGCTTCGGATCCGGAATAGGAATTGCCGAAATGAGCGAATGCGTATACGGGTGGAGCGGATAGTCGAACAGTTCCTGTGTAGGAGCGATCTCGACTATGTCGCCCTTATAGATGACAGCGATCCTGTCTGAGATATACCTTACTATGGACAGGTCGTGAGCAATGAACAGGTATGTGATATCCTGTTCCTTCTGGAACTTCTTGAGCAGGTTCAGTATCTGTGCTCTGATGGAAACGTCGAGAGAAGAGATAGGCTCATCTGCGACAACGAACTCAGGCTCCATAATCATTGCTCTCGCCAGGCCTATACGCTGTCTCTGTCCGCCTGAGAACTCATGCGGATATCTTGTAAGATGTTCCGGAAGCAGTCCCACTTCCTTGATCATCTTCTCGACCTTCCGCACCCTGTCAGCCTCGGAATCGAAGAGGTTGAAGTTATAGAGGCCTTCTGAGATGATGTAATCAACGGTAGCTCTCTCGTTGAGAGATGCAGCCGGATCCTGGAATACCATCTGCAGGTTTCTGATGACGGCTCTGTCCAGTTCCCTGGGAATGTTGCCGGATATCCTTACTCCCTTGTACAGGATCTCTCCTGCCCGAAGAGGATTGACTCTGATGACCGCTCTTCCTATGGTCGTCTTGCCGGAACCGGACTCGCCGACCAGTGAAAATGTCTCGCCCTTGTATATCTTGAAGTTGGCATTCTTGACAGCTCTGACTGCTTCTTCGCCCTTGCCGAAAGTGATGTCTACGTTTTTGACTTCGACGAGCACTTCCTTGCCGTTCTCATCTATCGGTCCGTGTTCAGGGAAAACGGACTTGAGGGCCTGATCTTTTTTGTTCTGTTTTTCAGACATCTCTTGCCTCCTCCCTAAAGATTGAATGATTCGATAAGCTTGCTGTGGATATCCTTGATGATCCGCGGCTTATCTATCTTAGGCGAACGCGGGTCAAGCAGCCATGTCTTGGCGTAGTGTGTGTCAGTGACCTTGAACATCGGTGCCTCCTCAAGAGTGTCTATCCTGAGGCAGTACGGATTTCTCGGAGCAAAGGCATCTCCTACGATCTTGTTGTACAGCGAAGGAGGCGTGCCTGTTATCGAGAACAGCTCGTCGCCGCTCTGCGCAAGCTGAGGCAGGGATGAAAGCAGCGCCCATGTGTAAGGATGCTTAGGATCATAGAACACTTCTTCACAGGTGCCGACTTCGATGATCTGTCCCGCATACATGACGGCGACTCTGTCGGCAACATTGGCCACTACTCCCAGGTCATGGGTGATGAATACTATCGTGTAATTGTATTCTTTCTGCAGATCCTTTATGAGTCGGAGTATCTGGGCCTGAATGGTAACGTCAAGAGCCGTTGTCGGCTCGTCACAAATCAGTATCTTTGGATGACAGCTGAGCGCGATGGCGATAACTATACGCTGTCTCATTCCGCCTGAATACTGGAAAGGATAGTCTTCGTATCTGCCCTCGGCATTCGGTATGCCGACCTTCTTCATCAGCTCGATGGCCATCGCCCTTGCCTCGACTTCGCTGACATCCTTGTTGTGCTTGAGAATGACTGAAGATATCTGCTTGCCTATCGTGATGATAGGGTTAAGGCTGGTCATAGGATCCTGGAAGACCGTAGCGATCCTGTTTCCTCTGATTTGAGTCCAGTCATCGGAGTACTTGATCTTCGCAAGATTCAGCATGGCTTCGCCGTGAAGTCTTTCGTCGTCTTCATCAATATATCTTACATAGAGGACTTCCCGGTCGAAGACGCTTCTGCGAACTTCAGGATCCGAAAGGTCCTTTCCGGCCTGCATGGCTTTCTTCAGCTGCTCGAGCAGTGCCTTGAGAGCCTTGTTCCTCTTGCTGCCGGAGTATCTGCCTATTGAAAGGTATATCTCCTTGGCGATGAACTCGTTCCTGGCCATCTTCTCTTCAGAGATGTCACCGGAAACGGCTGCCTTGTATTCCTCTTCGAGCCGCGCCATCCTTGCATTGAACCGGTTGTTGTATTCAGTGTCGTTCTTTGCCGATTCCCGGCGCTGTCTGATGATTGCCTTCTTCTCGTCCTGCTTGGCCTTGATGGCCTTGTCCATGTCCTTGATCTCAAGGCCGAGAGCCTTTATCTCTTCCCTGTCCTTTTTGGAGTCAAGGGTCATCCTGTAATTGTTCTTTTCTGTCCTGTCAAAGACCATCCTGTCGATCTCGCCTGACAGTTTTTCGTCTTCCTCGGCGCTGAGCACGGCTCGCTCTTCCTTCTCTCTTCTGAGAGCCTCCATCCTGTTGTAGATGTCGCTTCCGGCCTCGAGCTTCGTGTTCTCGTTGAGGGATCTTACAGCTTCATCCATGAGCTGCATGCCCCGTGCGTCCTTGTTGACATATGTTTCGGAAAGATCATCGTTGAAGATGATGTCTCCGTTCGCTATGAAGCCGTTCTCGTCCAGCATTCCGGCGAAGGTCTTCGTGAAGACTGACTTGCCCGAACCGGATTCGCCGACTATAGCGATCGATTCGTTTTCATAAATGTCGAGGGAAGTGCCCCTGATGGCTGAGAGGATACGTCCTCTCACCCTGAACTTGACTTCCAGGTCCCTTACCGACAGCAATACCTTTTTGTTTTCCATTGTCTGTCCCCCTTACATATGAGTTCTCGGATCTGAAGCATCGCCCAGATTCTGACCCATTACGTACAGCG
>CAZDOS010000078.1:4686-4902 GCA_964507095.1 uncultured Oscillospiraceae bacterium | reverse complement strand
AGAGACCAGCCTGCGCAGTAGCCTGTGAGCATGCTCAGGTCATGGATATGGATATCGCCGTTCCTGTGGAGGTTGGCGATCTCCTGATCATATATCTCACTGAGCCAGTAGTTGGCAGTGATGGCTCCGGAGTTCGAGAGGATGAGTCCGCCGACGGAATATGTGACGGTGGAGTTCTCCTTCACACGCCAGTCGATGGCGTCCACATAGCTGTTG
>CAZDOS010000078.1:0-4676 GCA_964507095.1 uncultured Oscillospiraceae bacterium | reverse complement strand
CTGCAGAGCTGTCTAGAGTAGAGATTGCTCCTTCTTTCTGAGTGAGGGGCTTTTACCAAAAAAGTAGGCAATTCCCATAAAGCAACTCTGGCCTTTTGTATCAAAAGCATTGATACAGAAGAATTAAGTGAATAAATATTAGTTTGCAATAAAATGGTCGACGCCGATCTTGTCATCGACGATCTTCGGCTCGAAATTGCTCGTGACCTTGAGGGCGAGCATATCTATGACTGATGGATGGAAATTCCTTCCTGTTGATTCGAATGCCTTCGTGAGAGCAGCAGAGATCTTCGCTATGTTGAAATCAACGATCTCGCCGTCTCTTTTTACTACCTTATACATTTTTTCCTCCTAGACCCCTCGGAGCTCCCGAGCGGGTATCACTTTCCTTACTTCTTCCAGCATTTCCTTCATTTCCCGCCGTTCGTAGCCGGTGTGACCCTCTTCGATGCACATGCCGCTGTCCACGAACTGCTGAAGGTAATATCTCTTTGCGCCCTTTATCATCTCGGCGGCGCTGACCAGATCCCGTGCGGTGTGGAATTCCTTTACCACCGTGGTCCTGAACTCGTATTCTATCGGACCGTTCATCAGGATATCTATGGATCTCTTTATGACTTCCAATACCTCCCGGTCATTGGAAAGTCCTGCGGTGAGGGCATACTTGCCCGGACGGTTCTTGATGTCCATGGCAACATAATCCACGAGGCCTTCCTCTATCGCCTCACCGAGCCTCTTCGGGAAGAGGCCGTTGGTGTCCAGTTTTACCGGATAGCCGAGTTCCTTCACTCTTCTGAGGAATTCGAACAGTCCCGGCTGCATGAGCGGCTCACCGCCCGTGATGGCTACCCCCTCAAGGATCCCCTGTCTTTTCTTCAGGAAGGAGAGAATCTCCTCGGGATCGACCCTTATCATGTCTTCAGGGACGAACACCAGATCCCTGTTGTGACAGAACGGACATTTCATGTTGCATCCGGCTGTAAAGACCGTGCAAGCCACCTTGCCCGGATAGTCGAGAAGCGTAAGCTTCTGCAACCCGCCGATCTTCATGGTGTCCGTGTTCAGCATGATGCTGTCAGACAAATGCCGTCCCTCCTTTCAGGGGTGTATAACAGACAGCCGGGGCCCCATCGACATAATGAGAACCGGCTGACCCCAGAATATAAAATTGTTGCAAATGCAACAATCACAATCCACTACCTATATTGTACCAATAGACACTCTCAAAGTCAACGAGAAAAGGCTAAAATATTCATGTTATTTTATAAGTAATTTACATAACGAAACAAGCATGCGGAGAGTCGGCGCAATTGACATAATCATTCCCCCTGTGTAGAATTATCACAGTTGAGAAAAGCGTAAACGGCTTTGATCGGAGCACATTTTTACATAAATTCGGACTGTACACATGGATTCACAGAAGACAGGCAGACAGAAAAAAAACACGGCCGCCAAGGCGGTCGCATTCCTGTTGCCTGCTTTTTTCATGCTGATCGTCCTGTCCCTGTACGGAATCAGATACCACACCAATGATGACGCCACACTGGCCAATATAGCAGCCGGCGCGTACGGCGACGTCTATCATATGGTATATGTAAATATGTTGTTCTCACTCCTTCTGAGACCGTTTTATGCGCTCGCCGGCGCCAACTGGTACGTGATAGTTCAGTTGCTTCTTACCGCCGTTTCAATGGGTGCGGTCGGAGTGATCCTTGTAAGGAAAGAGGGTGCTCTTCCTGGCATTCTCCGGACTCTGTGCGTCCTTGTCCCGTTCGTCATCCCCCTCTTCTACTTGTTCCAATACACGAAGAACGCGGCCGTCATCTCTGCCGGAGGCCTCCTGCTGGTGGCGCGGGAGCTCGGTTCGTTTTCACCCGGAGCAATGTTCGGGATCCTGCTCGCCTTTATCGGCAGCCTGATCAGATTCGAGTCCTTTGCCATGGCGGGCGCCATGTTCGCCGTCCCTCTGTTGTTTGCTTTCTTCCGTCTGGACGGCAGGAAGAAAAAGAATGCCGTCATTACCGTGGCGGTCATGCTTGCGGCTGTTTTCGCGCGGAAAGGCATTGACACAGCCTTCTACGATTCAGACGAGAGTTGGAAGGCATACAGGGAGTACAACCGGGCAAGGATGGAATTCAGTGACCATAAGGTGTATCTGATCGGTGAAGAAAACCCCTTTGCGGACAGAGACGTATCGGAGACCGATTTTGAAATGCTCCTTCGCTGGGACTATTTTGATGAAGATCACTTCACACGGGACCGTCTCAACGAGCTTTCAGACAGCATAGAGTACCCGACGTTAAGTGCAGTCGTTCTTGAACTGCCGGAAACACTTCTCGAAGCTGTCACGTCCAGTTCCTACGGAAAGGCGCTGGCTGTCTTCATCATCTGTACCGCTGTCCTGTCACTGCTCGGAGGGGAGAAAAGGATCCTTGCGTTCCTCTGTCATCTGACAGTCCTCCTGGTCGCAGTCGTTTTCCTGGTATGGAGCCAGAGGTTGCCGCCGTATGTTGAACTCGGGCTGTTTTTTGCCTTCATCACCGGCAGTGTATTTATCGCTCTTCGAGAAGAAAAGTTTAAGGCCGCAACCCCGATGTATGCGATCACACTCCTTCTGTGCATGTTTGCCTCATATCCGGAACTTGGCGGACTAAAGGAAGCCAGCCGGGCTTACCGCGACTGGGCAGTTTTGGAACAGTCCTATTTTGAAGACATGTCACGTCACAAGGAAAACCTTTATCTGCTATCGACCGAATCCATAAACGTGGCTGCCGGACTTGACGTGTGGCATCCAAGGACGGATGGCTTTTACTCAAACATCGTAGCGTACGGGGGATGGCTTTCAAACGCGCCTCACAGGAAGCGGGCGCTGCGGGCGTACGGATTGCAAAGGCCGATAGTCGACGGCGTGGACAGGGAAAACGTTTTCTTCGATTACCACAACATCAATGGAGCGGTCGCATACGCCAGCCAGGAACGAGGAGAAGATGTCGAGGCCGTTTCGGAAGGTGAAAACGCCTTCGCTCCTTACCGTCTTAAGAGCGTGCATGACAATTGAACCGAATAAAAACAGCCACCCCCTTTGGGGTGGCTTTCATCATGGTCAGAAGCTGTTCACTCGGCTCCGGCGAAGATATCCAGATTCCTTATTGTGTTATCGGCTATCCTGTCATTCACCGCATAAGCCTGATTTTCCAGGTTATCATCATTTCTTTTGGTCATGTCCTGCTCTCTCAGTTCCTCGCATATCAGCCGGCAGAGCGTCTCCACTGTCTCCATCTTCTTTGCCGTGCCCTCGGGGCTGTTTTCTCCCGTCAGCAGGAACTCAAAGAGCTCTCCCGTGAATGACAGCTTGGGCAGATCCCTCAAAGCTTTCAGCGACCATTTATAGTAAGGCATGTATCTCCTGTTAAGGATGAATATGCTCCTCATGGCTGCCTCACAGAACCTTGACAGAGCCATCATGGCCGCCCCGAACTCGCCCCTCTTGAGACATCTCGGATAGTTATACTGTCCTGCCTGGGCCGCTGTTATGAGGCTCCCTGCGAGTCTCTTGAGCAGTATGTCCCTGGGCATGGACACGAGCCTTTCTCTCACTGTCTTGACCAGTCCGCTGTCATCCCTGAACACTTCCCCGTTCGTCGCTTCCCGAAGCGTCCGGTCGGCGATCTCCAGCCACTCCTGATCAGACAGAACGCCGTCAGGCGAGCCCGTAAGATCAAAAAAGAAATCAGTTGCCCTGAACACTCCGTGTCTTTTTCCTCCTACCGGTCCCATTACCGGTCTGGAATATCCCTCAAACTCCCTGGGAAGCTTCGAATAGGCTCTTTCGAGGAGGAACATGGTCTTCTCATCTACCTTGTCCTCTCCCGGCACGAATATGCAGAAGCCGGGCTCAAAATCATGGTCGCGCGATATGTCGTCATCATAACCGAAGCATTCGCTGCCTCGACCGAACAGCCCTACGGCGAGCGAGCCTTCCAGCTGAGGAAAGCTGTCATGTATCATGGCCTTCCCGTATTCCTCGTAATATCTCCTGGACAGTTCAAGCCCTTTCATCGATATCTCTGATCCTTTCTGCCAGTTCGTCGGCATAATCGTTCCACCCCAGAGCTCTGTAAATGCTCAGGCATTTGTCTGCCATAAAGGAATAGTAGCCGTCTCTGGGGACTTCTTTTGAATCAAGATACTTCCTTGCAGTCTCGAGATAGAAATCTATCTCTTCCCTGCCGACCTCTTCCCCTCTCTGAGCAAACTGCCTGTCAAGCATGTTCAGATATGTCACCGCGCTCTCTAATTCGCTTGAAGGACAGCCGGAAAGCAGTTCCGCAGCCTGCATGAAGAGCACGTCGCACTCATCGAACCTGCCCATATCGACCAGGGCCGTTGCCATGTTGTTATACAGTCCGGCGAGCTTGAACTCATTCCCCTGCACGTTCGCTTCATATATCTCTCTTGCCTTTTCGAACAGCTCGATACCCTTTTCAGGTTCGCCGAAAGCAGTGTAGACCGTTGCCGCATTTGTGTAAAAGGTGGCGCCGCTGGCAGTATCTCTGTATCCCAGCTCATCGAGCATAGCCATTCCGTCCCGAACAGCCTTGTATGCCTTGTCCTTCAGTCCTCTTTTTCTGTAAAAGCCCATCTGCTCATTATGGACATGGAATTCTCCCTGTTCG
>CAZDOS010000077.1:0-5030 GCA_964507095.1 uncultured Oscillospiraceae bacterium | reverse complement strand
TATATCGAGGAAGCATCCCCTCAGACAGGCGGATATAAGGTAAAGTTCCATTTTGAGGGTGTGGGAGATGCGGAAGGATACGCCAACATCCTTTCCGAACACTGTCTGTATATCAACAACATTGAGACTTCGGATAAGCACTTCAACGGTTACCTGTCCGAGTCGGACGGAAGGATCACATTCTCCGTGTCCTATTCGTCTTGGGGTTATCTGATCAACGGCAGCGACCTCTACTATGTGTCTGCCGCAAAAGGCTGACACCGGCAGAAATAACTGATACTCAAGGGACTCCTTCAGGGAGTCCCTTCAGTTTTATCTGGCAAAGCAGATGTTGACAATGAGGTCTTGCAATCGGTATCATAAAAGCAGAAAAAGCTTTGAATGCTTCAAACAGGAGGAAAAAGAATATGTATAAGCTTTGGGAAGTACTTAAACGGGCAAAAAAGCTTCGCTGGGTAGAGCTGTCTCATCCGCTGGATAATGACAGCCCGTACTGGGCAGGCATCCCGGAAGGTTCAGTGGAGATCGGCAAGACGGTTTTTGACTGGGGTAATGAGATGCTCGAATGCCTGATCCAGACATTCAAATTCCCTGGACAGTTCGGCACTCATATCGACTTTCCAGGCCATTTTGCTCATGACGGTGCATTGTCTGAGAAATTCGGAGTGACTGACGGCGTGTATCCGCTTTGCGTGGTAGACCTTACCGAGAAGGTCAAGGAAGATCCTTGCTATGTTGCTACGGCAGAAGACATAATGGATTATGAGAAAAAGTACGGAAAGATCCCGGATGGTGCTTTTGTTGCCCTGAGGACCGACTGGTCAAAGAAATGGCCGGATATGAACGCCCTTTCCGGAATCGCGGAAGACGGCAGCGAGAATTTCCCCGGCTGGTCGCTTGACGCACTCAAGTACATCTACGAGACAAGGAATGCCGCGGCAAACGGCCACGAGACACTCGATACAGACGCTTCAAAGGAGGCTGCACGCCTCGGAGATCTCGCCTGTGAGAGATATGTCCTGGAATCAGGAAAGCTGCAGGTCGAAGTTCTCTGCAACCTTGATCAGGTACCTCCGGCAGGTGCGATAATGGTCGTTGCATGGCCTAATTTCAAGGGCGCCACAGGACTTCCTGTACGCGCATGGGCGATATGCGAGAAATAATCATTCCAAACTGAAGATTTAGCTTGTTGCTTATGAGTTGAGCCTCTGACAGTCCCAAGGGATCGTCGGAGGCTCTTTGCATTCCTCATATGTATTACTCAGAGAAGAAGTCGCGTTTCTTGAAAGGCGAGGTAATGAACCTGGAAAATGCCCTGAATCCGGTCAGCCATACGACGGCAGCATCGTTCTTTGTGTTTGAGATCATGCGCGGCACCGCGAAATCAACGATCGTCTCGGGATAATCGCCGAGTATGTTGTATACTTTCTTTGTCTTTTCAGGCAGTTCTATAGTCGTCGCATCGCCGTTGGCGTGGGTGATGAAGTCGGTTATCATGATGCCCGGAGTCAGTCTGCAGACCTTGACGGCGTCACCCGTTACGTCGTGGCTTTCCTTGGCAAGGCTCCTGGTGAAATAGGTCACTGCTCTTTTTGCGGTCCCGTACATTGTAAGTCCGGTCATCATGGCATCATTGGATCCGTAGCCCTCAACGTTATATATCTGTCCGAATCCCTGCTCCTTCATTCCGGCAAAGGCGATCTTCGAGCCGAGGATGGTGCCCTTCAGGTCAACATCCAGAATAAAGGAGATCTCCCTCTCCGTCAGCTCTGCCACCGGCTTGTCAGGCGAGTTGACGCCTGCATTGTTTATCCAGATGTCCACATCGCCGAATGCATCCTTGGCGCTGTTCCAGAGTCCTTCGAGATCCCGGTATCTGGTCACATCGCAGACAACGCTTATTGCTTTCGTGTCATCCGGCCTTATCAAAAGCAGTTCTTCCAGAGCCTTCTTAAGATTTGTTTCGTTTATGTCCGATATCACGACATTGAATCCAAGCTCCTTAAATTTCTTTGCCTGGCACAATCCGAATCCTCGGGCTGAGCCTGTAATGACGACTGTCTTCACTTATTCATATCCTCCATCGACTGAAATGATGTATTTTCATATTTACATATATGTCAATTGTATACTTTGCCGTTCATCCAGTCAAACGGAAGAGAAGTGTCCAACCTTGATTTTCATCGTGCCGAGGATGTATCCTATTAACAAAGACGACATGGCGGGGATCGGCTTTTCCCGCAAAGGAAAAGGGAGGTAAACATGGGATTCAATGAGATGATACATGCGTACATCGCAGCAAAATACTGCGTCTATCTGGAAGAAAGATTCGGAGAGAGGGGAAAGGAAGCCTTTCTCCACCGGACCAGACACTATGCTCAGCAGCGTGGGCGCAGGATGGCACAGAGAGCGATCAGGGACGGTCAGCCACTTACCTACCGGACATATGTCAGATACGGAGAATGGGTCAACACCCGGTCTGCAAAGGATGCGGGAGTGGCAAATGATGCCAAGGTCATGTCTCTGGCTCCCGATTATGAAGTGCACATATTCACCTGCCCTTGGCATGCCCAGTTCAAAAAGATGGGCCTCGTTGAAGAAGGTCTTCTGTACTGCCGCGATCTGGATGCCTCGATCTGCAGGGGTTTCAATCCGGAGATAGACTACAGGACCCTCCAGACGCTGCACGATCACAGCCACTGCATACAGACCGTAGCGGCTTCAGGGCTCACGCCCGACATGGATCTTTCCAAGAATCCGAGCGGGCTCAAGGATTTCGAGTATCATTGCGCTCATTCGTACTTTGCCTACAGGGAAGTCTGTGAAGCCATCTTTTCAAGCCGGGGAGAGAGGATCGCCTCAGACGTGCTGAGAGATCTGGCGGAGGATTACGGTACGGAGATGGCAGACAGGCTGTTTTCCTACAGGAACACGGACTTCAACAGCATCTGAACAGATCAAAAACACAGTTGAAAAACAGTGACAGAATGATTATTATTAGATAATCAGTTTCAGAAAGAAGAATTCAATGAACAAGACCGATGCCATATGGACACCCAGATTCCTTCTGGTGCTCCTCTTCACCTTTTTCTCAATGGCTGCCGCGATGATGACCTATCCGCTGGTGGCAAAGTTTTCGCTTACACTTAATCCGGATCTGACACTGGCCTCCACGATCGCAGGCCTGATGTCACTCATGTCACTGTTCGTATGCCCCTTCGCTGGAGTGCTGTCCGACAGGTTCAGCAAGAAGACGATACTGCAGGTGTCATCCGTATGCTACGGGATCGTTCTGATCCGGCACTCCTTCGTAACAAGCATTCCGATGCTCATTGCGCTCAGACTGCTCATAGGCATATTCTTTTCAATAAACAATGTCACGGCCGTAGCCTTCTCGACAGAGTTCATCCCATCCCACAGGATGGGCGAAGGACTGGGGTATGCTGCTCTTTCAAGCGTCCTTGCCCAGGCAGTCGGACCTGCACTCGGGCTCAGGCTTGTCGAAAAAGGCGGCTACTCTCTTGTGTTCATATGCGCAGCCGTATCAATATTCCTGTGCGCAGCCGTCATAACGTTCCTTCCGGGAAAGAAGCCGGATACGGACGGCGCGGTGAAGAGAAAGATCACACTGGACAGCCTGATGGCCGTGGAATTCACAGGATTCATGCTGCTGGCGGCGCTGTTCTCCGCCGGAAGCGGATTGATCTCGACATATCTTGCTATAATCGGAGACGAGAGGCACATTGCCAATATCGCCATATACTTCACCATACATTCCATAATCATGGTCGCACGGAAACCGATCACCGGAAGGCTTCTGGACAAGAAGGGAGTATATTTCCTTGTCGTGCCCGCGGTGCTGCTGACTTCGATAGGAATGGCGGTCCTGGGCTTCAGCTATACGCTTACGGCCGTCATGGCGGCCAGCGTCATAATTGCCGTAGGGCAGGGAGCGGGCGTTCCTTCCCTGCAGGCCGATGTCATAAAGAAGCTCGACAAGAGCAGGACCGGTGTCGCCACATCGACCATCCAGATCGGCCAGAACATAGGAAACGCGGTGGCTCCGATGATGGGCTCATTCTTTGTCAAGGCATTCGGATATGACAGGACGTTCAGCGGTTTCGGAGTGCTACTGACAGTCCTCGGATGGCTGATCCTTTTCCTGCATTACAGAAGGGAAAAGAAAGACAGCGTCAGCTGAAGACAATATATATGCGGAGGTCGGAAAAGACCTCCGCTATTCATTTGTAAGCTTGATACATAGATATAGAATATTGTTGCAATCAGGCTTTATTTGTACATTATTGATTTTCAGGAAAAATGGAAATCGTCGAATAATTAAATATTTGTTTACAATTAGAATAATCGTCCAAATGGACAAAAAGACGCATCTGTGGTAAAATTGCAACGAATTTGAGATTTGTCGCATTGTTTCACGATGTAACGGTCCGATTCAAAGTGAGGAACGGTGTGGAAATGTATTTTCAGCCGTACTTCATTCAGTAAATGACAGTTCCCGGGGAAGGAGAAAATGGGAGCGGTTATAGCGCCTGGCCCGTAACAGGGTGACGAGGGATGGCAGTTGTCGAAAGACTCGGCGGATGCTGCCACGGCGTACGGTGCGCCGTCAGAGAGAAAGCAAAAAACGGAATCAAAACCGCAACAGAGGTTCTCTTAACACTGTAAGAAGCCAAAGACGGTCGGTCACGGGCACATATCCGTACCGGCTGAAAAGGCATATTCAAACACAGTAATAGGAGTTACATATATGAGAGTTGTTATACAGGATAACTACGATAAAATGACAAAGTGGGCAGCAGACTACATCGCTGCCAAGATCAAGGCGCACAATGCCGGTCCTGAAGCAGGACGTCCGTTCATTCTCGGACTTCCTACCGGTTCTTCACCGATAGGTGTATACAAGGAGCTTGCAAGGATGAACCAGGCAGGCGAGCTGAGCTTCGCCAATGTCGTCACATTCAACATGGACGAGTATCTCGGCCTTCCTCACGAGCATGACCAGAGCTACT
>CAZDOS010000076.1:0-5068 GCA_964507095.1 uncultured Oscillospiraceae bacterium | reverse complement strand
TTCTGACAGCTTGAGTATTCTACCACACCACTATCCCCTTGTCAACTACTTTTTTGCGGTTTTTGTAGAAATGAATATTTAATTCTTTTAGACTGTTTTTCCTTAATTAATCATTGACAAACAGCCTCATTCTTTAACTATTTTTTCCAGAAATTCTTTTGCGTTCCTGTATTTTTCCAGCCTCTCCAGATCCTTTTCCGATGGTTTGTCGATTCTTGTGAGATCCATGTTGTGGGCAAGATCGGAAAGCTTTACCCGCCTTGCGATCCTGTTTACTGACAGATCCCTTACATACTCCATATACGGCTTCCCTTTTTCGTGTGTCAGCAACGAAAGTGCTTCCAAGACAGTTTCGGGAATACCTTCTTTTCTCAGGTCCTCAATAGTCATGTCCGTATCCTCGACAACGTCATGCAAAAGTGCCGTACAGGTGCATTCTTCATCTTCCATAGATTCAGCCACATGCCAAGGATGAAAAACATACGGAAGACCGGATTTGTCCTTCCGGTCCTTATGTGCCTCATACATGATCTTGATCGCTTTTTTCGTAAGCTCTGTATAAATCATTTTCTCTCCGAATTATTAATGGATTTTTAGTTATCTTTGGGCGGTATGTATAGTATAATACACATATCAACTTTTTGAATAAGTGTTTAATAAATAATATACATCATATATATACTATAGAGGTAAATGAAAATGGGCAATATGGAGTCCTATCTGGATTGGAGAGGAGATATAACCTTCGACGTCGATCCTTTCAACATAGTGGATGCTGTCATACTGTGCCAGCTGATCTATACGGATTTTGAAGGTTTCGTTCCGCCAATGGGTTCCGGCGAATCGGTCTCGATCGAGGAAGTGTGCGAAAGGTATTTCAATGCATATACCGATGAAGAGATCATATCCAGGAAGATCTATACAAGAATGTCACCCTTCCTGATGAGAAGGATGGTAAAATCAAAAAGGTATGCGGGTCTCAGGCTGTCCAACTATGTGGATGAAGTCGATCTGGATTCGGATATCCAGCTATCTGCCGTTACATACCATCTCAGTGACGGCTCTCTGTTCATAGGGTACAGAGGCACCGACAGTACACTGGCCGGATGGAAAGAAGATCTGATGCTCAGCTACCAGGTTGGAACAAACGGGCAGCTTGCTTCCGCCATATATCTCAATTATATACGGAAGATGTTCCCGGACGTTCCGATCCTGCGAGTGGGAGGGCATTCGAAGGGCGGAAACTTTGCAGTCTATGCCGCGTGCTGCTGTAACGAAGAAGCAGGGGCTCGCATTCGGAAGGTCTACAATCTGGACGGACCGGGTTTCTCCAAAGAATTCGTTGAAAGGCCAGAATATACCCGGCTCATTCCGAAAACGGAATCCGTATCTCCAGAGGTGGCTCTTGTCGGGTGCCTGTTTGAGTCAAAACTAAAGACCTATTATGTTGAGAGCACCGAAAAATTCCTGCTTCAGCACGATATGTTCTCATGGCAGGTCTTGGCAAATCACATGGTGGTGACCGAAAACAGAGCCCCGATAAGCTACAAGGTCGAATACATGGTCGATGAATGGTTGCTGACTCTGGATGAGGATACCAAAGCTTCCGTTATCGACACTGCCTTTGACATCCTGTCGGAAGCCGAATCGGACACATTCCCTGAGCTTACCGATGATCTGTTTGGAAATGTCGGAAAGATATGGAGCGCGGCAATGAACCTTCCTAAGGACAAGCAGAAAGAGGGACTGTCCACAATAGTGAAGATGCTGAAAGCGGGAGGTTCTGCGATTCTAAGCAAAAACGAAGATATCGTACCTGATAACAGCACAAAACTCTAAAGATAATAAATACTGCATGGTCAGTTCATTCTGACCATGCAGTTTTTTGTTTTATTGTGCGGTATATGCCCCGGGCCTTATGACAGACATTGTCATGATCGGCTCCCAGAACACCACCGTGATGCTGATGCCGACGTCGTCATTGCATGTGTATGTGGCAAGCGGTCCATCACCCTTTTCTGCCTGCAGCACCCTGCCGTCATTAAGGACCAGATCCCCATTGAGATTCTGACCGTCAGGATAGATGCTAACACATCTGTACGCGGTTACGGTCCCGTCCTTAGCCAGATAGGCGACTGTTTCGCCGGGTATCGCTGTTTTAATCGTTTCGAAGCCCTGATAATAGTGATCGGCTATTATCGATGTCAGTCCGGTAAGATTCCGATAATACCATGCGGAATCCTCCTCGTTGACTATCCTCTGGCTCAGCAGATGATCGCTGCCGCTGGTTTTGAGCATGGCGGTGTAGTCGTTGACGGAGAATCTTCCTGCATCTCCTTCTTCCATCCCCAGATTCGGGACTCTCATCACGAGCATGGTTTCGGGCGATGCAATGCTCGGACCGGCGATGTTATACGCTTCGGGATCGTCCGCAGAGTTGTCTGACTGCTGTGCGGCGCAGCCGAACAGAATCCCCACCGCCAAAACCAGACAGGTCAGCGTTTTGAACCTTTTCACTTGAGTATCTCCGCAAGCATAGGCTTCAGGACCTTGTAAAAACGTCCCGCTCTCCTGTTTTTTTCTCCTGGGAAATGTTTCATCAGGGCGCTGTTCACTTCCTGCTTAGTGGTACTGTTACGCAGGATCTCCAGCACCTTGTCCGAGCAGCCCTTTTCCGGGAGGATCTCCTCCAGCTGCCGTGCTGTAGGAAGCTGCTTAGTCACTTCCGCCACCGTCTCTTCCATTATTTCCTCAGGCACGCTTGCCTGAACTTCAGCCGGCAGTTCGGCTTCAGCCTCTTTTTCCTTCTTGATCCTTACCCTGGGCGTTCCTTTTGATTTAAGGTTCTTGAATATGAAGACCCTCTCTCCCTGAGACACCCAGAAATCCTTGAGGAATCTGAAGCCTTGGTCTGCGGTAACGATATTATATACGGCATCCTGGCCTTCATTCTCCTTTATGAGATAGCCGAGGCTGCTGGCGAGCTGGAAATCCAAAGCGTTCTTGGATCCTACGAACACCTTCTTCATCAGGATCTCGGCCTTTGACTCCATTATCTTGTAATGCATGTCAAAGGTTATGGTGTTCACATTGTCGCTGTAGAAGATCACTACCCTGTCCTGCTCTCCCAGCTCGTCGATCCCCTCGAGTCCCCGGCTCTTTACGTTTTCAAAATCAACTAAAAAATAATTCATATTATATATACTCTTAAGTGTTTTCCTTTCGTTTTCTCCGTTTTAATCAGGTATCCTTATCTTCAGCGTGTCGCTTTCGTCGATCATCATGGTGAGCTTCTTGATATATCTGTCATAGAAGTTCTTTTTCTCAGCTTCAGAGGCGTCGACTCTGCATGACAGGAATATGCTGTTAACCAGGTCCGTCGCGTTGAGATTGACCAGCTTAGCCATCCTCTCCCTGAGCTCGGTGAGCAGCACCGCGTTCTTGAATTCAGATATCTTTCCTGTATAAAAATCGTCTATGTAGCAGTAATAGATGCCGTGTTCATCCATCGCTCGCTTTATGTCCGGTCCGCATTTCTCCTCTTCGATCATGACCAGGAATTTTGCATCCGGGAGCTCAGATATGACAGCCCAGTAATCGGAATCGCTGGAAAGTAGTATGAACGAATCAGCCTCGTCTTTCAGGAACGCCTTCTGGATGGCAAGCATCATCTTTCCATCGACCAGGGACTTGTAGTTATTGATCCTTTCCACCGTGTGATGCTCGACGTCGATCTTGGTCAGCGGCTTCAGATACGACCATGCCCTTGTCGTATGCTCGTCATCGAACAGCACTATCTTCTTGATCTTCGCGATCTCGCCTTCGTCAAGCTGGGTAAGCGTCGCTGCAAGCTTGTAAGGATCGGAGTTCTCGCAGTCTACCATTATCATTACTGTCTGGGCATCCCTTATGAAATCATAGATGTTGCCCTTGACTTCTTCTCCGGCGTCCTGAAACTTTGACGGATCCTCAAAGAAGTCATTGTGCTGTCTGTAAATAATGTTGATGAACTTCTTGTCCGTATAAAGGATGTTCCCTTCGTCCTCAGGTATCCAATGGATGTATCTCTTGAACGGATAGTATCCCTGGTTCTGCTGGAACTTGGTGGATTCGGCCTTTATGGCATTCTCGTTCTGACCCTTAGGCATCACGAAAAGATCTTTAATGTATTCCCAGTTTACCCACTCCGGGAAGAGCGGCCTTATTTTCTCAAGGCGGTTATTTATCAAAAGGTTTATGTCTGCAAGATATTTGTTTACTGTATAATTCGCTTTTATTATATTTACATTTTTGGAATATAGGATATTGATGTCTTCTGAATATGTTGATTGTCTGTCAAGATTTTTTAATTCGTTTCTCATCTCCCTTTCGGTCCGAGAGAAATATAGCATAAGATTGGAACGTATGTTGCAAAGGCTCCTCATTATTATCGCATCGTCATTTTCGGCCAGTGATTCCAGGAGCCGGGTGTCCTGACCGGGCTTGTCTATCAGATCTCTTCTCACGCCCACGAGGTATGCCATGGTAGACACCAGCGAGGTCTGCTGGACTTGCTCTTCGAGCCGGATATTAGATAGATCCATATTCAATTGTCCTTTCTGTAGATTTTATATATATGAATTATATCATAAATCCGTGTTCTAAATGTGGATATACCTTAAACCTTTGGCTCCGGTTGCAAATCCTCTCCGCAAGGATATACAATAAACGCAAGCGATATCTTTTCAGAAGACATTGGGAGGCAACAATGAAGAAACGCATGCTCGCAGCAGCACTTCTGATATTTGCCTGCTTTTCGGTCTGCTCTTGCAACAGGGATTATTCGGCGGACGACGCCAAGAAGCTTGTCAAAAGCCGCAATATCAAGGCTGAGCTCGTCAGCGAAGAGGAAGCCGGAGAAGACACGATATGGACCTTCAGGGAGAAGGGCAAGCGAGGATTGGTGTTCCTGGTAGTAGAGGACCATTACACGGCCAGCATCGACGCTTCGAGCTGGGAGGCGAGCAGGCTCTAGTGAACTACTCCGACTTTCGCTTCGCTTAGAAGTACGGAGCTTCTTGCTTCACAG
>CAZDOS010000075.1:0-5174 GCA_964507095.1 uncultured Oscillospiraceae bacterium | reverse complement strand
CGCTTTCTCGTTGCCGGCTGCTGAAATGTCCGCAAACAGAAGATTGTTGATAAAACTCCATGTGCCGGCATTTCCGGAAGAAATCAGGTGCTCTCTTAAGAAGATGACACCGATACCGGATACGACCGCAGCAATCATCGCAATCAGCATTCTCACAGTAAGATTCTTAGATTGTTTCTGCATTATTCCTCTCCTTCTCATAAAAAAGCTTCCCCGGTATGTGATTGCCGAAGAAGCTGCATGGTGCATTTTCATACTCACGCCCAAAGCGCGCTTTCGAAATATATTTCGATATATTATATTGAAATGATGACGGGTAGTCAATGCTTATTTTTCTGTTTTTTGAAAAGTACGGTCAGGCCATCTGGATGAAAGCCAGGCGACCGGCTGACGCGCCTGTAACAGGACTCGGACAACACAAAAGCCCGTCGAATGACGGGCTTAAATATTTGGTGGGAGAGGATGGATTCGAACCATCGAAGTCAGTGACAACAGATTTACAGTCTGCCCCCTTTGGCCGCTCGGGAACTCTCCCAAAAAATATGGAGCTGGTGGACGGATTCGAACCCCCGACCTGCTGATTACAAATCAGCTGCTCTACCGGCTGAGCTACACCAGCACTGTGTGCCTAAATAATATAGCATACCGAAATATCGTTGTCAACAATTATTTACACTTCTTTTTTTGACCTGATCGCCTGTTTTTTTACGGCCGTTCATCTGCGGCCGTGCCTTCTTTTTTCCTCAATTTATCTTTTCTTTCCGTTGTGGTATACTGTGGCAAAGAATACGGGGTATATGAATGGCTAAACTCGCCAAAAGCTTCTATGAAGGATCTACCATACTGAAACGTTTCCTGGCCGCAGTGACCTTGGCGGTCTATTTCGGTATGACTGTTTTTGGCGGCGGAAGCATTTTCGACATGGCTCTACTGGCGTTGATTATGCTCTTTTACGTATGGCTGCCCGGAAGATTCTGGTCAAAAGCCCTGAATACCGATTCCAGATTCAGAGGTTCGTCCGTTCGGATGAGCATACTTTTCGGAGTCGGTTTTTTCTGTTTTGTATACTGCATCGCGATGCGTCTCGGGATCAAGCTTCTGCTTATGACCGTTCCGCCTGTACTTGGATGCATATACCTGTTTTCATCCGTCAGGAAGGGCGGTTTGACGATCAGTAAAGAGATCACTCCCGACCGGTGGATGCTGATTATGCTGTTTTCCGCTCTTCTGTTCCTGTCGGTCTGGACCATGGTCGTCAAGAACGCACTGCCTTCAAGCGTAGGCGTCACACTGATCAATCAGGACCTGCTCTGGAACGTGGGCAATGCGGAGTCTTTCAAGATCCGTTTCATTCCGGAGGACATCAGATACTCGGGTGTCCAGCTCCACTACCATTATCTGACAGAAATGTTTGCGGGGGCGATCAGTTGGATCAGCGGCATATCCGCTTACAAGATACTCGCATTCTATATATATCCGTACATATTATCGGCCCTTATAGCATCTCTCTACGGTTTCGGCAAGGTCTATTACGGTCAGGAAAAGAAGTCGCTGTACTTTACCTACTCCATGTTCCTTTTCGGATGCCGGAGCCTGTGGATGTGTCTCGGTTCCGGAAGGAGCCTGTTCTACAACGACCTTGCAAAACATCTCATAACCAATATCAACAGCCAGGGCACTGCCTTCATATTCCTGTCTGTTTACGGGATCGTGTTCCTCCAGCTCATGGAGAAGGAATTTGATGTCGACCTGATATCTCTCCTCATCTGGCTGGTCTCGTTCTTCGTCCTTATTTTCTCGAAGGGCCCGCTGTCTGCGATAGTGGCCATCGGGTCCGTCATCACGGTCCTTTGGCTCTTCGTTCAGAAAAAGGCAAGGGTGAAAGGTCTGGTGTCAGGCCTTATACTGGGACTGGGATTCCTTGCCGTCTACAAGGTGTTCTTCGCTTCGGGGGCGGCAACCAGCATGCCTTTCTCTTTCAGCGGAACATTGAGCAGGACCGTATTTGCTCCTGTGACCGACAGGCTGTTCCCTTACGGACCGAGAAATGAGCATTTGCTTGCCTGCCTTGCGATGATGGTACGGCATTCGTTCCTTATGGCTCCCCTGCAGTTTTTCCTGTATGCCGTCGGACTGGTATCTGACGTAAAGAGACTGTTCAGGCTTGAAGGGGCAAGGCTCTGGGCAAACAGTCTGGTCGTCGGAGGTCTTCTTGCATTCTATCTGTTCAACCACTATGCCATGAGCCAGGTATATTTTGCTTTCCTGTCAGTCTATTTCCTGCATCTGCTCGCAATAGACGCTCTGGACAAGATCGAGGGAAAAAAGCTGCTTAAGACTATAGCCGCATCACTGCGGGCTGTGTGTTTCATTACACAGGGCTTCATGTATGTCAATTTCTGCGGAAGCGGGCTGAGAGTGTTCCTGAAAAATGCGGGACTGCAGGAAAAATACATATACCGCGCCATGATCAACGAGGATGACGAAGATGCCATGGACTTTCTGAGAAGCAGCACTGACAGCACTGCTCTGTTTGCGACAAACAGGATCAACAGCCTTGACATCTCACAGGACGGCGTTTCAAATGTTTATTCCGCTCTGTCCGGCAGGCAGGGATATATGGAGGGATACACATATGCGCTCACCAATATGGGCGTGCCTTACTATGTTGTGTCGCAGAGAAGGGCAGTGAACGATGCCTTGTTCAGCGAAGAGACCGGCAGCGATGAATTGAGAAGCATCGTATTAGAGGCAGGCATCACTCATCTTATATATTCCAAACAGTTCCCGGGCAGCACCAAAGCCCTTGACCGGACCTTTGATCTTGTCTATGAAAGTCCTACGGTGAGAATATACCGGACCGGGGCATCGCCTGTTGTTCCGCATCCACTGTACCAGGCGGAATTCAGCAGATACGGCGGGCCAAACGATAAGGAGACGTGAGCATAGTCTTGCCTCTCGGCCCATGTTCAAGCGAAATACTCCCCGCGACAGAAGGACTCTTGCCTCTTGCGGGGAGTATATTATTCTTCAACTCTGATCTCGTCAATGAACAGTCTTACCGGAGTAGGAATTGTCCGGTATTTTTTCCAGACAAGCGTTCCCTTTGCCTCAATATCCTTTTCCAGCGGCCTTGTGCACAGTTCGTTGTTTCCGGAAATATTTATGAGATCGTCAAACACCAGGGCTATCCCCGCCCCGTCCTTTACCATGATCGACGCATTATATGCAAGGTTGTACGTGGCGACTACATTAAGATCGCCATAGTCCTTCTCCGACACGATCCTTCCCTCTGCAGCCCTTGACAGGATGATGGGATATCCGGCCAGATCCGCAGGCCTGACGATCGTCTTTTGTGCTAGAGGGCTGTCCTTCCTCATGAGAGCCACGAACCTGTCTTCTGACGGAATGGTTATCATGTCATACGTCTCGGAATCAACGTTGCTGAACAATAGCGCGACATCGATGAGTCCCCTGTCCAGCTGTTCTGTCAGATCCATTGTGTCGCCGCTCACTACATGGATCTTTACTCCCGGAAATCTTTCCATCATGCGGCAGGCAGCTTTTGAAATATATCCGAAAGCCTTGGATTCACCTGCTCCTATCCTTATCTCTCCCAGCACGTTCTCCTTTGCCTGCCTAATCTCCCGGCGCGTCAGGCTCAGAAGATCCATCATCTCCTCTGCTCTTTTCCTGAATATCTGTCCTTCTTCCGTAAGCTCTGCCCTTCTGCTTCCCCTGGCGAACAGCTTCGCTCCCACCTCATCCTCCAGATTTGCTATCCGTCTGGAAAGGGCCGGCTGCGATATGTGCAGTTCCCGAGCCGCCTTGGAAATGTTTCCCGCTCTGATGACAGATAGGAAGTACTCAAAATAACTGAAATTCATATCATACCCTCACGAAATATGTTAAAAATGCATAACTATCTATAATATATAACTATTTGTATATAGCTTGCAAGCATAATATAATCTTCATTAAGAAATAGGATATGATAATAAAGGAGGACCATCTGAAATGGACTTTATTCCAAGCAAAAAGCTGGGTTTCGGACTCATGAGGCTTCCACAGCTCGACCCGGCAAACGCAGCAAGTATCGACCTGGAACAGCTGAAGAAAATGGTAGATCTGTTCATGGAGAACGGTTTCACGTATTTCGACACCGCGTGGATGTACAACGGATTCGCAAGCGAGAATGCGGCAAAGACAGCGCTCGTCGACAGGTATCCAAGGGACAGCTTCACTCTGTCCACAAAGCTCCACGCCGGATTTGTGTCTTCCTTTGAAGACAGGGACAAGGTGTTCAACGAGCAGCTCGCCAAGACAGGAGCAGGCTATTTCGACTACTATCTCCTTCATGGTATCGAAGAGAACATGCTCCCGACATATGAGAAGTTCGACTGCTTCTCCTGGCTCCTTGAGAAGAAGGAGCAGGGCCTTGTAAAGCATGCCGGTTTCTCCTTCCACGACAAGGCAAGCCTGCTGGACGATATCCTGACAAAGCATCCGGAGATGGAATTCGTTCAGCTCCAGATCAACTATCTCGACTGGGAAAGCGAATGGATCCAGGCCAAGGCCTGCTATGATGTCGCGACAAGGCACGGCAAGCCTGTCATAGTCATGGAGCCGGTCAAGGGCGGCACGCTGGCTAACGTTCCTGCCAAGGCAGCAGAGCTTTTCAAGAGCCGCGAGCCTGACATGTCCGTTCCAAGCTGGGCGATCAGATTTGCTGCAACTCTGCCGAACGTCATGATGGTGCTTTCAGGAATGAGCAACCTGGCACAGATGGAAGACAACATCAGCTACATGAAGGATTTCAGGCCTCTCACCGAGGATGAGACGAAGCTCTGTTTCGAGGCTGCAAGGATAATAAACGGCCAGATAACCGTCCCGTGCACCGCATGCCATTACTGCACCGAAGGTTGCCCGATGAAGATCTGCATACCGGAATACTTCTCGATCTATAACGAGGATATGAGAGAAAATCTGGAAGAGAAGGGCTGGACCATCAATTTCACGAACTACGAGATACTGTCCCAGAAATTCGGAAAGGCCAGCGAGTGCATCGGGTGCGGTCAGTGCGAAGGAGTATGCCCTCAGCATCTGCCGATAATAGATTATCTCAAGGACGTCGCAAAGCACTACGAGCACATTTGACATAAGACCAAAAAAAG
>CAZDOS010000074.1:0-5363 GCA_964507095.1 uncultured Oscillospiraceae bacterium | reverse complement strand
GCTCCATCCCACTCCAAGGACGGAACGCTTGTACTTTTGCTTGAAGTCTCTTGCAACCAGTTCCTCAAAAAGGAAATAGTACTTTTTGAATCTTGCTATCATTTGTTGTTTTTCTCTTTACTGATAATATATTACGCAACGTAGACCATTTTTGCTTAAAGTTCGAACGAACACTTGCCAGAATAGTCTTTCTCAAAAGCAGCCTTTATCCTGTCTCTTGCATCTTCCCAATCGGTTAGATTTTCTGTGTCGTTTATGCAGATTATCTTGTAGCTCTTTCGTTCCAGCGTCTTCTCAACAAACCCTACTCTCTTATCATTGAGATGATATGCTTTCCCTGTTTTGAGAGACATTGGCATAAAGCGTCCTGTCACCAGCTGCCAGTCTTTCATCAGGAAGGGACTTACATTTGTTTTTTCTCTGAATCTGCATCTGCAGGTCTCCTCCAGGATCTCTGGCTCAATCTCCCAGACCTCCTCAAAGGTCTCTTTCAGAAAGGAAGAGGTTATATGCCAGTAGTCGAGTCCTGGGAACCATGGGACCAAAAAAGAAAGCGCCAGGTTCTTTATGTTCTTCTTTATTCCGTTTTTGGGGCTGAATACCTTCTTCCAGTTTTTCTTTACGACATCTCTCATTCTGAAATGATCGTTGATGACGCTGGTATTGGAACCGTTGATCCAGCCTATGGAATCCCTTCCGAAATAGATTGGGCTCATCTGAAAAGCATCGCATGGAAGCCCTTCTTTGAAGAAGAACTCCTCCGGTACCTGGTCTATCAGAAACATATCGTCATTGAAATATACGAATGTGTCCGAAAGGCCTTCGATCCTGTGCAGATTCAGTTCTATGGTATGCGAGTTGAATGTCGGCAGAAATCTTTCAGGGATGAAATCCTCGTGCTTAACGATATTAAGCTTTGGGTTGTTCACATTCAGCCATTCTGGAAGGTGTCCCCATGTGACGAAATGAATCTTCCTGACCCATGGGGCGTTCGCTTCGACTCCTCGGAACCAGTATCTGAGCAGATCCCAGTCTCTAAATCTCACATCTCGTCCATCTCCATCTATCGTATATCGCGCTTTTTCTTCTATCCACGCCGGGTCATTTCCGTCGACCCATGTTATGACAAAGTCTATATTACCCTTGTTTTCCATCTTCTCAACATCCTAATATATCAGGCTTTCCTTGCAGTAAAGAACTTTCTTTTAAGGAATGCCGCTCCCTTTTTGGGCCAGTTCTGACTCTCGCAGTTGACTACAGGCAGTTCACCGTAACTGATACCGTTAGTCTCGATCCAAACATCCAACAATCTTTCAGCTACGAATCCGAACACTCTGGCATCGTTGACAGAATAACCGGATATATCCAGTCTCCTCTCCAGTTCGAACAATATGCTGAACAGCCAGTCACAATAGTTGTCAAAGATATCCCTGCGCATGATGAACATATTGAATTTGTGTCCCGCCGTCTTATTCATCAACTTATCGAACATCTCGACATACTCCGGATAAAGCTCTTCGATTATCTGCCTTGTTGTATCAAGATCGATCCGGTGGTGAGCATGGACGTATTGGCTGTAAGTCGTCTCGATATAATAGTTCCTCTTTCGGGGAAGTATCACATCGTATTTATCCAGCAAACTTTCAGTTTCATCCTTGCTGAGTATCTCAATTTGTTTTCCGTTTACCGGAAACCGTTTCTTCCCTTTGAAGTATCTTCTGTAGTGGCATAAGCCAATATAGTCACTTTCCAGGTTCTTCCATGCCCAGTAAATGGCTGTAAGCTCACAATAGTTCTTATTCTTCCGTGAGATGTTCTCACCTGTATTGTCCGGAGTGTAGTTCTTTGAAGGATTTATCCGTGCTCCAACCCAGATCGGCATATACATCGGATCATCCGGCATATCATATTCCTTATGGGAAGCAACCAGCAATGCGATATTCCTTCTGTCACTTTTCATTATTTATGACCTCATTGTTGATAAACTTGCCGCCGAATATGGTCTTGATCAAAATGGTGAGATCCAACCCCAGGGACCAGTTCTCAATATACCAGATGTCGTACTTAACTCTCTGCTCTATCGATGTATCTCCCCTGAAGCCGTGGATCTGCGCCCAACCTGTCATGCCCGGGCGAACCAGCTGCCTTACAAGATACAGGGGAACATTTTCCTTAAACTGATTTACATAGTAAGGTATCTCGGGACGCGGTCCGACCAGGCTCATGTCGCCTTTAAGTACATTTATGAGCTGCGGCAACTCGTCGATTGAAAGCTTTCTTATCAACGATCCGAATTTGGTTTTTCTTGGATCCTTATCCTTCGACCATGCCACGTTGCTATCGTCATTGAGCCTCATCGACCTGAACTTAAGCATGTTAAACTTCTTTTTATTCAATCCTACTCGCTCCTGCTTGAACAGAACGGGACCCGGACTGGAAAGCTTGACGCCTATTGCAACTGCCAGCAGCAGCGGACTCAGCAAAACCAATCCCAACGCAGAACCGACTATATCTATTACTCGTTTTATCAGTGCAAGTGCAAAATTGTCCAGAGGTGTTGCCCTCATGTCGATCAGCTTAGTATCGTCAACTATGTTCATTACGACATGGCTCGGCATATAATCCGCAAAGAAAGGGATCAGACTGAGCCTTGTGCCTTCCTTATCGGCACAATCGATCACATATTGCATGAAGTCTATTTCGTGCGGCTCCAGGGCTATGATGATCTCATCCGGGTCTATTCTTTCAAGAACCCGTTCAAGATCTTCATACGCTCCCAGATTAGTGCCAAGCTCATCTTTCTTGACTTTGGACAGATATCCGTCTATCGTTATGCCCAATTGAGGATTCTTTCGGATGTCATCAACATATTGTTTTGCATAATGTCCGTTTCCCACTATCACGACATGCTTCTGGTTGTAGCCGTGGCTTCTGAACGCTCTCATTATCAGCCTGACGGACCACTTCTTTAAGATAAGCAAAACACTGGCAATCAGATAGAAAATGAAAAGCGCACTTCTTGAGAAATGGAATTCCTTGACCAGATACAGGTATGTTACAGCGACCAGCATCCATACCCCGTTGATAAAAAACACCCTGGTTATCTCGTCCATCCTGTGCTTAAATCTGAAAGAGCCGTACATCCTTACAGACACATATGTCAGAACGACGCAAACGGCATAGATCAAAGGAAGCAAAGTATAAGGATGGTGCCACAGGTCTATACTGACACGGCCATCCAGAAGATTGAACTTTATATAAATCGCAACGAAATAGGACATAATGATGATTATGCCGTCGCTTATCATATTCAATGCATTAATAATCTTCTGGTTCCTTTTAATCATGTTTCAACTATTGAATCATCTGTCAATTTGCCTGGCCATGTCCAAGGCTTTCCTGACCACCGTATCCATATCCAGATATCTGTATTCGCCCAATCGTCCGGCAAATAAGATATTGCTCTCTTTATCGGCAAGTTCCTTATAACTGTTGAACAGCGCGTTGTTTCTGGAATCGTTTACAGGATAGTAGGCTTCATCCCCCGGTTTCCACTCAGAGGAATACTCCCTGCTGATAACCGTCTTCTCCTGATTGCCGAACTCAAAATGCTTATGTTCTATTATCCTCGTAAAAGGCGTATCCCGGTCTGTGTAATTGACCACGGCACTCCCTTGAAAGTTAGGTATATCAAGAACTTCAGTTTCGAATCTGACATTCCTGTATTCCAGCGATCCGAGTCGGTACCCGTAATACTCGTCAATCGCTCCGGTATAGATCACCGTGTCTGCCATGCTGTCATAGTAGTCTTTCCTGAGTAAATAGTCTTCATCAAGCCTGACCTCGACTCCGTCCAGCATCTTTTCTATGAGCTTTGTATAGCCCCCTGTCGGGATCCCCTGATACAGAGCATCATAGTAATTATTGTCATAAGTAAATCTGACAGGCAGTCTTTTTATTATGAACGCAGGTAATTCACTGCATTCTCTTCCCCACTGTTTCTGAGTATAACCTTTGATGAGCTTCTCATAGATGTCTGTTCCAACAAGACTGATTGCCTGTTCCTCCAGGTTCTGCGGATCTGTTATCCCTGCCTCCATCCTTTGACGATCTATCTCGGCCTTCGCCTGTTCCGGCGTGATGACTCCCCACATCTTGTTGAAAGTATTCATATTGAAAGGCAGGTTGTAGATCTCGCCCTTATAATTTGCTATGGGGCTGTTGGTATATCTGTTAAAATCAGCAAACCTGTTCACAAACTCCCAGACCTCTCTGTCATTGGTATGGAAGATATGTGCGCCATATTTATGAACATTTATATCGGCAATTGTCTCGGTATATGCATTGCCGCCGATATGGTTCCTTCTTTCAACTATCAGGCATGAAAAGCCTCTGTCTGTTAACTCCCTTGCACATACGGAGCCAAACAACCCCCGGCCGACAATCAAGCAGTCATATCTCTTCAATACAATTCTCCTTCATACTTATCGCAGGAAAGACAGTATTATCAATAACAACACAAATCGTACTCATTTAAGATAGATAATAAATACGATAACAATATCCCTTCCCATTTGAAAGGGAGTCATAACCAGATTATTGATCAGTTAAAAAGTCAATTGTCAAAAAACATTTGGTTATTAGATTATTCTAACAAATTCATATTTGCTTGTAAATAATACGACCCGGAACGCCATGGTCCGTGTTTCTGAGGCAAATCATGATATATCGATATAGAGCTCGAGGAGAGAACGGAAATGGATAAGAAGAGGAAGAACAAGATCGCTGTCATCGTTATCTCTGCAATCTTTCTGCTTTACATGCTCATCTACATGGGTGCGGTCTATGCGACAATACCTTTCCCATATAATGTTCTGTGGGGAGTTATTCCAGCGGCTTTGGCCATCGCATTCATAAGCGTGAGTCTAGCAAGGATAAAAGAGATAGAGAGCGACGAAAATGACGATCTGGATAAGTATTAACCAATAAAGGGAAACATATATCACATTTGGAGGTTCTTAAAATGTTACTTGTAAACACGGATTATATCACAGGAAAGACGCTGGAGATGCTGGGACTTGTAAAGGGCGGAACGATCCAGTCAAAGCACATCGGAAAGGATATCGGACGGGGACTCAAGACCATCGTCGGAGGAGAGCTCACCAGTTACGTTGAGATGATGAACGAGGCCAGAGCGATCGCCACAAAGAGAATGGTCGAGGAGGCCGAGGCTCTTGGGGCAGATGCAGTCGTTAATGTACGCTATGCTTCCAGTGCCATCATGCAGGGCGCTGCCGAGGTCATTGCGTACGGCACCGCAGTCAAATTCATTTGATCTACCAAAGGGGACCGAAAGGTCCCCT
>CAZDOS010000073.1:0-5847 GCA_964507095.1 uncultured Oscillospiraceae bacterium | reverse complement strand
GAATCCAATCGCTTTTTTCTATCCGGGTGGTCTCACATCAATTGTATAACAACAAATACGTAATTCTGTAAAGAAAGGCATACTTGACATAATTCTGTTTCTACCTATACAATATATTAATTCAATATTGTGTAATAATTGAGGTATTCGATGATTTTAATAGATGACTACAAGAAGATACTATCCGACAGTGCTCCGCGGATCGAAGATCTCAAGCAGAGCCTTGGCTATGAGCAGCTTTCCGGAAAGATAGAGGAACTTGAGATGCACACCCAGCAGCCTGATTTCTGGAACGACCAGGACAGGGCAAACGGGATATTCTCTCAGCTCAAGACCCTGAAGGAGAAGAGAAACGGCATCGATTCCATCGAGCAGATATATTCCGACCTGGATACCATGATCGAGCTGTATACCGAACTTGAGGACGAGAGCCTGGAGCAGGAGATAATCGATACATCTGCAAAGCTGTCCGAAAAGATAGAGCAGCTGAAGCTGACGACGATGCTCACTGGCGAATATGATGCCAACAACGCGATCATAACTTTGCATGCGGGAGCAGGCGGCACCGAGAGCCAGGACTGGTGCGAGATGCTGTTCAGGATGTATACAAGATACTGCATGAAGGCCGGATACAAGACCGAGACCATAGACTATCTTGAAGGCGATGAAGCCGGAATAAAGTCGGTCTCCTTCTCGGTCGAAGGTGAAAACGCGTACGGCTTTCTGAAGGGCGAAAACGGCGTGCACAGACTTGTCAGAATATCTCCTTTTGACGCGTCTGGAAGGAGGCACACCTCGTTCGCATCCTGTGAAGTCATGCCGGAGATAGATGACGACATGTCGATCGTCATAAGGGATGAGGACATCAAGATGGACGTCTTCAGGTCTTCCGGAGCCGGCGGTCAGCACGTCAACAAGACCTCATCAGCCGTCAGACTGACCCACATCCCTACGGGCATAGTAGTGGCCTGCCAGAACGAGAGGAGCCAGTTCCAGAACAGGGACATGGCAATGAAGATGCTGAAGGCAAAACTTGCCCAGATCAAAGAGAGGGAGCATCTGGACAAGATCGAGGACATTAAGGGCGTTCAGAAGGAGATCGCATGGGGAAGCCAGATCAGAAGCTATGTATTCATGCCGTACACCCTGGTCAAGGACCACAGGACGGGCTATGAGGACGGAAGGGTCGACATGGTAATGGACGGAAACATCCAGGGCTTCCTGAATGCCTATCTTGCCGCACGGGGCAAGGGTGAGCTTGAGGACCGGAAATAACAGATAGATGACGGTGACTTTTGTCACCGTCATTTTTCATATATGGTGATAATATATGAGTATAAAGAAGACACGTGAAAGGAGTCTGAAAAATGGAACTGAAAACAGTATTGCTCTCAAGAAAGTCATGCCGCTCGTATCTGCCGAAAAAGGTAGAGCCGGAGAAACTTGAGCAGGTCATCACGGCAGCTTCGCTTGCCCCTCTAGGAATGCCGAAGATGGGAAAGCCGCATCTCACGGTCGTCACTGATGATGAGATGCTCAAAAAGCTCGGGTACCGGGCAGGTCCGGAACGTGACATGATTTACGGAGCTCCTGCGCTCATCATCGTATCACAGAAGCCGACACGGCCGGGCCTTGCAGAGATGAATGCCGCCTGCGTCATCGAGATGATGGCTCTTATGGCAACCGATCTGGGTCTTGGAAACATCTATCTCTACGGTGTCACCGCGGCCCTTTCAAAGAACGGGGAGCTGAAGGCAGAGCTGGGCATCCCTGAAAAGAATGTGCCGCTCTCACGGCTTGCAGTCGGTTACGGAACGGAGGATGTCGCCGTCTGCAAGGAATTTGTCCCAAGCCTCTCAAGAAACGACATCTGATATTTATCGGGGAATACAGAGGACATCCCCGTGATGTCCTCTGTTGAATTCACGGCAAACTTGTGATATCATACCCACATATGCAATAGAAAAATACGGCAACACTGGGATATTCCGCAATGAGCGGATGCAGGGGAAGTGCGGTGAGAATCCGTCGCAACAGCCATTATCGTATCTACCGGAAAGGTATCAAGTCGGAATGCCTGCACTCATGAGCCGTCCATCGCCTTGGGCAATAGAAGGCGGGTGGGAGTATATCGCCTTCGGGCGATGTGTTCCGCCTGCTCTGGCAGGTTTTTTTATTGCGATTTTTAAAGAAAGGAACACACGAAAATGAAAAAGTTATTTGCAATCCTCATGTCTGCAGTAATGGTCGTCTCCTTTGCTGCATGTTCACGGAAGGAAGAACCGGCTCCGGCACCTTCAGAGCCTGAAGAATCCACAGCAGAAGTCCGGGAGGAGAGCCTCTGGGACGATGCTACCTACACAGAGGATGTCGAGCTCGGAGAGGGCTCAAAGATCGTTAACTTCACAGTGAGTGCAGAAGGAAAGACAGTAAACTTCAAGATCCATACTGACGCAGAGACACTGGACGAAGCCCTCGTCGAGAATGATCTCGTAGAAGGCTCAGACAGCGAGTATGGCCTGATGGTCGATACAGTCGACGGAATGTATGCAGACTACAACGCCACACAGCAGTGGTGGGGCCTGTATGTCGACGGAGAGATGTCTCAGGTGGGCGTAAGCAGTGTTGAGCTGGACGAAGAAACAGATGTCACATTCGAGCTTTCAGCAGCATAAGAAAAACTCTGCTGAAACACATACGAAAACAGGCCCCGGAGCTGATGCTTCGGGACCTGTGTTTTATTGACGTCAGAGTTTTACCACGGTGAATGTTACATTCTCGCCGTTGATATCCCAATCCTTGGTATATCCGTCTGCGCTTCCTTCCAAAATGTTGACTGCAAGGACGTTCTCCTTGATGAAGTCAGCATTCCTGTCTGCGATAGCCTTAATCTTTTCGTTTCCGGCCATGTAGACGTCGATGTTGTCCATGACGTTGAAATCGGCTTCCTTTCTCATCGTCTGAAGCTTTGAGATTATTTCTCTCACAAAGCCTTCTTCGATGAGCTCATCCGTGAGATGGGTGTCGAGAGCGACGATCACGTTGCCTTCGCTTACGCACTCGAAGCCTTCCGTCTGCTTTGTCTCTATCAGTACTTCCTCGGCGGTGAGAGTGATGTCACCGTCAGAGAGGCTCAAAGTCAGATATCCGTTCTCGTCCAGGCTCTTCTTTGCGGCATTGCCGTCGAGAGCGCTGAGAGCGTTCCTTACCTCGCCCAGTTTCTTTCCGAACTTAGGTCCGAGGATCTTGAGCTGCGGTTTGAAGGAGTAGCTTATGTATCCGGAAGCATCGGAGATCTCCTCGACTTCCTTGACATTCAGCTCATCTGCGATGATGGACAGATAGTAGTCAGACAGCTGTCTGTCAGCCTTGACGTACATCTTGCCAAGAGGCTGCCTGTTCTTGATGTTGGCGGCGTTTCTTGCTGCTCTTGCAAGAGTGCTTGCCTGGAGGACAAGGCCCATGTCTCTTTCAAGGTCGGTGTCTATCATGCTCTCATCTGCTTCAGGGAAGAGGCACATGTGCACGCTTTCAGGAGCGGACTTGTCGTTTGTTCTGACTATGTTCTGGTAGATCTCCTCCGTCATGAACGGGATCATCGGAGCCGCGGCCTTTACGACCGTCAGGAGAGCTGTGTAGAGAGTCATGTATGCGTTGACCTTGTCTTCGCCCATGCCCTTCTGCCAGAAGCGCTCTCTTGAGCGGCGCACATACCAGTTGGAAAGGTCGTCCACGAATTCCTGAAGGGCTCTGCAGCTTTCAGGGATGGCGTAGTTGTCCATCTCCTTCTTGACTGTCGCGACCATGCTGTTCATCCTTGAGAGGATCCATCTGTCCATTACGCCCAGTTTGGAAACGTCGAGGCTGTACTTTGTTGGATCGAACTCGTCGATGTCGGCATATAGCGTGTAGAATGCGTATACGTTCCAGAGCGTTCCGAGGAACTTTCTCTGGTATTCGATGACGGCCTTATCATGGAATCTGTTAGGCAGCCAAGGAGCGCTGTTGGAGTAGAAATACCAGCGGATGGCGTCTGCACCGAAGGAGTTGAGGGCGTCGAACGGATCGACTGCGTTACCCTTTGACTTGCTCATTTTCTGTCCGTCGGCATCCTGAACGTGTCCCATAACGATGACATTCTTGAACGGAGCCTTGTTGAACAGGAGCGTCGAGATGGCGAGCAGAGAATAGAACCATCCTCTTGTCTGGTCTACTGCTTCGGTGATGAAGTCAGCAGGGAACTGCTCCTCGAAGACTTCCTTGTTCTCGAACGGATAATGATGCTGTGCAAACGGCATTGCTCCGGAGTCGAACCAGCAGTCGATGACTTCAGGCACCCTCTTCATCTGCTTTCCGCAGTGAGGGCAGGTGATGGTGACGTCATCGATATACGGCTTGTGGAGCTCGATGTCGTCAGGGCAGTTCGGGCTCATTGACTTGAGCTCCTCGATGGAGCCTACTGAATGCTGATATCCGCATTCGCATTCCCAGATATTGAGAGGGGTGCCCCAGTATCTGTTTCTGGAAAGCGCCCAGTCCTGAACGTTTTCCAGCCAGTCGCCGAAACGTCCCTTGCCTATGGATTCAGGGATCCAGTTGATGGTGTTGTTGTTGGCGATGAGGTCATCCCTCACATCAGTCATCTTGATGTACCATGAGCTTCTTGCGTAATACAGAAGAGGAGTGTCGCATCTCCAGCAGTGCGGATAGGAGTGCTCGAACTTTGGAGCTGAGAAGAGAAGGTTTCTCTTGTCCAGATCCACGAGGATCTCCTTGTCTGCGTCCTTGACGAACAGGCCGGCGAATGGTGTCTCGCTGGTCATGTTGCCCTTGGCGTCCACGAACTGCAGGAAGGCTGTGTCATATTTCCTGCAAACTCTGGCGTCGTCCTCGCCGAATGCAGGAGCCGTGTGTACGACACCCGTTCCGTCTTCTGTAGTTACATAATCATCACACATTACGATGAATGCATTCTTCTTCTGCTTTTCAACGGAAGGGACTGCAAAATCGTAAAGTGGCTCATATCTTGTGTATTCGAGCTCTGAACCCTTGAAGGTGTCAAGAATCTCATAGGCCTTTTCGCCCTCTTCCTTTGCGAGAGGAGAAAGTACCTTGTCCAGAAGCTCGGTCGCCATGATGTAGGTGTAGCCGTCAGCTGCCTTGACCCTTGAGTAGTCGACGTTTGCGTTGACCACCAGAGCAACGTTTGAAGGCAGCGTCCAAGGAGTGGTCGTCCAGGCCAGGATGTATTCATCCTTTCCTTCGACCTTGAAACGAGCTATGGCGCTTCTTTCCTTGATGGTCTTGTATCCCTGGGCCACCTCATGGCTTGAGAGCGGAGTTCCGCATCTAGGGCAGTAAGGCACGACCTTGAAGCCTTTGTAGAGCAGCTTCTTGTCCCAGATCTGCTTGAGTGCCCACCACTCGCTCTCGATATATGTGTTGTCATATGTGACATACGGGTTCTTCATGTCTGCCCAGAAACCGACGGTATCCGAGAAGTCTTCCCACATGCCCTTGTATTTCCAGACGCTCTCCTTACAGAGCTTGATGAAAGGCTCGACGCCGTAGGCCTCGATCTGTTCCTTTCCGTTTATGCCGATAAGCTTCTCAACTTCAAGTTCCACCGGCAGGCCGTGCGTATCCCAGCCGGCCTTCTTGGCTACATCTTCGCCCTTCATGGTGCGGTAACGGAGAACGACGTCCTTGATGACTCTCGTCAGAACATGTCCGATGTGCGGCTTTCCGTTTGCCGTAGGCGGACCGTCGTAGAACGTGTATCTCGGCCCGTCCTTTCTTTCCCGGACGACCTTGTCAAAGATATCGTTGTCCTTCCAAAACTGCTCA
>CAZDOS010000072.1:0-5905 GCA_964507095.1 uncultured Oscillospiraceae bacterium | reverse complement strand
TCAGCGCCGTGATACTCGAACACCCTCCTGATCTCCTTCATCCTTGAAACCAGATAAAGGTAAAGAAAGAATATCGCCATCTTGGTCAGTCCCTCGATGAGAGCCTTGAACGCTCCTAAGGGGATGAACCTGTCCAAAAGGCCCGTCAGGGCGGTAGGCAGCACCATGAACAGCACAAGCCGGAGCATGGCTCCGAGAAATCCGGCTATTCCGGTGACGACATTTCCCGCCTTCTCTCCGAAATGCTCCTTTACCCATCTGTCAAAATCGTCCTCGGCCTCATCTGCCATTGATATCTCGGCAGACCTCATGAGGCTCTTGTAGCCTATGGAAAGACTGGTGAAGAAGCTGGCAATGCCTCTCAGGATAGGCACCTTTGCAAACGGGACCTCTCCCGAAGGCTCGACCTTGATATCTATATCCCCCGTGGGTTTTCGGACCGCGATGCTGTAGCTCTCCGGTCCTTTCATCATGATGCCCTCCATCAGGGCCTGTCCCCCGATGGATATCTTCTTTTCTGCCATCATTTTCCTCTCATGGTCTTTATCGTGTGAAGTGTGAAGGTCATCATGGTATATTTTCCGTATTCGCTCTCCACCGTAAAGGTACCGTTATGGGCAGTGATGATCTCCTTGACCAGGGCCAGTCCTATGCCTGACCCTCGCTTGGAGCCCTTGCCCTTATAGAATTTCTGCGTCACCTTGTCGACATCCTCCGGAAGTATACCCTTTCCGTTGTCGAGCACGCTCACTGACACGGTCCTGCGGAGCCTGTCCCTCTCCATGAGGATCTCTATCTTTCCGCCCCGGTCAGTGTATTTTATGGCGTTGTCCAGCAGGTTCACCATGACCTGCTTGATCCTCGCCTTGTCGGCATATACCGGGATTATGTCATCCGGTTCGTTGAACACCAGCTCTATTCCCGCCCGCCGGCATCTCGGTGCAAACATGATTGCCCGGTCCGCGATCTCGGCGACCAGATCGAGCCTCTCCTTCGTGAACTGTATGGTGGCCTGTTGGAGTCTGGAGAAGTCAAGAAGGTTCTCCACCATTCCGTTCAGCCTTTCTGTCTCAGAAAGGATGACCTCAGTCCCCTTGCTCACGGTGGCCGCATCCGTCGGATTTGCCCGCATGGTCTCTGTCCAGCCCTTAATCGCCGTCAGAGGCGTCCTCAGTTCATGAGAAACCGAGGAGACGAACTCATTCTTTATCTCGTCGCTCCTGCCCAGTTCCTCCGCCATGTTGTTTATAGTCTGCCGCAGCTCGCCGATCTCGTCGTTGTAGCTGTTGCTCACTCGCACATTGAACTCGCCCTTGGATATCTCTGCAGCGCCTGCCTCTATCTCCCTGATGGGAGTCACGATACTTCTTACGAAATACATTCCCGAGACAACGCTGAACGCGACAACGAGGACGAAGATGAATGTCGCGTATACCATGAAGGTGCCTATCCGTTCATCCACCTTTTCAAGGCTGGTGACGAAGCGGAGAGCATAGATGTTTTCGACCTTCGGATCCAGCACATAGGTTGCGGTCAGCACCTTCTCCCCCAGTGAAGTCCTGTATGTTCCGGTCGCTATGCCGTTATCGGACTCCTGAGCCGCCAGCACGTCTGAAATGTGCATCTCGTCATCGGGCATGAAGCCCGTCGATGTGGTAAGTATGCTTCCGTCATCGCCGATAAACATGAACTCGAACTTATCCTTTTCGGTAAACTCCTCGCTCATGGTGTAAAGGAGCCGGTTCTTCTCCGCATCAGACATGCCTGAAGAAGCCGTGAGCGTACCGCTTATGGTGTTCACACGGCTGAGTATGGCATTGGTCGCTGCCGTATAGTAGGAATTCCTGACAAAGAATCCGGCAAGCGCCTCTGTTATGATGAGGATAACTATTATGATTACAAGGTTACCTCTGATCCATCTTCTGGTAATGCTGCTTCGCATGTGCTATCCGTCAAAGACCCCATCTGTAACCGTATCCCCATACGGTGATTATGTACTGAGGATTTGAGGCGTCATCCTCTATCTTCATTCTCAGTCTCCTTATGTTGACATCAACAATCTTGATGTCTCCGTAGTAGTTCTCCCCCCATACTCCTTCAAGGATCTTTTCTCTGGTGAGAGCGACTCCCTCGTTTCTGAAGAAGAGTTCCATTATACTGAACTCCACGCTTGTCAGGTCTATTATGACGTCGCCCTTCCTCAGGACATGGCTCTTGAGATCGAGGGTGAACCGTCCGGAGACCAGAGCATCAGAGTTTTCGGACTGTTCCCGGCTGCTCTTTCCCGTCCTTCTCAGAAGCGCGGATACCCTTGCCAGGAGCTCCTGTACGCCGAACGGCTTGGTTATATAGTCATCGGCTCCCACTGAAAGACTCATCACCTTGTCCTGTTCCTGGCTCTTGGCAGACAGCATTATGATGCCGATCCTGTCGTTGCCTCTCCTAATGTACTCGCATAGGGATATCCCGTTCATGCCCGGAAGCATGATGTCCAGCAGCGCGATGTCAAACTTTTCACCGTCCTCTATCCGGCGGACCGCAGCCTCTGCGCTGCCGACCCTGAGCACCGAATGCTCTGCCAGTTCAAGGTTTATCTGTATTACCTCGCCTATTGCCTCTTCGTCTTCAACTACAAGTATCCTTGCCATCCTGTTTCCTTTCCCGTCATCACTGCTTAATGCTGAAAAATCTAGTGGAGATGTAATTCTTCTGTATCGTGCTCACCGAAGGGTCAAAGGACAGCCTTGTCCTCATCATGCCCTTTGTGACAATGACTTCGTTCTCTCCCGCGTCAGCCTCGCCCGGAGGCAGTATCTCGAACCTAATTATCTCTTCATCCGTGTCGACCCTTCTTACGCACAGGTGACCGTTATCGTCCCTTTGGACATATACCAGATCCTGCCACTCTTCCGGAAGCCGGTAATATATGCCGTTGGCTATGTCGCATACGCCGAACAGCTTCCTTACCGGTTCCTCTTTCATGAAATTGGTCCATTCCATGAAGCATACATCGCTGTCTCTGGCAAGTTCGGTATCGATCACCGTGGGAGTCTCTACATATCCGTCCCTGTCGACATCTCTTCCCGACAGTGGATAATCGGCTCTCCACACCTTTTGAACAAGGTTGTTGGGCATCCGCTCTACGAGTCCGTTCTCGTCCCGCGAGAATGCCTGGGTATATACCATCCTGAATGTGTCATAGTAATCTATGATTATCGCGCCGAGAGGGGAATAATCGGTCCGGGTGTAGGCTATGTTGGTCACCCTGCTGTTAGGGATCGGTATCTCCCATGACAGGACGGCATCTTCCCGTATCGACGGATCGTTAGTTATGATGTTCAGCCTTGTGTACTGGTTATTTGCATTTACTCCGGCATAGACGATGTCGGAGACTCCGTCGCCGGTTATATCCCTGACTATGTATCCCTGACAGTTGAAGGCGTCTGTATCCAGGCTGCCTTCATCGGACAGCGAATATATCGTAAGTATCTTCTCTCCGTAATCTGAGAAGGTGTAGCTGACGATTATCTTCCTGTCCCTGTCCTTTTCCAGCGGTTCGAATGCTATGTCGTAGAATTCGCTTCCGAGTCCCTCATTGTCCCGGAATACCGTCCATTCCTCGCCGTTTGCGGTAAGCACGGCTATCCTGGCGTTTCCTCCCAGACTCGGACACGAGTACAGGGCCACGGCCTCATTTGTTCCGTCTCCGTTCAGATCGACCAGCTGTACCGGGGATGGCCTTGTTTCCCGCTTCGGGTACCTGAGGAAAATGTCCCGGTCAAGATGATCGCTTATTGCCTGCACGATCCGGCTCTCATTCTTGGAAAGCTTCGGAGATGACAGCAGTTCCATTATGTTGTCAGCACTGGAAAACCGCGTGCACGACGAAAGGAAAGTCATGAGCGCCGCCAGCGCAGCAGTAAAGGCAATCCTCTTTTTCACTGTCCTCCTCCTTTCCGTTTAACTGATTTATTATACCATAACCTTGCTTTTCTTTTACACATCTACTGCCAATATTAAGCGGTGTTTGTGTTGATTTGTTAAAAAGGGGCTGTAAAAAAAGTCCCGATGACAATTGAGTAGAAACGAATGGTAAGAAAGACCCATTTAGCAGAAAGAACTGTTAAATGGGTCTATCTTTTTGTAAAATATTAATGACCAAAAAAATAAATTACAAGGAGATTGTACCCCAAATGCAAGGCATAATTCAACCCCTGTTTTTAGAGACCTGGATAACAGAAAAAGATCCTGTCTGGAGTTTCAATGAGATAATGGACAGTATGGATCTGAAGAGGTTCAGGAAGAAGGACATTCTGAGCAGGAACGGCAGGCCGGCATATGACTATGAATCGATGCTGAAGACAGTGCTGTTCGGATACATGGACATGGGCTACATATCCTTGAGAGAGCTGGAGAGGAAATGCAGTCAGGACATCAGGTATATGTATCTGATGGAGTACGAGACTCCAACATTTATGACATTTTGCAACTTCATAAATGACAATCTTGAGGAGAGTGTAGAAGAGATATTCAAGGCGATAAATGAAGAGATATTCAAGAGAGAGTCAGTAGACCTTGAGCACATATACATAGACGGTACGAAGATAGAAGCGAATGCGAACAAATACAGCTGGGTGTGGAAGAAGCGGACAGAGAAGTCGAGGTACAGGCTGTTTGAGAAGATAAGCAGTCTTTTGAGAGAGATACTTAGAGAGGAGTCTCAATTCAACACAGACATACGGATAAATACGGATTATCATCCACAGCAGCTCAGAGATTTTCTTAGATTGCTTAAAGAGAAGCTGCGCATAGACGAGAGCAGTTTCAAATACGGCAAAGGGCACCATAAGGGCCGAGAACAGAGATGGTATGAGAAACTTAAAGGATATATCGAAAAGCTTGAGGAATATGCTGAGAAGATAAGGATAACGGGAGACGACAGGAACAGCTATTCGAAGACGGACCACGATGCCACCTTCATGAGAATGAAAGAGGACCACATGAGAAACGACCGTTTAGTTCCTGCCTACAATATTCAGTGTGCGATAGCAGATGAGTACATAGCTGTACGGAGAGTGGAGCAGTACAGATCAGACATGGACTGTTTCATACCGTTAATGAAGGATTTCAAAGACAAATACGGCAGATATCCCAGATATCCGGTAGCAGATGCAGGATACGGATCCTACAACAACTACATCTTCTGTAAGCAGACGGGGATGGAGAAATACATGAAGTATCCGATGTTCAGGAAGGAGACGGAAGACGAGGGTTATCGAAACGATCCTTTCAGGACAGTGAATTTCGGAAGGGACTCTGATGGCGAATTGATATGTCCAAACGGAAAGAAGATGATCTTTTCACACAGGAAAGCAGTAAGGGGCAATCGTTACGGCAGACAGGAAGAGGTCTACGTATGTGAGGACTGCAGTGGCTGCCCGTACGCTGACAGATGCAAAAAGACTGATAAGAACAGGACTATCAATCTTAATAAAGAGCTTACCGGATTCCACAGAGAGGTGCTTTCCAATCTAAACAGCATCCACGGAGCACTTTTAAGAATGAACAGATCCATCCAGGCAGAAGGCACTTTTGGAGTGATAAAGTACGACAGAGACTATGACAGGATAGTCCGAAGAGGGCTTAAAAGCGTAAAAATGGAGATATTGCTGATTTCCATAGGTTTTAACCTTTACAAGTATCATAACAAGAGACATCGAGTGCAGGAAGCTGCCTGAATAAGTGGTAAAAAAGAAGCCTCTCGAAAGAGAGGTCTGATGGGTCACCCCAAAAATCGGCGGTTCGGGCTGAAATGGTAAAATCTTTTTCGCCGATCCTTCAAAAGTCTAAAAAACGATGTAAAAGCTAAGAGGCTGTAGAAAAACTCGCGTTTTTTTACAGCTCC
>CAZDOS010000071.1:0-5965 GCA_964507095.1 uncultured Oscillospiraceae bacterium | reverse complement strand
AGACCTATAGGTCTTGGCGACTGGAGGATCGGAACCGCCCTGATCGCCGGATTCATGGCCAAGGAGAGCGTGGTGGCGACAATGGAGATGCTTTTTGCGGGAGAGGGCGGCGTATCTGCCGCGCTGTCGACGCTTTCGGCGGTATCCATGCTCGTCTTCAGCCTTCTCTACACGCCGTGCGTTGCCGCGATAGCTTCGATAAGAAGAGAGCTCGGAGGCAAATGGGCCTTCGGAGTGGTGGTATGGCAGTGCGTGGTGGCATGGATCGTCGCATTCCTTGCGTACAACATAGGAGGTATATTCATATGAACCTTCGGACAGCAGCGGTCGGAAGTCTGGTGGCGGTCGTTTTTGCGGCGGCATTGAGACGGACGATCAAGAACAAGGGAAAATGCTACGGATGCAGCGGAGACTGCTCCGGATGCACATACTGCAGCAAATAAAAAGCAAGCCCTCCTTATGGAGGGCTTTTCCTTTTAAAGGTCGAGTTTCATGTATATCGACGTGTCCATAGGACTGTCGTTATAGCTCGGTATCTCATAGAATCCCAGTTTCTTATACAGCATCAGCGCCGCCTCAAGGAACGGAAGAGTGTCAAGGAGCATGTGCCTGTATCCGTATGCCTTGGCGTCCCGGATCACCTTCCTGGCCAGTTTTTCGCCCAGATGCAGCCCTCTGTAAGAGGATCTGACGTACAGTCTCTTCATTTCCCGGTTCTCATCATCAATCTTTCTCATGGCGATGCAACCTGCAGGCTCGCCGTCGACCAGCAGCATATACAGGCTTCCCTCGGGCTTGCCGTATTTGGCTTCAAGGTGCTTCAGTTCCTCGTCGTAGTTCTGTATCTCCAGGTATTTCCGGAATTCGGGATCGCCCTCTATGAGGCTGGCCGTATATTCGTTGAACAGAATGCCAACCTGCCGGGGATGATCATAACCTTCAATTATCTGTATATCCATAACCGTCTCCCTTTCTTTTTTCTCATTATATTTTCAGGCCGTTCCACATGTCAACACGACCTTTCACGGACGCGGCGCAATTAGCCGCGCCAGAAGCCAAAAGTTAATAGTTTTGCAACAATTGAGAAGTACTATAAAATTGACTGCATACATGAAAACCAAGTATAATTACAGAAATAAATAATAAAGGGAAAATACATGGAATCTCTTGTAGGATATTCAGGATTTGTAGGATCCAATCTGCGCGCTCAGGGAAACTTTGAGGGGCTTTATGACGAGAAGAACATCGAAGAAGCCTTCGGAACGAGACCGGAGCTGCTTTTCTATGCCGGAGTGCCGGCAGCGAAGTTTCTGGCAAACAACGATCCTCCCAAGGATCTTGCCGTAGTTGAAAACGCACTGAACAACATCAGGCTGATTAAGCCAAAGAAAGTGGTGCTCATATCCACTGTCGACGTCTTTGAGGAGCCGAACGGAAAGGACGAGAGCTGTCCGGCGTATTCGAGTCAGGCCTACGGACACAACAGGCATCTGCTCGAGGAGTGGGTGATGAAGGAATTTGACAGTACCGTGGTCAGGCTTCCGGGCCTTTACGGCAAGAACATAAAGAAGAATTTCGTTTACGACTACATCAACTACATCCCTTCCATGCTCACGGACGCGAAGATCGCGGAGCTCGGGCGGCGCGATCCGCTCCTTTACGCAAGCTACTTTGACAGAGGCGACGGCTTCTGGCGGCTGAAGGAGGGCGTTGACAGGCCTAAACTCAGGGAAACATTCAAGAAACTGGGCTTCTCGGCACTGAATTTCACCGACAGCAGAGGCATGTTCCAGTATTACAACCTCAGGTATCTTTACAATGACATAAAGAAGGTCCTGGATAACGACATAAGGCTCATGCATCTGGCCACAGAACCGATAAATATCGGAAAGCTGTATGAGCACATTACCGGAGAGAAATTCGTGAACGAACTTGACAGGCCCGTGCCGAACTATGATTTCAGGACGATGCACCGGGACATCTTCGGCGGCGAGAACGGATACATCCAGAAGGCCGATTTCATATACGAGGACATCAAGAGATTCGTGGAACGGGAGCTGAAACTGTAAAGGTCATATTACATAAGGTAGTTTTCAGCAAGGGACTGCATATTAATACACCGGTTACAAAAATGAGTTTTTGCCTTCTGTTTTCAACATATTGTTGAAAAAGGTGTTGAAAAACAGAGATTTTTGAAAATCGGACCGACGGTCACAACTTAAATATGTATAACAACCAGTTATATATTCACCATAAATGAATGGAAAACCCGTAATGGAATTAAAATATTCAATATCCAACATAGCCTGGGACAAGGAACATGATGCCGAGATGTACCGGTTCCTTAAGGAAAACGGCATACAGGGGCTGGAGATAGCCCCGACCAGGCTCTTTGATGATCCTTACGACAATCTCGAGAGAAGTCATCTTTACGCCCGGATGCTGAAGAACAGATACTCGCTTTCGGTATCCAGCATGCAGAGCATATGGTACAGAGTCTCCGACAGGATATTCGGGACAGACGAGGAAAGGGAAAGACTTCTGGCGTACACGAAGAAGGCGATCCTGTTCGCCGAGAGCATGGGCATCAACAACATGGTGTTCGGCTGCCCGAGGAACAGACGGATCCCGGAAGAGATGAGCGAAAAGCAGGTCATGGAGACAGCGCTCCCGTTCTTCAAAGAACTGGGAGACTATGCAAGTGAGCATCACACGGTCCTGGCAATGGAAGCGAATCCCGAGATATACGGAACGAATTTCCTGAACGGAACGAGAGAGGCCTGTGAATTCGCAAGAAAAGTGGGAAGCAGCGGTCTCAAGGTCAACATAGACATGGGAACGATGATCCACAACAAAGAGAACCCTCATCTCGTAAAGACCTACAAGACACTGGTCAATCACATACATATTTCATTCCCGAATCTGGTTCCCATAGAGGAATGCGAGGAATACAGGACCCTGAGGAAGGTCCTGGGAAAGATAGATTACGACGGATACATCTCAGTTGAGATGAAGAATACCGGAGACATACAGGCGGCAAAGGGTGCCATTTTATTCGTCAAGGAGTTTTTCAATGGAATACCGTGATATTGCAGGAGTTCCTGATTTTGACTGCTGGGAATACAGCGAGAAGAACAATAAATACTGCCTTTGCATACCGATAATCAACGAGGGCGAGAACATCAGGCTCGAGCTCATGAGAGCAAGGGTCAACAAGGTCCACCAGATATGCGATATCGTGATATGCGACGGCGGCTCCACTGACGGAAGCACGGACGAGGACATGCTCAGGGCAATGGGAGTCAACACCCTTCTGGTCAAGAGAGGCCCCGGAAAGCAGGGAGCGCAGCTCAGGATGGGCTTTTACTGGGCGCTCAACAGAGGCTATGAGGGGATCATCACCATTGACGGTAACAACAAGGATTCCATCGAGGATGTCAGGAAGTTCATAGCAAAACTGGATGAAGGGTATGATTATGTGGCGGGCTCAAGGTTCATCGCCGGCGGCCAGGCCATAAATACTCCGATCTCAAGGCATCTGGCGGTGAAATACATCCATTCCCCTGTGATCTCGCTTACGGCTCATCACAAGTACACCGACACGACCAACAATTTCAGGGCGTATTCAAAGCGCTACCTGACTCACCCGAAGGTCCAGCCGTTCAGAGACATATTCAAGACCTATGAGCTTCTGGCCTACCTTTCCAGCAGAGCCGGACAGCTCAAGCTCCGTTCATGCGAGGTGCCGGTGACAAGGGCATACCCGAACACGGGAAAGACCCCGACCAAGATAAGCCCCATAAGAGGCAATGCCCGGCTGATGAGGATACTGATGGAAAACGCGGCGGGACGATACAATCCAAGGAAAGAACGATGAATTACGACAAGATCATCATAGGCCGGGGTCTGTACGGACTCTACAGCGCGATACACTGCGGCAGGAAGGGCGAAAAGATACTCGTGCTCGAGTGCGACGCGGTCCCGTTCGCCAGAGCCACGTACATGAACCAGGCGAGAGTCCACATGGGATACCATTACCCGAGGAGCATATCCACTGCATCGAAGAGCAGGGGTTATTTCGAGCGATTCTGCCAAGACTACCCGGAATGCATAAAGGACGACTTCACCAAGATATATGCCACAAGCGCGAACTTCTCATGGACGGACAAGGATCAGTTCGAGAAGTTCTGCAGGGATACGGGCATTCCGTGCGAAGCCATATCCAATACAAAGTACTTTAGGGAAGGCATGTGCGACGGAACATTCCTAACAAAGGAGTACACCTATGACTGGGAGATACTCAGGGACCTTCTTCTGAAGGATCTGAAAGCGCTGGACAATGTCGAGATCAGGTACAACAGCTTCATAAGCGGCATCAGGGAAGAAGGAGATGTTTACAGGCTGACTCTCAGAAGCGGAGAGGAGTATGAAGCTCCCTTCGTGCTTAATTCGACCTACGCAAGCGTCAATCAGGTGAATGCCCTTGCGGGATTCGATCCGTTTCCGATCAAGTATGAGCTGTGCGAGATAATCCTCTGCACGGTGAGCGACCGGCTGAAGGACACTGGAATAACTGTAATGGACGGCCCGTTCTTCTCCATAATGCCTTTCGGAAAGAGCGGACTGCACTCGCTGACCAGCGTTACCTTCACTCCTCACGAGACCAGCTATGAAAAGCTGCCGGTATTTCCGTGCCAGAAGGGGATCGAGGACTACTGCTCGCCGGAGCATCTCGGAAACTGCAATGACTGCCCTCACAGACCTCAGTCCGCATGGGGATATATGTCACAGCTGGCCAGGAAATACCTTAGGGACGAATACAGCTTCGAGTATGTCGGATCGCTGTTTTCGATGAAACCCATCCTCAAGATGAGCGAGATAGACGACAGCAGGCCGACGCTCATAAGAGTGCTGAACGACAGACCTACTTTTGTAAGCGTTCTGTCGGGAAAGATAAATACCGTATATGATCTGCAGGAGGTCCTTGATGGAGAATATAAATAAGGAGAAGAACTTCGTCTCAGCAGTAGTGTATGTCTACAACGACGAAGAGCATGTCGGATCCTTCCTTTCATCGCTGAACCGGGTCCTCGCTGAGAATTTCGTCAAGTATGAGATAATCTGCGTCAACGACTGTTCAACGGACAGATCGGCGGAGGAGATTAGGAAATTCTGCGATGCGGATGACGTCAGCAGCCTGACCATGATCAACACCAGTTTTTTCCAGGGAGTTGAGAGCGCGATGGTGGCAGGTCTGGACATCGCGATAGGCGACTTCGTATATGAGTTTGACTCATGTCTCATGGACTACGACCCGCGGATGATAATGGATGTCTACCGCAGGAGCATCAGCGGAAACGACATCGTTTTTGCCATCCCGAAGGGAGCAAGCAGGGCGTCGTCAAAGCTGTTCTACAGGCTCTTCAACAGATTTTCTAACATGCAGTACCGGATCAAGACCCAGAGGTTCTCGATCATCAGCCGAAGAGGGATAAACCGAGTCAAGAGCATGGGAGCAAAGACCGTATACAGGAAAGCGGTATATGCGTCCTGCGGTCTTCCGGTATCCGATTTTGAATACACGCCTTCGGGTCACGCTGTTCTTCGCAATGACCAGAAGCAGGTAAAGAGGGAGTTGGCCCTCAACAGCCTGATACTGTTCACCGATATCGGTTACAGGATCAGCCTTCTGCTGAGCTTTCTGATGGCAGCCGTTCTGCTGCTGGCCGGGGTGTATACCGTGGTCATCTATCTGTCCAGCAATCCGGTAGCCGGCTGGACGACGACGATGCTGGTGAAGTCCTTCGGTTTCTTCGGACTGTTCATACTGTTCGCTTTCGTGATGAAGTACCTGTCGCTCATACTCAACCTTGTGTTCTCACAAAGGCAGTATGTTATAGAGAGCAAACAGAAGATAACGAAATAGAAGACCAGGTGAGAGCGCAGAGAGCGCTCTCACTCTTGA
>CAZDOS010000070.1:0-6029 GCA_964507095.1 uncultured Oscillospiraceae bacterium | reverse complement strand
TTCCACTACTACACAGTGAGCTTCATGAAGATAGACAAGCTCAACAAGTCCACCTACGGCGGCGGATACCTGGCAGAGAACTGGCCGGCATGGTCACTGATCAACACCAATGCAGCCTCCACAGACGGATATCCTTACCTGGCAGGCTACTACCACAGGGATTATCAGGCAACACTGATGGTCGGAGATGCTCCGGCAGTCATCGAGGAAGAGCCTATCGTTGAAGAAGCAGCTCCAATAGTTGAAGAGACTGTCATCGAAGAGACAGCAACAATAGTTGAAGAAGAGGCAGTCATCGAAGAGACGGCAACAACAGTTGAAGAAGAGACAGTCATAGAAGAGACAACGACAGTCGAGGAGATCACTCCAGTAGTAGAAGAGATCGCCCAGATCATGAAGAGAGAAGCGATCGTCGAAGAGACAGCTGAGGCCATCGAGGACGAAGCAGTCACAGAAGAGACAGTAGAAGATGCAGCAGTCATCGAGGCAGCGCCTGCAGTAACAGCAGAGATCCCTCAGACAACAGTAAGAACGGTTCCTGTAGCACCTGCAGCTACAGAAGCAGCACCTGAGGTAGCAACAGAGAACATCAACGAAGAGATCGTACCTCTCGCTCCTGTAGCAGAGGAAGAGATCGAAGAGATGGCAATGCCTCTCGCGGCAAGACCTGCATGGGCACTGCTCAACCTCATCTCGACAATATGCACAGGACTCATCAGCCTGGCCATGATCGCAGGATACTTCCTCCTGGGCGACAAGTCAGATGACGACAGAAACCGGTTCACAAGAGTCATGACACTCGTACCTGCAGCAGCAGCCATGGTAATGTTCATCCTCACAGAGAACATGAACGGCCGGATGGTCCTCACGGACAAGTGGACAGTACGGATGCTCGCAGTACTCCTCGCGAACGCAGTCGCAGCCTTCGCAGCGAGAAAGAACGACAGAATAGCTGAGAACGACAACTGATATCAACAAATGATCTCTTAAAAAACATATATTAGCCAATGCATGATGCAGGCCACATGGCCTGCATCATGCATTTGGCTTGGCCTTCATGACTTATGCGACCAAACAGCAAAAAAAAGATCCGCCCGTCCCTTCCGGGATGAGCGGATTCAAGTAAACAAAAGTATCATATGATACATTCCTTGACCCGGCTTATGCATCTTAAGGAAAGCCTAGAGCTTCGACATCTCTTCAAGCGTTTCGATATCTATGATCTCTATCCTTCCCTTTCCGGTCACGATAAGGCCCGATTCCTGAAGCTCTTTGCAGACTCTAGTGACCTGCACTCTTGATGCATTGACTGCGCCGGCCAGTTCATCTCTGGTCATCCTTATGACCCTGTCGCCCGGATCTGTTCTAACGCACAGGCAGAGAAAGGCAATTACCTTTGACTTTACGTCCGAAAGGCTCTTTGCCTCGGCATCAAGGCACATCAGCCTCAACACATAGCCGTAGTACTCGAGCATGGCATAAGGAAACTCCGAATCCATGGATCCTATCACTCTCAGGTCCCTCTTGTTCACCTTCAAGAGCTCGACTTCCGTAACGGTCTCGACGTTGACTATCGCAGATGCGCCCTTGCATATGACATCCATTGCCGTCAGGGTTCCTCTGCCGTGATATCCAAGTATCCTGATATACCCCTCTGCATTGGTCGTATATACCTTCACCATGCCTTTGAGTATATAGAACATTGTATCAAAGTTCTCCCCTGCCGTGCTGATGACGGTATTGGCAGGGACGGTAACTCTTTCCGGACAGCACTTTCTGAACAGTGCTTCGTAGCTGGCCAGTTCGTTTAGTATGATGTAGCTAGGATAGGTTGAAAATGACTCTTTCATAACTTATTCCTCATATTTCACCAAATATCATGTATCATTTGATAATATTTTAACATTTTTATTCCCCGTTGAAAATATCTTGAGATATTTATAATTTTAATCGATCTTCGTTAAAATATAAACAAGGACTCAGAGGCGGCAGAGGGCCGCCCTGAGACAACAGAATAAAATAAAGGAGAGACAAAGAAGATGAAAACTTTTCCGCATCTTTTTGAACCGGGCAAGATAGGCAATCTTGAGCTCAAGAACCGTATTTGCAAGGCCCCTCAGTCATCCGGCATGAACAACATGGACGGCACGGTTTCCGAGAGAGCCATAAGGTACTACAGAGACCAGGCTGCAGGCGGAGCCGGAATGATCATCGTCGAGTATGCTTACGTTGACGATATCGGATCGAAATCTGCACACTGCCATCTTGGAATATCGAGCGACGAGCATATTCCTGGACTTGCATGGCTTGCAGAAAACATCGAGGAAATGGGCGCTGTTCCAGCCATTCAGATCGAGCACTGCGGCAGACAGAAGTTCCTCGGAACCCAGCCTATTAAGGCTCCTTCACGGATCGCATGGCCGCTTCTGTATCAGCAGCACGGCCTCGAGGCAGTACCTCAGGAGCTTACCATCCCTGAAATCCACGAGATAGTAAAGTCCTTCGGCGATGCGGCACTTCGTGCCAAGATGGCCGGCTTCAAGCTCGTTGAGATCCACGGAGCTCACGGATACCTGCTCACCAACTTCTTCAGCCCTACGACCAACCACAGGACGGACATGTACGGCGGAACACTTGAAAACAGAGCAAGGATATATTTTGAGGTCTATGACGATATCCGCAAGAAGGTCGGACCTGACTTCCCTGTTACGATAAGACTCAGCGGCACGGACTATGAGCCGGACGGATTCCCGATCGAAGAGACGGTATGGCTGGCAAAGCAGCTCGAGGCACGCGGACTTGACGGAATCAACGTATCAGGCGGCGATCACCACACAATGATCCACCAGGTCACACCTATGGCCCTTCCTGTATGCCATAACGTATGGGCAGCAGAGGCCATCAAGAAAGCCGTTAACATTCCTGTCATCGCATCAGGTTCCATTACGCTTCCTGAGTATGCAGAGGACATCATTGCTTCAGGCAAGGGTGACTTCGTAGCTCTTGGCAGACCTCTCTGGGCAGATCCTGAGTGGGCAAAGAAAGCTGAAGAAGGACATCCTGAGGACATCCGTCCTTGCCTGCGCTGCAACGAAGGCTGCCTTGAAAGGACATTCTTCAAGTACAAGGCAGTAACTTGTGCAGTCAACCCTCAGATCAGCCGTGAAGGCGAGCTTAAGATCGTTCCGACAGACAAGCCAAAGAAGATAGCTGTTGTCGGCGGCGGTCCTGCCGGCATGGAGGCGGCAAGAGTCGCAAAACTTCGCGGTCACGATGTAACGCTCTTTGAGGCAAACAAGCTCGGCGGTCTGCTCTTTGAGGCAGAGGCTCCTGAGTTCAAGAGCGACATCCGCCCGTTCCATAAGTATCAGGTAACTCAGATCGAGAAGCTCGGCATTCCTGTCATCTACAAGAAGGCTGAACTGGATGATCTTAAGGACTTTGACGAGGTCATCTGCGCTACAGGCTCAACACCTTCGATCCCTCCGATCAAGGGCACCGACAAGTACGGAATCACGGCTCTCGAAGCTATTGATGATCCTAAGAAGGTCGGCAAGAAGGTCATCGTTGTCGGCGGCGGTCTCGTCGGAACAGAGACAGCACTGGATCTGGCTGAGAAGGGACACGATGTAACGATCGTCGAGATGCTTCCTCGGATCATGAACGACGTTGCTTCCACAGACCTCATAGCCTACTCCGAGCGCATCGCTGCACTGGACAACATGAAGGTCCTTACAAACACGCGTCTGACGGAAGTCAAGAGAAAGGGCGTCGTTGTCTCCGGTCCAAAGGGCACATTTGAACTGGATGGCGACACTGTCATACTCGCTCTGGGCTTCAAGAGCAACAACGGTCTCGCTTCCGAGCTCAAGGCACGGGGCAAGCCGGTAAAGGTCATCGGCGACGCAGTAAAGCCTGGAAAGATCATGGATGCCATCCACACTGCATACAGGACGGCTCTGTACATCTAATGCGTCATTGTGATTTTGATCAGGCACCGATCAGATGAAGAATTAACAATTCAGCCTACTCCTAAACACAAATATGCATGAAGAATCCCTTGCAACGACTCTAAAAGGTCATTGCAAGGGACTTCATTTTTCCTCTATTCTTTTATGATGCTCCAGGCATCTATGAGCATGTCAAGGGTCCATGCTGCGTTTGCAGGACTTGTTGAAGGCAGAACCACGGCTTCCATTTTGAGACTGTCTCTCTGGTATCTTTGGAACAGTGCTCCGGAAGTCTTTCCGTTGCAGAATAACCTCTCTATCCCGGATTCCTCTATGATCCGTGATAGGTCTGAAGGGACCACATTCCTTATGGTGCTGTCGCTGGATCCGCTGATGTCACAGCTGTAGACCGTGTCATACAGTGCGATGCCGTGCCTCAGCAGCACTTCCCTTTTCCCTTCATTGTCATCAGGCATCTCTTCTTTAAGCAGTGCTGACATCACCTTCCAGAATCTGTTCTGCGGGTGCCCGTAATAGAACCCCTTCTCCCTTGACTTTACCGAGGGAACGCTGCCGAGTATGAGGATCCTGGAATCCCTGTCATATACAGGTCCGAAGGTATGGACTACATGGGTATATCCGGTCTTTTTCATCAGAGCCCTATTTCTTCATCCTGCCGTATTCGGCGCCGGTGTTGATATGAACGTCAGGCTCAGCCGTCAGTTCAAATCCCGCATCCTCGCTGAATATCATGATTATGTCGCTTCCGCCGAAGAGAAAGTACCCGAGAGGGTCGCCCTTCTTTACCACGGCACCTGGCACGACAGTATCTTCGAAGTTTACAGAGGACACCTGGCACATGCCGACCATTACGATGCCCACATGTCCCCCGGAAGGAGTCTCCACTATGACGACTCCTCTGGTCTCGATCGACTGCCATCCGAAAACTCCTGAGAAGTATTCCTTGTATATTTCCTTGTCCGGCAGCCATGTGATGACGCCGCCCGGCGCATCGTCCTGTGGGATCACGAATGCTTCCCTGACTGTTCCGCTGACAGGGAAATGGTATCTGTGGTAGTCGTTTATATCAAGGAATGTATGTGTGAGCTTTCCGTTCCGGAAGCTGTTGGCATACTTGCTCTTCCCGAGAAGAACGGACACCTTGGTCAGCATTCCGGTTTTAATTGACAATCCGCCAATCTCCGTCGGGTCGTTTGCAACCACCTTGCTCTGCGAATCGATATCCCATATTCCCTGAGGGACTGCATCCGCCGGAGAAACGACCACCAGGTCGTCGTCAGGATGGGCTATCGGTCTCTGCGAAGGGTCAGAGAGCCTTCTGGCGAAGAACTCATTGAAGGTCCTCCAGTTGCTGTGGTCTTCATAGGTTCCGTCATCAAGGTGAAAATCGGGATTTGCCAGGGCATTCCTGTAGCACTCCTCATTCCAGGAGTCGCTCGTGTTCAGGTATGATCCGGATACTGAAAGGAACTTAATGAACCAGCTCCTGAACGGCTCATGATATACCAGGGAATTGTGGAAATAACCTTTGTCCTTCAATTCCTCTAGTGGCTGGTCGCATACGAAATACAGACAGCCCATGCTCTGGTTGATATTGTCATAAAGGCCGTCAAAATCATCATACGGCTCTATTTCCCAAGGCATGCAGCGATAGCACCTGTCAATGAATATGTAATATGCTTCAAGCGATACGACAGGGTTTGTCATAGGGTCGGGGTTCAGCCGTTTTCCCTGCTCGATTGCCTTTTCCAGCAGCCGTTTCAGTGAGGCATCGTGTTCAACTGTCCTGATGAGATCCCATGTGATCTCGGCATGAGTGGGGTCGCCCACTATGTCAGTCGTAAGTCCCGAATAAGGGGCATAATACTTGCTATCCATAACTATTGTTCCTTATATACTTAACGGTCAAAATGTTTCCTGTTTCGATTATATCCTAAATCTTTTCATCTTTCTATACCCTCTCCTGAAGGATCGACGCCGAGTGGCCCGGAGCCGTAAATTCGTCAAATGTATATTAGTCAATGATGTGAGACCAAAAACGAACGAAATAAAAAAGTT
>CAZDOS010000069.1:0-6169 GCA_964507095.1 uncultured Oscillospiraceae bacterium | reverse complement strand
AGGTGGACTTGTTGAGCTTGTCTATCTTCATGAAGCTCACTGTGTAGTAGTGGAAGTTCTCTCCGTCTCCGGCTACAGGGCCGTTTGGACGGTATGCGTATGTCTGACCCTTGTAGGTAAGGGTAACATCTGTGAAGTCGTAGTCTGCTATGCTGTACTGATCAGCCTTAAGCTTTGTTCCGAACGGGATGAGTCTTGAGTCGACTGCCGTGAAGTTCTCGGTGTATTCGAGACCGTAGTACTTGCCGTCGCCGTTGCCGTTCTTGCCGTCTCCCAGGCGGACGCCTGTCAGGAGCTTGTTGTTATTGCTTGTGTGTACCGGAACCACCAGTGTGAGGTACCAGTTGCGGTGGAAGGTGATGTGTGAGTTGTCGAGGGATGTGAAGCTCTCGATTCCCTGTACGCTGTCGCTTGGTCTGAAGTTGGCTGCTCTGACTGCCTCTACGCGGTCAAGTCTTGCGATGAAGTAAGGCTGCCCTTCCTTTGCCACGCTCTGCTCTACGTATGTGAATCCGCCTATCGTCAGGACCAGCTGAGTGAGGTCGTAGCCTGCGATCTCGTATTCGCTTGTGTTAAGGTCGTATCTGGTGTTGCCGTGCTCCTTCTGGAACTCTGCAGGGGACTTAGGTGCGCTTATGCCGTTCTCCTGTGTGTTCAGGCTTATGTAGGTCTTGCCGTTGTTTATGGAGATGTAGTTGTAGAGTGTGTAGCTCTGCCAGGAAACTTCCTCGTTCTCTTCTGTCTCTTCAACAGTCTCGATCTCTTCGGCTGTCTCTGTCTCCTCGACTGCAGGAACCTCTTCCTCTGTCTGCTCGGTCTCTTCGATGACCGTCTGTGTCTCTTCGATGACCGGCTCTTCCTCTGTGACCTGTACTGTCTCTTCGACTGCAGGTGTCTCTTCTGTATTCTCTTCTATTACCGGAGCGGTCTCTTCGACTACTGTCTCCGCCATTGGAGTCACTTCTGTCTTGTTCTCCTCGACGATCTCGAGAGGGAGCTCGATATTCTCTTCAGAAATCTCTGTCATCTCTACGATCTCAGCAGGAGCTGATGTTTCTTCCATCGTGTCTGCGTAAGCGATGAGGCTATGTGAAGGGAGAGTCTGAAGTATGATGGCTGCTGTGAGTGCTAAAGTGATGAGTCTCTTTTTCATGATGTCCTCCAAACTGTATCTTTCCGTGTAACTGATCTCTTGATTGTATTAAGGTGTTGTTCCTTTGTTCTGATTAAAGTATACAGTGGAGAAGTCTAGCCATATATCTAAAGACATAGGAAGAAAAGGTAAAATAGATAAATATCTTGATTATTAATGAGAATTGTTTTGCGGGGTCTCGTATTCGCATATGGACTGTTGCCTTGTACGGAGGATAGAAAAGATAATAAGCCGGTTATGATGAATAAAGATCAGAAAGGCAGGGGAGAGCGTTAAAGGCAAATGAAAAGAGCTCCTTCCGGAGAATTCCATTGGAAGAAGCTCATTGATTGTTGACTGTCGGTCGATATTACTGCTTTTCAAGAACGAACTGCACTTTGCTTGAAGGCTCATCGATGATGATCTTACCGCCTTCGTACTTGAAAGACATGCCCGGATCACTAGGACCGGTCTTGAAGAGCAGGTTGTCAAAATCAGCCGTCATGCTGACTTCGCTGTAGCCGCCGTTGCCGTCAGGATTGTACATGATGGATTCGTCGCCGATGTCCATATAGAACAGCTGTTTGTTCTCTCTCATCTGATTGAGTGCCATTTCAAACCGCTCGTCTGAGATGGATCCGTCAAGAGAATGCAATTCTGTTACTACCCAGGTTCCATAGTAATCAGGAACTGACTTGACCGGCTCAGCCCGTCCCTTGGAAGAACAGGCGACAAGGCAGAGAGCCATGACTCCGGCAAAAATGAGACTAAGATATTTTTTCATACTAATATATTACCTCCGTGTCAGGAGACAGCAGTACTGCACTCCCTTAATTGTTAATTTGATTATGTCATTTTAAGCCGTCAATGTCAATCATTGACTGCATCTGTCATTTAATGAGCATATCCATTGCGGCATAGAGTCTGAGTGTTTCTTTCTCTGCCTGTCCGATCCCGTATTCGTTCAGAAAAAGATCGGTGTATTCCCAGGTGCCCAGATTGTAATTCATCGACCAGATCCACCGCAGGAGATCGATATGCCTGTCACCGATCCCGGCAAGGTCAAGGTCGATGAATCCAGAAAACTCCCAGTCATTCAGCAGCAGGTTCGGCAGGCAGTAATCTCCGTGAATGAGCACTTCGCTCTTCAGGACCGTCAGACCTTCCTTGGCAGCAGCCCTTGTGTCTTCGAGAGAAGAAAACTCCCAGATGCCCCTAAAACGGTCGGGTGAATAGTACCTTCCGTCCATCCCTTCAAGGACTCTCTGCCGGTATCTGTCCATGGCGTCCCTTGCGGGGCAGAGCGCAAAGCCTGTCCGGTGAAGTTCTCTGAGTATAGAGGCGGCCGTTCTGCAGAGCCTTTTCGGGTCGGAACGGTATTTCCGGCTGATGCAGTCCTCTCCGGGTATCTCGCGGGTGAGCATCCAGTCCCTGCCGCTGACAGTGCCGTAGAAAAGGACCTCGCCCGACATGCCCAGACTGTGGAAATACCCGGTCATGTCCGCTTCATTCTTGAGCCTTCCCGCTTCGGATTCCTTTAGATAAAGACCCTTGTTTTTTATGTAGAGCACTTTGGCCTGTCGGGAACTGCTGGAGTCATAGACTTCCGCTCCCTCGATAAAACCTGCTATCGGTTCCGGAAACCGGGAAAGATCCGGTACTATCTGTGTCTTCTTCATTTTACAGGCAGGAAATTCTCTGCTGCGAGTATTATATGCTCGTTCCAGAAGTTATAGTCATGTATGCCGGGTCCCTCGTCGTATACGAGATCGGCCCCTCGCTCATTGAGCCAGTCCCTGAGTTTCCTTACGCTGCCGATGACGAGCATGTCTTCGCTTCCGCATGCAAGATAGAGTCTGGGTATCTGCTTTCCTTCCCTGAGAAGACCTTCATACAGTGCCCTGATGTCGTTGTCGCTTCCGATGTGCTGTTCGACTGTTCCGAATACGGAATTAAGGAAGGCAGGAGAAGCGACATAGCTTTCCGAGAAGCCGGGAGTATTTGCCCTGGCTTCAATATCGAGAAATTCTTCGTCCACGATTCCGGGAGAAAGGGAAACGACATATCCGAAGGTATCCGCGTATTTCAGACCGTTTCTCAGCGCGCCGTATCCGCCCATTGAAAGACCGGCTATGAAAGTGTCCTCTCTTTTGTCGGAAAGATTGAAGATCCTTCTGGTCTGTTCCACAAGATCCTCACCGATGAACCTTCCGAAAGCTTCGCCTGTGCCGACCTGGTCTACATAGAACTTGTTTTCTCCGGAAGGGAGGATAACTGCCATGTTGAAGGTCGTTGCAAGATAATGGAGCTTGCCTGCGGCAAGCCAGTCGATATCGCTTCCGAAGTAACCGTTAAGAAGATACAGAGTCTTGAAAGGCTTCTTCGGCGGAAGTGCCCGGCTTTCATAGGTCGTCTTGTCAGCAGGAATAAAAGCCCTGACAGAGACCGTGCGCTGAAGAGCTCTTGAGTAGAGATCCATATGTATGTATGCCATTTTTCATTCTCCTTTTTTTGGCGTGTTTATCATGCAGCCCAGTCCGCGGTCATTGACCGGCAGATCGTGTCAGTTTTTATTAATATATCACATATGATCTCAAAACGGAAAAGGAACTGGTAGAATCAGGACATAAAAAAGGTCCCCCTTCGGGGACCAGAGTATGGTGCGGATAACAGGGGTCGAACCTGCACACCACGGGGTACTAGATCCTAAGTCTAGCGCGTCTGCCAATTCCGCCATATCCGCATTTGCCCCGTCATTATATCCCATCAGCGCAAATCTTGTCAATTTGTGCTATTGAGCAGGCAGAGGTGTCTGTGATATATTTTTCCTGTCGGAAATCGCACCCGAAAAGAGAGGAAAAGACAGACAATGGACGGCAAATCAGTCATATTTGACATGGACGGAGTCATATTCGACTCCGAGAAAGCGGTATTTTCGCTCTGGAAGGAGACAGCGGACAGACTGGGGCTTAAGGATATCGAATCGGTATACCTCAGGACGGTTGGAGTCAACGAAAATGAATCCCGCAGGATATTCAAGGAAGAGTACGGAGAGGATTTTCCTTTTGACAGTCTCAGGGATGAGATATTCGTCGAATACCACCGCCGCTATGACGGAGGCAGACTGCCCAGGAAACCCGGCGCCGAAGTCGTACTGAAGAAACTGCATGAAGAGGGATTCAGGATGGGACTTGCCTCATCCACCCGGTCCGCGCTTGTCACACAGCAGCTCAGAGAGGCGGGAGTGCTTGTATGCTTTGACGCGGTCGTCGGCGGGGAGATGGTAAAAAGGAGCAAGCCGCGGCCGGACATATTCCTGAAGGCAGCAGAGCTGCTTGGCTGTGAGCCCGGACAGACCTATATAGTGGAGGATTCCTTTAACGGGATAAGGGCAGCCAGGGAAGGCGGATTCATATCCATAATGGTCCCCGACATGCTGATGCCGGACCGGGAGATGAAGGAAAAGGCAACATACATAGCAAGCGACCTGTATGAGGCCTACGGGATCCTTACAGGGGAAAAGGGGTAAGAACAAGCTAACCAAATTGCCCAATCGGAGAGCCTTAATCGTTCCCCGATAGTGAGAAATGACGATTTTTGACCTTTCTGATTGAACGGCATTCGTCTGGCGTGATATATTCCTTAAAAAGAAAACAGAGAGAAGGAAACAGACTTGAAGGAAAAGAAACTCTTTTACGGATGGGTGGTAGTTGCCGCGTGCTGCATAGTCATGGCCACGACCATGGGCATAGTATCCAACTGCAACAGCCTGTTCATCAAGCCGATCTGCGATGATCTGGGAGTCTCCAGACAGTCAGTCAGTACCATGCTGTCGCTGATGAGCCGGGGAAGCATGGCCGCCTCATTCTTTGCAGGAAAGATATTCAATGAGAATAACATAGTCAGGATAATGAGACTTGCCATCCTGCTGATGGTGGCCGCCTACTTTGCGAACAGCTTCGCGTCCAACATATATCTTCTGTATGTCACTTATCTGCTCAACGGCATAGCGATGTGCCTGGTGACCATACTTCCGATGACCTTTCTCATCAACAACTGGTTCACCGACAAGGTAGGCCTTGCGCTTGGTCTCGCCTCGATGGGCTCCGGCTTCGGAGGCGCCATATTCAACGCGCTTGCCGGTCAGCTCATTACGAATATGGGGTGGAGAAACACCTACAGGATACTTGCCATCGTCATGGCAGTCCTGGCAATTCCGTGCATATTCCTGTTCCTCAAATTGAGGCCGGAGGAGATGGGGCTGGTCCCTTACACGGACCCGAAGCTCCATGAACGGGATGAGAAGACAGAAGCGGACCGGTCTGTACGGTCTCCTCGGACGGGCTACACCTACCGGGAAGCCAGAAAGATGCCTATCTACTGGATCATCGCCGTGATTGCGGTGCTTCTGGGAGTCTGCATGAATGTCATGTACTCCTCGATCTCTCCTCATCTTCAGGACAAGGGCTATTCGCTGGTGTTCAGCGCCAACTTCATGAGCGTAGGAATGCTGGCGATGGCGGCTGGAAAGATAGTTCTCGGAAGACTGTTCGACAGATTCGGAATAAGGATAGCCTTCTGCTGGGCCTGTCTGACGCTTGCGCTTGCACTGCTCGGACTGTGGATGTGCAGATTCACTCCGATGCTCGGTCTCGTGGTCCTTGGAATCGCCTTCGGATGCATATTCGGAGCCGTTGTATTCCCGATGTCCATTCCGGGCATCTTCGGCAAGAAGGATTACAGGGCCATAATGGGACCTTACAGCCGGATGATCTCTCTGGGCGGCGTGTTCGCCCCGATATTCTCCGGCAGGATGTACGATACCTTCGGCTCATATGACATAGCATACATAGTGTGCCTTGCCATAATGGCAGCCGTGATTGCCGTCCTCTGGATAAAGCTTCCGAAGAAGGACCGGCAGTTCTGATAATAACTGTTTAACAAGCAAAGCCGCCGCGGATTGTTCCGCGGCGGCTGTTTCATTGGCGCTTATAGCATGAATAAACCCCTGGTTCTACCAGGGGTGGGTAAAAAACT
>CAZDOS010000068.1:0-6560 GCA_964507095.1 uncultured Oscillospiraceae bacterium | reverse complement strand
ACCCCTGACCCACTGCTTAGAAGGCAGTTGCTCTATCCACCTGAGCTACAAGCGCAAACTTATTGCCTAAGAATAGTAACATATAGGCAATGCAATGTCAAGCACAAATTTACAGTTTGTGAATTGTTTTACATGACAGTCCCGAATGGAGCAGATGGTAAAAAATTACCATCGATAGTAATGAAAATTAATATAAAAAGGGTTGACAAAGACTAAAAATATATATATAATAATTGTCAGTTTGTAAAGTAATTTTACTTTACAGAAAGGAGGAAGCTAAATGAAAAACTTGGAATTATCGTATCTTTTGGACTTCTACGGCGATGTTCTCACCGATAAGCAGAAGGATATGATGCAACAGTATTACAACATGGATCTTTCTCTTTCTGAAATTGCAGCAAACTTCGGTATCACCAGGCAGGGCGTCCGTGATTCCATCAAGCGCGGCGAGAGCGTTCTCGTGGAACTTGAGGATCAGATAGGCTTTGCACGGAAATACAGAAACATCCTCAGCGATGTCGAGCAGATCAAGGCTCTGTCACAGAGCATTGTCGAACATCACCTGGGCTTTTCGATGCCTGGTGACCCGATCTCAGAGTCGGTAGGCAAGATCGTGGCTCTGTGTGACAGCATTACCAACGGATAGGAGGTACTGATGGCAGCTTTTGATTCTTTGACGCAGAAGCTTACGAATGCTTTCAAGAAGCTTCGTAACAAGGGCAAACTGACAGAAGAGGATATCAAGGTCGCAATGAGAGAGGTGCGCATAGCGCTTCTTGAGGCCGATGTAAACATGGCCGTTGCGAAGGATTTTATCAAGACTGTCAGCGAGCGTGCTAACGGCGCTGAGGTAATGGACTCTCTTACGCCTGCACAGCAGGTCGTCAAGATTGTCAGGGAAGAGCTCATCAGTCTCATGGGAAGCGAAAACTCCCGTATCAAGTTCGCAAATCACGGACCGACCGTCATTATGATGTGCGGACTTCAGGGTGCAGGCAAGACCACCCACTCAGGTAAACTTGCCAAGTACTTTCTGAAACAGGGACACAGACCTCTTCTCGCAGCATTGGACATCTACCGTCCTGCAGCTATCGAACAGCTGGAGATCGTCGGTAATCAGGCCGGCGTTCCGGTGTTCCAGATGGGACAGACAGATCCTGTCATCGTCGCAAAGCAGGCGTACAATCACGCCAGGGACTACGGCAACGACATACTGATACTCGATACTGCCGGACGACTTCATATCGATGAGCAGCTTATGCAGGAGCTGACCAACATCAAGGCGACCATCCCGGTCACCGAGACCATACTGGTCATCGATGCTCTTGCAGGTCAGGATGCGGTCAACGTCGCCAGAGAGTTCAATGAGACCATTGGACTTGACGGAGTGATCATCACAAAGCTTGACGGTGACTCACGAGGAGGCGCAGCCCTTTCGGTTAAGGCCGTCACCGGAAAGCCGATAAAGTTCGTCGGAACGGGTGAGAAGCTCGATGATCTGGACGTGTTCTATCCGGACAGGATGGCAAACAGGATCCTTGACATGGGCGACATGCTTTCGTTCATTGACAAGGTCCAGAGCGAGTTTGACGAGAAACAGGCTCAGGAAACTGCTGACAGGATGCTGAAGAACAAGTTCGACATGAACGACATGCTTCTCCAAATGCAGCAGATGAAGAAGATGGGCGGCATTCAGGCTATGATCTCGATGATGCCGGGCGCTTCACAGATATCCGAAGAGGATGAGGAAAAGGCTGAAAAGGAGATCAGAAAGACCGAAGCTATCATTTATTCAATGACCAAAAAAGAGAGAGAGAAACCGTCGTTGATCGACCCTAAGAGGAAGAGAAGGATAGCACGGGGATCCGGTACTACTGTACAGGATGTCAATAAACTGCTTCGTCAGTTCGAGCAGATGCAGAAGATGATGAAACAGTACACAAAGAACCCTAAGGCATTTTCAAGGATGCTCAGGGGCAGATGAAACAGTTTATAATATTTATCTAATATATTGAGAGATACTTGATATATGACAGTTATGGAGGTTTTAAAATGGCTGTAAAAATTAGACTTCGTCGTATGGGCGCAAAGAAGAATCCTTTCTACCGAGTTGTAGTTGCTGACTCAAGATTCCCTAGAGACGGCAGATTCATCGAGGAGATCGGAACATACGATCCTACAAAGGATCCTTCAGTACTCGTTATCGATGCTGAGAAGGCAAAGAAGTGGATCGCAACAGGCGCTCAGCCGACAGATACAGTAAAGGCTTTGCTTAAGAAGAACAACATCATCTAATCATCTGGAGGGCTTTTGATGGAGCAACTGCTTATAAACATCGCCAAAGGTCTTGTAGAGGACAAGGACTCTGTCAGAGTCACCGTAGATGAAGTCAATGATGAGGGAGTCATAGTTTATCATCTCACGGTAGCAGAAGGCGACATGGGTCGTGTCATCGGAAAGCAGGGACGCATCGCAAAGGCTATTCGTTCAGTTATAAAGGCTGCGGCTTCAAGAGCCGGGGTCAAGGTCGCTGTCGAGATAGATTAGACAGAGCGTTCCAAGATCTTAGAAGAGAGAGAAAAGATTAGGGGTCTATTTGCTGGACCCCTCTTTTTGAGTATTTACGGAGACTTTGATGAATTATATCGAAACGGGTGAGATAGTTACGGTATTCGGCATAAAGGGAGAGGTGAAGGTCTATCCCTGGGCTGACTATCCGGAGTTCCTTGAGGAGTTCGACACCTTCTATATCCAGAAGAACAGGATGAAGTATGAGGCCATGGAGGCTGAGTCCGTCAGGACCCGGAAGAACATGGTCATAATCAAGTTCGCCGGGATCAACGATGTCGACACGGCCAGGAAACTGGTGGGAAAGACGCTATATCTCGACAGAGACGAGATCGAGCTGGAGGAAGGAAGCTATTTTGTTGCCGACCTCATTGGATGCACTGTCATCGACGACGACAGGGATTCTGTCATCGGTACCGTGATTTCGGTGGACAACTTCGGAGCCAGTGACGTATATACCATAAGGAACAGCGAGGGCGCTGAATTCTATTTTCCTGCGGTAGACGAGTTTCTTGTCTCAACTGATATAGAGGAGAAGAAGATCAGAGTCAAGGTCATAGAGGGAATGTTCGGTGAAGATTAACATCGCAACGCTCTTTCCTGCAATGTGTGAGAATGTCCTTTCCACCAGCATTATCGGAAGAGCGAGGAACTCAGGCAAGGTCGAGATAAAGACCTATGACATCAGGGATTACACTCTGGACAAGCACAGGAACGTGGATGACACTCCGTTCGGAGGCGGTCCCGGCATGGTCATGCAGGCTCAGCCTGTATACGACTGCTGCAAGGCAATAGAAGAGGAAAACGGTGTAAAGCCGTTCGTCATCTTTACCTCGCGGGCGGGCAAGCCTTTCACCCAGGAGCTTGCCAAGGAGCTTGCCAGAAAGGAAGCCATCACGATCGTCTGCGGACACTATGAGGGCATAGATGAGAGAGTCGTGGAGGAGATCGCCGACATGGAGATATCCATAGGAGACTATGTGCTTACCGGAGGCGAACTGCCTGCCCTTGTCATAACGGACGCAGTATGCAGGATGCTTCCCGGAGTCCTTGCCAGCGAAGAAGGCTTTACTGACGAGAGCCATTACAGCGGCCTTCTGGAGCATGCCCAGTACACGAAACCAAGAGAGTGGAGAGGCAGGAGCGTTCCCGAAGTGCTGCTTTCCGGACACGCGAAGAACATCGCTGATTTCAGGAAAGCGGATTCCCTCAAGAGGACCAGGCTCAAGAGACCCGATCTGTACGAAAAGTACATGGAGAAGGGCGAATAACGCATTTTTACAACAAAACGGGCACGATTTTGGATAAACTGCATAAGCATGTTGAAAACTAAGTCGCAAATTGTACAAAATAGACAAAGTGAATATGTGCAGAAGTAGTCAAAAAATTGAAATCGTATTGTGCTTATTGACTAATCATTTTACATGATATAAAATACGAAACAAGGAAATATATTTAACCACTTATATTATTCGAGGAGATATTTAAATGTTCTATAAGGATGTCACTGTTGAAAATCAGGTTGGTCTGCATGCCCGTCCTGCAACTTTCTTCATTCAGAAGGCAAATGAATTCAAGTCATCTATCTGGGTAGAGAAGGAAGACAGAAGAGTTAATGCAAAGAGTCTGTTGGGTGTTCTTTCACTCGGCATAGTTGGTGGCACTCGGATTAGAGTCATCGCTGACGGTCCGGATGAAGAGGCTGCTGTTGAAGCTCTTATCAAGCTTGTCAACACAGGATTCAGCGACTGATCGATCGAATAAGGATCTATATGCCCGTGGCATGCCGCATACCGGCATTCTACGGGCCTTTTTTTAACGGAGGCGTCAATGACCAAAAAAGAGTTATATGACAAGGCCATGAGTCTCCCTTTGCTTCCGGGTGTATACATCATCCGCGACAAGCATGATGAGATCATATACATCGGCAAGGCAAAGAGACTGAAAGTAAGGGTAAGCCAGTATTTCAGGGAGGGCAACGAGCATCTTCCGAAGGTCGCGAAGATGGTTGAGAATGCCTATTCTTTCGACGTCATCGTGACAAATTCGGAATTTGAGGCACTTACCCTTGAATGCAGCCAGATAAAGATGCATTCACCGAAATACAATATCCTTCTGAAGGATGACAAAGGCTACAACTTCATAAAGATATCCAAGGAGGACTATCCGAGGATAACTGCGGAATACCAGGTGCTTGATGACTCAAGGTACCTGGGTCCATACATGTCCAGTTTCCGGGTAAGGGAGCTGGTTGAGACCACACAGCAGGTATTCAAGCTTCCGGACTGCAACAGGGTGTTCCCAAGGGATTTCGGAAAGGAAAGGCCGTGCCTTAATTATCATATAAACAAGTGCATGGGCCTTTGCACCGGAAGGATATCCAAGCAGGACTACAACGAGATAATCGACTCCCGGGTCCACTTCATAAGGCAGGATACTGACAAGATAGTGTCCATGCTCCAGAAGAACATGGAGGAGGCCGCGGAGGACCTCAACTTCGAGAAAGCAGCTCTCATCAGGGATCAGATTAATGCCATAAACAAGCTCTCGGCAGGGCAGAACGTCGTTAACGAGAACCTCTCGAGTCATGACTTCATCGCTGTCGTGGGAAGCGGCTCGAACTGCTGTGTTGCCGTGCTCAGATACCGTAACGGCAGGCTGATGGACAAGAAGGAGCATGTCTTCATGGGCGAAGACAATGTGGAGGATGTCAGGGATGAGTTCCTGGTTCAGTTCTATTCCATGGAAGTCCCTCCCAAGAACGTCATGCTGGATGAGATGCCGGCAGATGAAGCCATAACGGAGTACATCCGGAAGAAGAGCGAAAGAAAGATAAACATCCAAAAGGTACAGCGAGGCGACAACGTCAAGATCATCTCAATGGCAAAGACGAACCGGATGGAAAGACTTGCCAGGGATACCGGAAGGCTGGACAAGGGCCAGAGATATATCGATGAGTTGGGGAATCTCCTCGGGCTCGGAAAGCCTCTCAATGTCATAGAAAGCTACGATATCTCAAACTGGGGCGACGGAACCAGCGTTGCCGGAATGGTGGTATTTGAAAACGGCAGGCCGAAAAAGAGCGGCTACAGGCACTTCAAAATGAAGACCGTGCGGGGGACTGACGATTACGCATCCATGGCAGAGACCCTGACCAGGAGAGTCAATGAGTACGACAAGGGTACAAAGGGACAATTCTCAGTAAAGCCTGACGCCATATTCCTGGACGGAGGAAAGGGGCAGCTTTCGGCAGTGAGACGGGCACTCAAGGGAACGAGCTTTGAGGACGTTCCGATGTTTGGAATGGTCAAGGATTCGAAGCACAGGACCAGGCGGATGGTATTTGATGACAGTGAGATAGCAATCGCAATGCATAAATCTATCTTCAAGTTCGTCACGGAGATCCAGGATGAGGTGCACAGGTTCTCCATAGAGTATCAGAGAAAAGTGGCCAAGAAGAAGTCATATTCAGTCACCCTTGAAAAGATACCGGGAATAGGACCGAAGAAGGCGGAGCGGCTCACCAGACACTTCAGGACACTTGCCAATGTAAGGCTCGCGTCAGTCGAGGAGCTAAGCCGGGTGAACGGCATAAGCCGGAAGGACGCTCAGACAGTCTATGACTTTTTCAATAACGAGGAAGAACAGCTATGAGAGTGATCAGCGGAGAATACAGAGGCACAAAGCTCGATGCACCGGAAGGATTGTCGACACGTCCTACCATAGACAGGGTTAAGGAAGGCATATTCTCTTCCATAGGGTTTCAGGTGCCGGGCGCCAGGGTGCTGGACCTGTTTGCTGGAAGCGGCCAGATGGGGATAGAGAGCCTTTCAAGGGGAGCGAAGAGCTGCACTTTCATCGACCGGGACAGGAAGGCCGTGGCGGTCATAAACGGAAATATAAAGAGATGCGGCATAAAGGACGGCGTCAAGGTATATAACACGACTGCGGAGGCCTTTCTCGGCAGGAACAGGGAACACTTTGACATTGTC
>CAZDOS010000067.1:1437-6839 GCA_964507095.1 uncultured Oscillospiraceae bacterium | reverse complement strand
CTCCTAAAGTAGATTTTGGATTTTTCCATTGTCTACTTTAGGAGGATCATATCATTCCCTGCCGGTCCTTTATTTGTACTTGTTAAATTTGTATGAAAGATTATATAATTCGATTGACAAATTATATAACCAGATTTACAATTTTCCTGGAGGTGAGATGATGGGAAAATCAGTATACAGCATCGTTTTGGATGACCGGGTCATATACAGCATTGACGCTCTGGCAGCCAGAAACGGTACCAGCAGATCCAATCTCATAAACAGGATCCTCGCCGAACATCTCGGATATGTAACCAACGAGAATGTGATCGGCTCAATTTATGATTCGATGGACAAGTATCTCTCGGACAACACTTCCCTGATCCTTCAGGCCCTTGGAAGCAGTTCTCTGATCAATATGAGGTCCAGCATAAAGTACAAGTATAAGCCAAATATCAGATATTCACTCGAGATAATCGAAGACCGAGAATATATCGGAAAGCTGAAAGTATCCTTAAGAAGCCAGAATTCCGATCTGTTGAATATAATCGACGCTTTCTTCAACGTATGGACCAACATTGAGATAAGATATGCCGGACTTAAAAGCGGCGAATACTCCATCGGCGAAGGAAGATACCAGAGACTGTTAAAGGCGGGGCCAGGCATCGATTATTCCAATTACGGAAGGTCGATCGCAGGATATATCGATTTCTTCGATAAATGCCTTAACGATTTCTTCAGCCTCTACCCTGTCTCTCAGGAGACGGCAACGATCGAGACTGAAAGAAAATACATAAACTACATTCACAGCAACAAGTGATCAGAGGAGATGATTGAATGAACCTTAATAAACTCACACAGAGATCATACGAAGCGGTTGAAAAAGCTCAGAGCATCGCAACTGAATATTCCAATCAGATGATGCAGCCTGAGCATATCCTGTATGCTCTTCTGGATCAGGACCAGAGCCTCATAAAGCAGCTTCTGGGAAAGATGGGCGTTCCTGCCGATTCCTTTGCTGATGCAGTCAGACAGAGGATCTCTTCCCTGCCAAAGGTCCACATGAGCGGAGAAGTTGGAAAGATATACGTTTCAAACTCTACTGAAGCTGTCATGAACAGCGCGGAAAACGAAGCTCGGACGATGGGCGATGAATATGTCTCTGTCGAACACATATTCCTCGGCATCTTAAACGCTTCTGACAAGGAGCTTCTGGACCTCATCAGGAAATTCAATATCGACAAGAACCGATTCCTCGTTGCTCTTCAGGAAGTCCGTGGAAACACAAGAGTCACGACAGACAATCCTGAAAGCACCTATGATGCGCTGTCAAAATACGGACAGGATCTTGTCGACATGGCAAGAAAACAGAAGCTTGACCCTGTGATAGGACGTGACGACGAGATAAGAAATGTCATTATGATCCTGTCCAGAAAGACAAAGAACAATCCTGTCCTTATCGGTGAGCCTGGCGTCGGTAAGACTGCAATAGCCGAGGGACTTGCAATAAGGATCGTAAACGGAGATGTTCCGGCAAATCTCAAGGACAAGAAGATATTCAGTCTGGACATGGGTTCCCTTGTGGCCGGTGCAAAATACAGAGGTGAATTTGAGGAAAGGCTCAAGAGCGTTCTCAATGAAGTCAAGAAGAGCGAGGGCGAGATCATCCTGTTCATAGATGAGCTCCACACCATAGTCGGTGCCGGCAAGAGCGAAGGAGCAATGGATGCAGGCAACCTTCTGAAGCCAATGCTGGCAAGAGGAGAACTTCACTGTATCGGTGCTACAACTCTTGATGAGTACAGGAAGTACATAGAAAAGGATGCAGCCCTTGAAAGAAGGTTCCAGCCTGTCATGGTAGATGAGCCAAGCGTAGAGGATACCGTATCGATACTCAGAGGCATCAAGGAAAAGTACGAGGTCTTCCACGGCGTCAAGATACACGACTCACGGCTTATCTCGGCTGCAGTCCTTTCCAACAGATACATTACTGACCGTTTCCTTCCGGACAAGGCCATTGACCTCGTTGATGAAGCCTGTGCAATGATAAGGACGGAGATAGATTCATCCCCTGCTGAGATAGATTCCCTTCAGAGAAAGATCATGCAGCTGGAAATCGAGGAAGCTGCTCTCAAGCATGAAACAGACAACCTTTCCATCGAAAGACTGAACGCGCTTCAGAAGGAACTTGTAGAGATGCGTGACGAGCTTTCAGAAATGAAGGCAAAATGGGATTCGGAAAAGAATGCCATCAGCAGGATCCAGAAGGTCCGTGAAGAGATCGACAGCGTAAATGCGCAGATGGACAAGGCTGAAAGAGAGTATGACCTAAACAAGGCTGCTGAGCTGAAATACGGAAAGCTCCCTGAGCTTAACAAACAGCTTGCTGAGCTTGAAGAGGAGATCAACAAAGGCGATTCTTCCCTGCTCAGAGATTCTGTCACGGAAGATGAGATAGCGAAGATAATCTCCAAATGGACCGGAATACCTGTTGCAAAGCTTGTTGAAGGAGAACGAGAAAAGCTTCTTTCACTTGAAAGCATCCTTCACAAGCGCGTTATCGGACAGGATGAAGCCGTAAGGAAGGTCAGCGAGGCCATACTGCGTTCACGTGCCGGTATCCGGGATGTCAACAGACCTATCGGTTCATTCCTTTTCCTCGGACCTACAGGCGTCGGCAAGACAGAGCTTGCAAAAGCACTTGCAGAGAGCCTTTTCGATGACGAAAACAACATCGTAAGGATAGACATGAGCGAGTACATGGAGAAATTCTCCGTCAGCCGTCTGATCGGAGCGCCTCCTGGATATGTAGGCTATGAGGAAGGCGGTCAGCTTACCGAGGCAGTTAGAAGAAAGCCATACTCTGTTGTTCTGTTCGATGAGGTCGAAAAGGCGCATCCTGATGTTTTCAACGTGCTTCTCCAAATCCTGGATGACGGTCGAGTTACAGACAGCCAGGGACGTACAGTTGACTTTAAGAACACGATAATAATCCTGACATCCAACCTCGGTTCCCAGTACATCCTTTCAGGTATCGAAAACGGAGAGATCTCACAGGAAGCCAAGGATGCAGTCAACGGTCTTCTCAGGACTTCCTTCAGACCGGAATTCCTCAACAGGCTTGACGAAATAGTGTTCTATAAGCCTCTGAGCAAGAATGAGATCTCCGGCATAGTTGACCTCATGATAGACAAGCTGGCCAAGAGACTTGCAGAAAAGCAGCTTGGGCTTAGCATCACGGATGATGCCAAACAGTACATCATAGATAACGGCTATGACGAAGTCTATGGTGCAAGACCGCTCAAGAGATTCATTCAGGCCAATGTGGAAACATTGCTTGCAAAGGCAATCATTGCCACAAACCCTGTTCCTAACACAGTATTCACCGTTGATGTGGAAAACGGTGAACTGACAGTTATATAGTCCTCCATTGACATCAAAAGGGCGGAGCCTTACAGGTTCCGCCCTTTTGAGTTTATCTGAGTTTATTTGTTGTATTTTAGAATGGCATAGACCATCATCACAAGGCCTATTACAAAGCCGGCCGCCATAGGTATCAGGACCTTGATCGATGGACTGAATGACAATAGGATACCGTATATGGCTATACCTGCCCCGACAAGAATTAGACCTACGCCCATAATGGTGCAGAATGCCTTTTTGTTCTCTTCTGACAGCTTGTTCGAATGATAATCATGCAGTACAGTCAGATCCTCTTTTATCCAGACTATATAACCGTATCTTATGATGATTGCACCCACAGCGAGGAGCAGTATGATAATGAATATCATTGATATTTACCCCCATATATATGTGCTGAATAGTAGGCCGCGTCATTTTCATTCAGCGTTCATGACCCTTCAGATGAGCAAGATTGCCTGTCTTATATTGCTTACTCCGTATATCTCCAGATTATAGCTGTCAGGGTCTATTCCCTTTTTCCGCCGGTTAGGCATGATGACTTTCCTGAAGCCCAGCCTTCTGATCTCCCTGAGCCTGAGGTCGACATTGGAGACATTTCTTACTTCTCCTCCAAGACCTATCTCTCCGAAACATACCATGTCATCCGGTATTGCCTTGTCAGCGACCGACGAGTAAATGCTCAGAGCGATTGCAAGGTCCGTGGAAGTGTCATCGATCTCAAGTCCGCCGACAACATTGAGGTAAACGTCAACGCCTCCAAGGGCAACTCCTGCCCTTTTTTCAAGAACTGCTATAAGAAGGTTTACCCTGTTATAATCGATGCCTGAGGCAGTCCTTCTGGGGACCGCAAAGCCTGTCTTTGTCGCGAGGGACTGTATCTCGGTAAGGATCGGTCTCGAGCCTTCAACGATGCATGTAACACAGCTTCCTGAAACGTCCTTTCCCCTGTCTTCAAGGAGCATCATGGAAGGATTGGGTATTTCCACTATTCCCTTGTTCGTCATGTCAAACATTCCGATCTCGTTGGTGGAGCCGTACCTGTTTTTGCTCGCTCTGAGTATCCTGTATGGCAGCATCCTGTCTCCTTCGAAGTACAGGACGGTGTCAACTACGTGTTCCAGGACCTTAGGACCGGCTATGGCGCCGTCCTTGTTGACATGGCTTACAATGAATACTGCCGTGTCAGCTTTCTTAGCTGCAGAAAGGATGGCTGCAGTGCTTTCCCTGACCTGAGAGACGCTTCCTGGGCTCGACTGAACGGTCGAACAGTTCATGGTCTGAATAGAATCGATGACGACCACGTCAGGTCTGTTGGCTTCAATTGATGCCGCTATCTGCAATGCATCTGTATCCGTGGCGATCTTTATGTTTTTTCCGTCGATCCCAAGCCTGTTGGCTCTCAGCTTGATCTGGGACAGGCTCTCTTCACCGCTTATATATACAACATCATATCCGGATGCAAGATTACCGCATATCTGAAGCAGCATGGTCGATTTGCCGGCACCGGGCTCGCCTCCTATCAGCATTCCCGATCCCCTGACTATTCCGCCTCCCAGGACCCTGTCCAGCTCTCCGATGCCTGTCTTTATCCTGTTCTTTTCTTCGTTTGCGTCAACGGATGACAGATCCTTGAAGTCCATATTTGAAGATAGAGTGCGGCTCACTGACTTCTTGTCAGGCGATTCGACTATGACATCCTCAATGAGAGTGTTCCACTCCTTGCATGAGCTGCACTGACCCTGCCATCTGTGATAGACCTCACCGCAGTTCGTGCACACATATACGGTCTTAAGCTTCTCCTTTGCCATATCCACCTCGAAATGATTTCTGCTGAAATAATAGCATATATAAAGAAAAAAGACAAAGACCACAGTCTCTGTCTTTTATATGGAGGCGCCAACCGGATTTGAACCGGTGCATAGGAGTTTTGCAGACTCTTGCCTTACCACTTGGCTATGGCGCCTCATCTAACGTTTCTCACTATTTTGATTATAACATAC
>CAZDOS010000067.1:0-1427 GCA_964507095.1 uncultured Oscillospiraceae bacterium | reverse complement strand
TCGCTACCTCCACCTTGGCAAGGTGGCGCTCTACCAGATGAGCTAAACCCGCATATGACCTGGTCTTGCGACCGTGAGATAAATGATATACTCTTTTTGGGTTTTTGTAAAGTGTTTTTTTGAGCTCTCAGAGCAACATTTTTACCCTTTACAAAGTTTCCAAAATGGTAACTGATATCACGGTCTAAGAGAAAAAGAGATCCTCGGATTCCTCTTGAGAACCCGAGGATCTTTGCTTGGTGCCTCCGGTCGGAATCGAACCAACGACACGGGGATTTTCAGTCCCCTGCTCTACCAACTGAGCTACAGAGGCATCTCAGCAACGAATGTTATCTTACAACATTTGGAGCTGTTTGTAAACCCTAAAATCAAAACATTTTTTAAAAGGTATTAAAGGACAATATACGATCCTGTGTTCTTATTCCCATCTCTGGCGCTTCTGTATAGCGGCGAGAAGTGCGCAAACGCCTGCAGCTATGAGGGCTGCACCTGCAACTATCTGAAGTAATCCTGCTACAAAACTCAATCTTTTAGATGCCATTGTATATTTCTCCTTCATCTATTGGTTTTTACCATTATAACAGATTATTCCACCGATTTGAGCGATTCAATCATTTTTATATCTCTGAGCGGCTTTTTGGTGAGCAGCAAAACGATAAGTGTGAACAGTATCGTTATTCCGAAGGCATATGCAAAACTGGCGAACTTGATGTTGTTTCCGAACATTATCATCTCCATATTGATGATGTTCATTATGAAGTGATGTTCGAGCACTCCAAGCGGCAGTCCGACGAGGCCTCCGATAACTGCCATCAGGAAGATCTCGTTGAAAAGATAGCGGTCGACCTCCAGATCCCTGAATCCGAGCACCTTAAGCGTTGCTATCTCTCTTGTTCTCTCACTTATATTGACCTGCGTCAGGTTTATAAGAACCACGAATGCCAGTGCGCCTGCAGTCAGTATTATTACAAGGATGATGTAATCGAGCGCTTCTATCATCGTATTGAACTGCTCCTCCATCGAGGAGAAATCAACAACGCTCTTTACGTCATCTCTTCTGTCCGCAAGCGACATGAGATGTTCCCCGTCACCTGAATTCTTGACTGCAATATTCGTGTAATGGATGGGTTCATCAAATACGAGCGAATAATAATCTTCGGAAATAAACAGATAGTGCTGGAAATACATCTCGCAGATGTCATTTACCTTCACTTCCGCCTTGATGCCCTTTGAAGATTCTATGGTGATATAGTCTCCCTCTTTCAATCCGTTATTTATAGCGAACTTCTGGGAAACTATCACTCCGCCGTTGTTCATTCTCACTTCTTGCGTGCGGGAAGTATTTCTGAGCTTGTAAATATTGTTGCCGGCTCTCGCATCCAGTACTTCGACGTTGAGTACGGGCTCATCGCCGTTCTCGAGAAATA
>CAZDOS010000066.1:0-6931 GCA_964507095.1 uncultured Oscillospiraceae bacterium | reverse complement strand
CGGCGAATATCCTCTCCGCAGAGATCTCTTTCAGAAGATCTCTGTTCCTGTGGAGGGAATCAGCCGTACCTTCTTCGATTGCGAATCCAAACTGCGAAGCGAACCTTATTGCTCTCAGTATCCTCAAAGGATCCTCATTGAACCTTGAGTCGGGATCTCCTATCGCTCTTATGATCCCGCTTTCAAGGTCTTCCATGCCTTTGAAATAGTCGGTCAGGCCTGTATCCGGATCATACAGAAGGCTGTTGATGGTGAAATCCCTTCTCGATACATCCTCTTTCGGGTCGCTTACGAAAGTGACCTCATCCGGTCGTCTGTGATCCGAATAACCGTTCTCGGTCCTGAAGGTCGTTATCTCGACAGGTTCGCCGTCCACCAGGACTGTTACCGTACCGTGCCTGATCCCCGTCTCAATGACGGTGCGATCCGAAAAAAGCTGTTCGACTTCCCGCGGCAGGGCATCGGTGGTTATGTCTATATCGCTCAGGGGAAGGCCGAGATAGTAGTTCCTTACGCTTCCGCCTACCAAATATGCCTTATGACCGGCATCCTTCAGCTTCCTTATCACTGTTAGTGCCCGGTTGGGTATCTTCATTGCTTCCTCCCCCTTTCTGTTTTTTTATTACTCTTTTATTATATCACTTGACCTTATAAACAAGAAGAGGACTGACTTGCAGTCCTCTCCATAGTGTATCCGTAACGGGAACTATTCCCTGATCCTTCTTTCTCTTAACAGCTGCTCCTTCTTTCCGTCGATCCTGCCCAATCCGTAGAAGAGCAGTGTCGCGCAGATCAGATTCAGCCAGCCCATTCTGGCTACAGGGTTTCCGATCGAGTTTGCAAGGCCTATCATCAGGTTGGCTCCTCCGATGAGCCTGAGCATCCTTCCTATCCTGTCCAGATGGCTGATCCTTGAATCGATATCGGAGAACAGGTCGAAAGGTCCGTATTCGCTCTTTCTTCTGAGATATATCCAGGCAAAGAGCCTTCCTATGTATTCAGCTCCCGCATCCTCCATGAATGATATGTATGAAGGATCGGCTCCGTGCATCTCGAGCCTTATCGTGTATTCGCCCGGCTCGCACCTTTCAAAGGTATACTTCGCAAAGCCGACCGAGACGAGTGCCCAGCCCTGCATCGCCATCTCATTGAGCCATTCCTCTTCCTTTTCGAAATCCCATACCCACATCCATTTGTATACTGTCTTAAGCTCTGCCATCTTCCAATCCTCCCAATACCGTTGCCGCGTTACTTGCCAGTTCGTTGAGTCTGTCCGACTCCGCTCTGAGGGCTGCAAGACCCTCCTGCGTTATTGCATATTCCTTTTTCCTGCTTCCGGGCTCTGCGGGCAGCTGTCTTATCCAGCGCTTTTCGCTCAGCGCATTAAGCGCGCCGTACAGTGTTCCGGCCCGGAGCCTTACCCTGCCGTTGGACATCTTCTCGACCTCCTGCATGATGCCGTATCCGTGTCTGGGATATACCAGGCTCAGGAGTATATAAAAAGTCGATTCCGTCAGCACAATGTTCTCATTCATGCTGAGCCTCCTTATTTCGTTCCTCGATATATCGGTTCTCGATATATCGTGATTCTAGTATATCGCCTCCCGATATATATGTCAACACTTTTTCCAAAACTTTTTTGACGTCGTCTGAGAATCTTTTGAGACGCTCCTCCCCGCCGATACTCCGTGTGTCCTTCTCGTTGCTTTATATCCCTCCAGATGCTAAAATATATGCCGAAAAATCATTAAGGAACGGTTTGGACAGATATGGCAAAATTCACCAACGATCCAAGAATCATATATGAAAAAGGCATGGCCCGGCTTAAGAGCGGAGACAGCGCCAGGGCATTCAAGCGGTTCAGGCAGGCAGCCGACAGAGGCTATGCCGCTGCCATGTATCAGCTTGGCGTCATGTACGCCGACGGGGACCGGGTGCCGGCTGACGATGACGTCAGCTTCTCGTGGACTCTGATGGCCGCCGAAAAAGGCTACCGGGAAGCTTTCGGCTTCCTGGCTGACAAGTATTATTACGGCAAGGGCTGCCGGAAGGACCTGGACAAGAGCCTTGAATGGATGGAAAGAGCACGGGATGCCAACAAGGCTAACCGGGGCTACCGGGATAATGTGGCTTTCCTGAGAGCTGAAATGGAAAAGGAAAGGATCACAAAAGAGATCCAGCCTCTGATCGACAAGGGCATGGAAGCCTACAGGAGCGGAGACTACCGGACTGCAGTCTCATATTTCACCCGGGCTGCAGGAAAGGATGACCCCACGGGACTCAACAACCTTTCGGTCTGCTATGCCAACGGACAGGGCGTCGAGGTGGACAAGGTCAGAAGCTTCGAACTCATGAAGAAGGCTGCCGACATGGACTACCGGCCGGCCTGCAGGACCCTTGCGATGAAATACAGGGAAGGAAACGGAGTGTCAAAGGACATCAACCTGGCCGCAGTATGGGCAAAGAAGGCTGTCGAGCTGGATGGCGAGAATCCGGAATACAAGCAGACTCTGGAAGAGATCGAACAGGAGATCTCAAAGGGCATGGATGCCGACAAGTGCATAAATGACGGTATCAAGGCCATGGATGACGGCGAGGAGAAAAAAGGCTTCAGGCTCTTCGAGTCCGCCGCATTGATGGGCTCTGCCCTCGGAATGTACGATCTTGCTCTGTGCTACGCCAACGGCAGGGGCATCGAGATGGACTTCGACATGTACAACAAGTGGATGGAGCAGTCGGCTGAACGGGGTTACGAAAAGGCACGGCAGAACCGTTTCGACACCTTCATGTTCGGCAAGGAGAAGGACATGAAGAAGGCTCTTTACTGGGCTCAGAAGCTCAGGGACATCGCTCCGGACAACCGGCTGTATCGGGAGAACCTGAGCAGCATCATCCGGGAGCTGAGGACGCCTGACAAGCGGGACGCAGCAAACCTTGTGAATGAGGGCATGGATCATCTTTCCAAAGACGAAAACGATGAGGCCTTTGCCTGCTTCAGACAGGCTGCTCGGATGGACTTTCCTCTGGCTATGCACAATCTCAGCGTTTGCTACGCAAAGGGCTGGGGAACTCCTGTCGACAGGAAGCTTGCCTTTGAATGGATGAAGAGAGCCGCCGAGGGAGACTACCCCGAAGCTTGCAAGGTGCTGTCTGTAAAGTATTATCAGGGAGACGGAACGGAAAAGGACCGGGATGCCGCGCTCAAATGGATAAAGCGCGCGCTCGAACTGGATCCTGACAACCGGACATACAAGGAAGATCTTCAGGAACTGGACGATCTCATGAACGGAAGGGATCCAAAGCCACGCATCCCTGAAAAGCCGGTCGATCCTGACCGGTTGATGAACCAGGCTGTGGACTGCCTGCAGGGCGGAGACATAGACAAGGGCATGCTCCTTCTGAACGAGGCGGCTCGGATGGGAAGCACCATGGCGATGTACAATCTTTCACTGTGTTACCTCACGGGTGAAGGAGTCGACAAGGATGAACGGCAGGCCTTTAAATGGATGCTTAGAAGTGCGGACCTCGGCTGCACTGACGCCTACATGCCTCTTGTGAACCTGTTCAGCGAGGGCATCGGCACGAGAAAGGACCTTCACAATGCACTTTACTGGGCTGACAAGGCCGTAGAGGCATTTCCGGGAGACATCACCGTGCTCCATAGAAGAGAACAGATAGACTCCCTGCTCCGAAACGGCTGACGAATATCATACGCCCTCTTTTGTGTGGAACGCATTTTGTCTAACACTCACAAAAGAGGGCTCTTTTTTTGTTCATTCACTGTCCTAAAATCAATTGTCCCAAAGCATGAGGATAGTGTATAATTTGAAAAGTGTTTAATCATTTATATATATATTCGGGGTATAGACAGATGTACAAGACCGGCTTCAGCAACGAGATATATTTTGAGCGACAGACTCGGCAGATCAAGGAAAGGATCGAGCGATTTTCAGGAAAGCTCTACCTTGAGTTCGGCGGAAAGCTCTTTGATGACTTTCACGCTTCAAGGGTCCTCCCCGGCTTTGAGCCTGACAACAAGATAAAGCTCCTTCAGTCTCTTTCCAACGATACCGAGATCATATTCTGCATCTCGGCCGATGACATAGAGAAGACAAAGATGAGAAGTGATGTCGGCATCTCCTATGACATGGACATCCTGCGTCTCACGGACGAATTCAGAGCCATGGGGCTGACCGTTAACAGCGTCGTGATAACGAAGTATGAAGGACAGGTCGCGGCAGACAGGTTCATCACACGTCTTTCGAATATCGGCATAAAGAGCTACAAGCACTACCCTATCCCGAATTACCCTTCAGACGTAAAGACCATCGTCAGTGACGACGGTTACGGAAAGAACGACTTTGTCGAGACCACAAAGCCTCTCGTGGTCGTCACCGCACCGGGTCCTGGAAGCGGAAAGCTGGCCGTATGCCTTTCACAGGTGTACCACGAGCACAAGAGAGGCAGATATGCAGGCTATGCCAAGTTTGAGACCTTTCCGATATGGAACCTCCCTCTCAAGCATCCCGTCAACCTGGCTTACGAGCGGGCTACCACGGACCTTATGGATGTCAATCTCATAGATCCGTTCCATCTCGAGGCCTACGGCGAAACGACTGTCAACTACAACAGAGACGTGGAGGCTTTCCCGATCGTCAGGGCGATCCTCAAGAGCATCACCGGAGATGAGAACTTCTACCGTTCCCCTACGGACATGGGCGTCAATATGGCCGGTTATGCCATCACCGATGACGAGGCTGTAAGGAGCGCCGCAAAGCAGGAGATAATAGCCCGCTATTATACAGCCATCTGTGACTACAAGCTCGGCAAGATAAAGCACAACCAGGTGGAAAAGATGGAGAGCCTTCTCAACCAGCTCGAGCTCAATCCTGAAAGGGACAGACCTTGCGTAATGCCTGCTCTCAACAAGGCAAATGAATGCAGCAAGGCCTGCGTTGCCTACGAACTGTGCGACGGCACGATAGTGACCGGAAAGTCCAGCTATATAATGAGTGCTACAAGCGCGGCGACGATCAATGCCCTTAAGCTTCTGGCCGGGATCGCAGATCCTATCCAGCTTATTCCGGCAAGCGTGCTCACTCCTATGCTGGAGCTCAAAAGGAACGTGCTCGGTTCCAAGACGAGTGCGCTGAAGCTGGATGACGTGCTTCTGGCTCTTACGGTTTCTTCAAATACGAACCCGACGGTCAAGCTCCGGCTCGAACAGCTGCCGAAGCTGAGAAATGCTGACCTTCATTCTTCGGTCATGCTCAGGAGCGGAGACTCTTCCACTCTCAAGAAACTCAGAGTAAGATTCACGCAGGACCCTGTTTTCCCTGAAAACAGTCTGTATTTCTGATAACATAAACCCGGATCCTGCATTCCTATGAACGCAGGATCTTTTTTACAGATGATCGTATCTTTAAATGGAAACAAAAAAGCGTAAAAAGATTTCACCGAACTTTATATTTTTGATAATTGCTGAGATGCTGGGCGGAGCCGGCATGGGCATCGCGCTGATCAGATTGCCTGTTCCTCTGTTCATATTCTTTTTTGTCCTTGCCTTCATCCTCCAGCTCATCATACATGAGTCGGGGCACCTCGTTTTCGGCCTGCTGCATCATTACAGATTCCACTCTTTCAGGATCTTTTCATTCATGATCAGCAAGGTGAACGGCAGGCTTTCCTTTTCCAAGATCAAGATCGCCGGCACCGGCGGTCAGTGCCTCATGGAGCCGACCGAGCAGGTGAGCCAGTATGACTGCGTCCTGTATAACCTCGGAGGGGCGATCATGAATATTATTGTCAGCATCCTGGCGGTCGTTCTTGCCCGGATGATACCATCCGCGACATCCAGAGCTTTTCTGTGGGCGTTCTCATGCTACGGTCTCGTAATGGCACTCTCCAACGGAATCCCGCTCAACAGAAGCGTCATCACCAACGACGGCGACAACGCTTTGGAATGCATGAAAAACAAGGTCTGCTGCGATGCATTGAACAAGCAGCTGTATGTCAATCTCATGATGACAGAGGGCATTCCTCTCTATAAGATGCCGAAGGATCTGTTCGAGTATATTGAGGAGGATGCCAGAAAGTATACGCTCGTCTCAACGATAAAGGCTTATTCTTCAGACCTTGCAGTCTCCGAAGGCGACCTGGAATCATCACTCAACATCATCAACGGAATGACCGGTGACACATATTACCCCCTTATAGACACGGTTCGCTATGCACTGCTGAACGACAAGGAGTTCATATGCGCTGTAAAGGGCATTGACTTTATAGACCCGGGAAAGGATTATCAGACATTTAAAAAGAGAATGAAGACTTCTCCCTCATTCATTAGGACAGAATATGCCTTGAAGCTGAGGGACGGAGATATGAAGGGAGCGGAAAACTCACTGAAACAATTTGAGAAGGTATCGGCTACCTATCCTTATCCGGATGTCCTTCGCACGGAGAGAGAGCTCATAGGCATTGCAGACGAGACATTTGGAAACCATCCTTCAGTCAGCGAATGACAATACATGTATACTATTGCGGAAGAGAGATCTTCCGCTTTTCATTTATGACGAAAAAAGACCACCGGCAAATTGCCGATGGTCCTGTGGCTCCCCCAACTGGACTCGAACCAGTGACATCTTGATTAACAGTCAAGCGCTCTACCGACTGAGCTATGGAGGAATATCAAATTGCGAAATATATATTAATCAAATATTCCCTGTTTGTCAATATATATCCGTCAAAAATAATAGGCGCTCTCAGTTGAATTTCATATTTTTTCATGTCATTTTTGTTCTCACGTGATCCACCTAAGGCAGACAAAGCTATAAAAAAAGTGAGATCAGATCTTCTCCAATCTCACTGGAATAATAAAAAAGAAAGAGCCGGCATCTCCCTATCTTCCCGGGGCGTCGCCACCCAAGTATTT
>CAZDOS010000065.1:0-6948 GCA_964507095.1 uncultured Oscillospiraceae bacterium | reverse complement strand
AAAAGAGGATGCTTTCGCATCCTCTTTTTCGGTCAAACTAGTTGATCTTCCAAACGGATTATTACCACTCTGCGTTGATAACGTACTTGGAAATTCTCTTGAATGCCTCAACTGCTGAGCTGTTAGGGCAAGCGAAGTTGATACGTGAATGGCAAGGGCCGTGGAATGGACGACCATCCTGGATGATAGCACCAACGGATACGCACTTCTGGAGTACTTCGTCCATTGTCTTGCCTCTCTCTTCACAGAACTTTGTCCAGTCATAGAACATTACGTATGTTCCCTGAGGCTTCTGGCTCTTTACGAGGCCGTGCCACTCGTTCTGCATGATCTCATAGCAGTCGTTCATGTTCTTCTTGATGACCTCAAGCAGAGCATCAACATAAGGAGCACCTTCGTTGTAAGCGCCAACCAGAGCATGTACTGACAGGATGTTCGGCTGGTTGTAGTGTGTCTGAGCAGCCAGTCTTCTGCACTCAGCTCTCATCTCCTTGTTGAAGATGATTGAGTAAGCGCCTACGAGACCTGCGAGGTTGAATGTCTTTGTGCAAGCTGAGAAGGAAGCAACCTTGTCTCTAGCAAGCTCTGAAACAGACTGTGTAGGTGTGAATGGTGTGTCACCAACGATGAAGTCAGCCCAGATTTCGTCAGCGATGATGTGAACATCATGCTTTACGCAAAGCTCTACGAATCCCTGGATTTCCTCAGCGGACCAAACACGTCCTGTTGGGTTATGAGGGTTGCAGAAGATAGCGACCTTGATCTTCTCATCAACGATCTTCTTCTCCATGTCCTCGAAGTCCATTCTGTAAACGCCTTCCTCGTCCTGAACGAGCTCGGAAAGAACTATTCTTCTAGCAGCAGAATTAACTGTACCTGTGAAGCCGATGTATGTAGGGCTGTGGAGCAGAACTGGCTCGCCTTCCTCTGTGTAGGTACGGATAACGTTTGCAACGCCGCCGAGAACTGAGTTCTCATAGGATATAACATCCATATCGTCGCCGATGTCCATGCCACGACGCTCTTTCTGCCACTTCTTGATGGCCTCATAGAAGCCTGTGTTAGCAAGGTTGAAGTAACCCATAGCCGGTGATGCTGCGAGACGAGCCTGGATAGCTGCGATTACGCAAGGAGCGGTAGGGAAGTCCATATCTGCAACCCACATTGGGATGTGTGAGAAGCCTGGCTCAACCTTAGCGTTAGGAATCGGAATGTTTTCCCACTTTGAGGAATCCAAACCTGTACGGTCTGTAACTGTGGTAAAGTCAAATCTGTTCAGGTACTTTGAATATGCCATATTAAATTACCATCCTTTCGTTTTTTGTGTGGGCACCACTACCCACACTCTTCGTGAACAATTTTACACCCTGCATACCCTTTTCTCAATACTTTGCAGGAAAAATCTACATATTGTTAAAATTGAAGTTGCATTTTTGTGCAACTTTTCGACCATCTTTTTTTGTGTCTGTCTGATGCGTAAAACAGCCTTGTTTTATTAACTTTTTCTGCTTTTTTCTTTACATGATTCTATACATTTGCGTGCGTGATTTTCAGGTTTCGCGGGCTTGTTTGAAGTATATTTATGTAATGGTGTGTGAGAATATAATTAATCTCTACCTTATTATATTGCAGACATACAGGCAGTCGTACAGTTGTCTGGTGATACCGTCGATGTACTCAAAGACGCAAAAGCGGCGTGGCTTTTGCCGCGCCGCAGTGTTGTCTTTACAGTTCGATAAGCTCTTTCGTTGTCCTGGTCAGGTTCTCCGTACCTACATTTGAGATGTACAGCAGGTCTTCTATCCTGATCCCGAACTTGTCCTTGATATAGATGCCGGGTTCCAGCGTCACAACATGTCCTGTGGTAAGGATATCCGTTGAATGCTGGGCAAGGATCGGACCTTCTCTGAGCTGCACTCCTATGCCGTGTCCGAGTGAATGCCTGAAATAGTTTTTATAGCCGTTATCTTCGATATAGTTCCTTACCTCTGAATCGGCATCCTGTCCGGATATGCCTTTTCTTATATATCGCCGTCCTATTATGCACGCATCCTGGACCACTCGGTACGCCCTCTTGAACTCATCGCTGGCCTTGCCGATGACGATTGTCCTTGCCATATCGCTGTAGTACCCGTTATATATCGCGCCGAACTCGAGCATGAGATTGTCCCCGCTCTCTATAATCCTGTCGGTCGCCTTTCCGTGGATCAAAGTGGAGTTTGTCCCCGATACGCAGCATACGTGGAATTTGCCCAGGTCCGAACCGTTCTCCAGCATGAGCTGGACCAGCTTTGCCTGCACCTGCTTTTCGCTCATGCCCGGCTTTATGAAACCGAGTGCCTGCTCAAAGCTCTTTTCGGTGATCCTCTGGGCCGTCTTGATGTTCTCTATCTCCTCGAGATCCTTTACCATCCTGATCTTGTCCATCTGAGTCTTGAGCGGGTGGACCTTGGCATAAAGGGCATTCTCAAGCGCCAGATAATCCTCATGGCTGACATCCTCGGATTCCAGCAGCGCGACTGATATCTTGTCCGACTGGAATATCTCGTTTATGAACATCGGATAGTCGCTGTCCCTTCCGATGGTCCTGACCGTAAAGCCCTGCGGAGAAAGCGTCCTTGTCGCTATCTCCTCATAGCCGGCATCGACCAGGCAGTACCTGTTGCCCGCTCTTGTGACGATGACCATTCCGTCACCGATGGTCATGCCCGTAAGATATCTGCAGTTTGCTTCGCTCTTCACCACGCATGCATCCGCGCGGGTCAGTTCGAGCACCTTGCGGAGCCTGTCGGCTCGTCCCTTTAATGAAAACATCCTTACCCTCTCACTCAATGAATACTGACTTGCCTGCACATTCTGTGTTGTACTATAATTGTCATGGCATTCATCACGGCCGGGAGAAGCGAAACAGGCTCTTCCTGACCGGATTTGATAGTTAATATTACTACTTTTTTTGATTTTGCACAATAGACCCGGCTTGCCTGCCCGGGTTTGGAGCCATAAGAAAATGATATTGAAAATACCGACCGAGAGGATGTATATGACCCTCTCTAACCCGAGACTCGCCAAGGAAGTGGCCGATTTCCATGTCAGGAACAAAGAGGCCCATGCCGATACTGAGCCTGCAAGACCGGCCAGCTACTACGACAAAAACGGATTGAAGAGATACCTGAAGCTGGACTACAAGGATGCCATGCGGGGGAGGGAATTCAGATTTTATCTCACGCTTAAGGGTGAGAAGAAAGTCATCGGGACCGTGTGCATAGGATCCATACTTTTCGGCAGCGTCAAGAGCTGCAATCTTTCATATAAGATAGACAAGGATTATCAGGATCAGGGATACTGTTCCGAACGGCTGGAGGCTTTGATAGATTTTGCCTTCAACACTCTGGGCCTGCACAGGATCGAGCGGCAGGTCATGCCCAGAAACGAAAAGAGCCTGGCGATCATGAGGAAGTTCAACTTCGTTCAGGAAGGCCTCCAGAGACAGTGCTATGAGGTCAATAACAAGTGGGAAGACCACTATCAGTTTGCTATCCTGAACGACAAGATCAGTGCCGTGCAGCACTATGATGACTGAGAGGCGCAAGATGATCAGAACTATGGAAGACATGGCTCGCATGGTAGAGCAATACGGATTTCTTCCTTTCTTCCCCTGTAACATACCTGGCTTCTCTATAGAGGAACATACGGCCAGAGAAATATACTTCAAAAAGGATGTGGACGGTCCTTGGGAATGGAAAGGTCCCGTGATAAGGCGGACCCGAGCTGCATACGGCAAGTTCTTTTTTGGAAAGGCGGGTTTTGTGTCCAAGGAACTCTTTCCCCATTTTGCCAACTGGAGAAGGGACGGTTATGACATCGACGCCCGATTCAATGACGGCCTGGCAAGGACACGCGACCTCAAGCTCGTTCAGACGCTTGAGAGGATCGGTCCCTCACTGTCAAAAACGCTGAAGACGGAAGCAGGATATTCATCCAGAAAAGGAGAAGGCGGTCTCAAAGGCTTCGACTCAGCCATTACAAGGATGCAGGAACAGTGCTATATAATCACCAGTGATTTCGTATATATGCGCGACAGGAACGGCAAGGAATACGGTTGGGGCGTGGCAGAATACTCCACGCCGGAACAGCGTTACGGAAATGATTTTACCGATGCAGTCTACAGATGCAGCCCCGAGGAGTCATTTGAGATAATAGTCGGGCGGCTGAAAGACAATCTCGGATCGCGGTCAGAAAAGAGCATCCGAGAACTGCTGAAATAGGAAGTATACATACAGAGAACAGAAAGACCCGTCATTCGACGGGCTTTTGTTTCTTTAGCATTTCTGTTTTTTTTCAGGCTACTGTTATTTGAGGCTGCTGATCCAGCTTTTATCGGACGGGTCATTGCGAAACGCCAGCAGCGCCGGGATGTTGGCAGGATCTATATATCCTTCCTCAGCTGCAACTTCAAGCAGGGTATCGTAATCGGAAGCGGAATAGCAGACCAGATGATGTTCATTCAGACGGTCTATAGCCTTGCGCATGCCGTAGTCAAAAATGGAAACGAGCCCTAAGACCTCAACACCGTTTTCCCTCAAGGCTTCAGCCACATCAATCGCACTGCCGGCCGTGGATATCAGATCTTCCACGACGACCGCTTTAGTCCCCGGCACGCATTTTCCTTCGATTCGGTTGTTGCGGCCGTGATCCTTTGCGTTGGCTCTGACATAGCCCATAGGCAGGCCCAGTATGTCTGCAGTCAGCGCCGCATGAGCGATTCCGGCGGTACTGGTACCCATTAGGCACTGGCATTCCGGATAGTGAGTCTTTACCAGTTCGGCGAGAGCATTCTCCACATCGTTCCTGACTTCCACATCCGATAAGGTCAGGCGGTTATCACAGTAGATCGGCGACTCAATGCCGCTCGCCCATATAAACGGTTCCTCAGGTCTTAAAAAGACCGCTTTGATCTTCAAAAGATCCTTTGCTATTTTTCTTTTCATTTATTATTCCTCTTCAAATTCCCGACACGCTCTTTCATAGGCGGCGACCGGATCGGCAGATGCCGTGATCGAGCGACCTACCACGATATATGATGAACCCAGTTCCCTGGCCCTGGCCGGTGTTGTCACGCGCTTCTGGTCACCCTTGTCATCATCCGCAAAACGGATGCCCGGTGTGACCGTCACGAAATCATCGCCACATTCTTCCCTTACCGCGGGAGCCTCCAGCGGTGAACAGACCACGCCATCGCAGCCTGCCGTCAGTGCATTATGCGCATAATGGCGGACTGTGTCGACCATGCTGTGGTCGATCCAGAGTTCCTCATTCATCACCCGCTCGGATGTGCTGGTCAGCTGTGTCACTGCCAACAGAATGGCACTGGAATTCTTTTCCTTCAATGCTCTGGCTGCGGCGGACATCATGGCGATGGAACCGGCGGCATGGACGTTGACCATGTCGACATTCAGCTCCGCCAGCTGACACATGGACTTATATACCGTGTTGGGGATGTCATGCAGCTTCAGATCCAGAAAGATCTTGTGGCCGCGTCGTTTGATCTCTCTCACGATAAACGGTCCGTTGCCGTAAAAGATCTCCATGCCGATCTTGACAAAAGGCTTTCTATCCTTGAACAGGTCCAGAAAGTCAAACAGCTTTTCCACATCGTCAAAATCACAGGCAATTATTACTTCTCTCTTCATTGATATATTTCCTTCAAATTATAATCCGTTCTGTCTTACTGTCAGACGGCATCAAGCATTGTACTTATCTGTATCAAGGGCGTCCTCGCTCTTGGCGACAGCCATTGCGCAGGCGGAATCTCCTACGACGTTCAGAGCGGTGACAAGCATCTCGATCGGACGATTGATTGCAAGGATCAGAGCATAAGTCATCAGAGCCATTTCATTATTGATGCCGACACCTGACAGGATAGTGAACAGGATGACTGCTCCGGCGCCAGGGGCTGCCGGAGTGCCTACGGAAGCAACTATTGCCAGCAAACCAATCACGATCAGCATCGGGAAGGTCAATTCATAGCCGCTGCAGCCGGCAATGAAGATCGTTGCTATCACCTGCATGATCGCAGTTCCGTCCATGTTGATCGTCATGCCGAGAGGCAATACGAAGGATGCGAACTCATCATGTACACCCAGATCTTCGGTAGCACACTGCAGGTTCAGCGGAAGCGTTGCTGCAGAGGAAGATGTTGAGAAACCGAACAAGGCGACTTTGGATATCTTCTGTACGAAGTTCTTTGGATTCAGACCCGTAGTCAGTTTCACCAGCAGAGAATAGCCGCCGAACAGATAGAGCAGGAGCAATGCTACCGTCAGGCCGACATACCACATTGCAGGCTTGAGATATGTGATGCCGTACGCCGCACAGGTGCGTGTGATCAGGCAGAAGATAGCGATCGGGCCGAAAGTGTGGACGATCCAGGACAGGACGACCGTGATCAGTTCGCTGATCTCCTCGCACAGACCCGGGAGCACAGTGATCTTGTCCTTGATGGCGTTGATAGCCAGGCCGATTCCAACAGCACAGACGACGATTGCCAGAACCCCTCCGTTATTGGACAGCGCGGAAAACAGATTGTTCGGGACCGCATTGACAAGTATCATTAACGGATTTGAGGCAGTGTTACCGGTCGTGCCCGCCATATCCAGAGCTGTGTTGTGGAAGACTCCTGCCTTAAAAGCAATCGTTCCGACAACGGAAGCCAGCAGAATACCGCAAACAGTCGTGAGTAAAAAATAACCGATGGTCTTTGTAGAGATGCGTCCAAGCTTCTTCGAATCTGAGATTCGGATCATGGCGAGAACGATACTCGTAAATACCATCGGGATAATGACTAATTGAAGGGCTTTTACAAAGAGCTGACCAACGATATAGAAAAGACCGATCGCTTTCTCGTTGCCGGCTGCTGAAATGTCCGCAAACAGAAGATTGTTGATAAAA
>CAZDOS010000064.1:0-6992 GCA_964507095.1 uncultured Oscillospiraceae bacterium | reverse complement strand
CAGGACGAACAATAATTCCTAAACGGAATCAGTTAAGTCCTGTCGAGTGGGAATAATGCGTTGTTCTCCTACAACCCCTTTCAGCGTGAAATCTACAAAACGGTTTAGCGTCTGATAAGATTAAAAAAGAAACATAATAGAACAAAAGAAGGATTTCGCTTTAGCCGGCGAGATCCTTTTGTCATTTTGTGAAAATCACCCAAAATTATTGATAATAAATAAGTAAATATAGTAAAATATTACCGAAAAGATACTGCTTGGTAACGAGGTACGGCCATGAAGAAGGTATATATCATCGGCGGGACCATGGGGGTCGGGAAGACGACAGTCTGCCAGATGCTCAAGTTCAAAATGGAGAAGGCGGTATTCCTGGACGGAGATTGGTGCTGGGATCCGCGGATAGTGACGGAAGAGACCAAACGGATGGTGAAGGATAATATATGTCATATCCTCAACAGCTTCATCCACTGTTCCGAATATAAGAATATTCTGTTCTGCTGGGTCATGCATGAACAGAGCATCATAGACGATATCATCAAGGGCCTTGACACCGAGAACGTGATGATCAGGACCATTTCTCTGACCTGCGACACGAATTCCCTGGAGGAGAGACTGAGGGAAGACATCCTCACAGGCGTGAGAAAGGCAGATGTATTGCCCAGGAGCCTTGACCGTCTGCCGATGTATGACGAACTGGACACATTAAAGATAGATACTTCCTATCTTATGCCGGATGAAGTTGCGGAGCTGATAGCCCATCTGGCGTGACGAGTCATGAATTAAATCAAGAAGGACATGGTGAAGTCACAATCACCATGTCCTTTTCGCAGTGCACTTCGTATGACGGGTCTATTCACCGATCCGTCTGTTATGTTCAGTATCGATCAGCCTGTGGCATTTTAATCTGCCGATGCTGAAGTTTATGTCGATATTCCGTATGTCTTCCACGGTGATTCCGATGCAGTAGTATCTGTCCATGAAGTCATCGAGTTTGTCGACCTCTTTCTGCTTCGAGGCGATCTCGACGTTTCTGGCCATACTGAGAAGGCAATCCAGATCCTGATGCTCCTCGATCTCTCTCATGAGTTCATACCGGTTGTTTCCTTCAACTGTGAAGTTGTCGATCCCCATTTCAATCACTGCAACGTACCTTGCCATTCTGCATGATCCTCCTGAATGTTATTATTTCTTGCAATATGTAACATATCATATGCTTTTGTGCATTTTGTCGTTATTTAAGCGACAATTTCAGCAAAAGGTACAGAAAAATGCAGATTTTCTGTTGACATCATTTTCTCTTCGGCTTATACTTTATTCATAATTTGGTAATAAATACTCAGTGAGACAGTTTTATGTACTTTTTGATCTCTTCATCAGTCAATAACATGAACAATGCTCAGAACATGAATAATGTTCTGAATTTTGTCGTGGAAAACAACAATGAAGAAGAACAGCAGCAGCCTGAACAGATTAGGCAGAGAGACATAATTCTGTAACTTCAGTCGTAAATCAGGTACTGTGTTACAGCCACAGTACCCGGAGTACATGAACGATCAGGCAATGCATCGTGCTTTGGGGCACGGTGCTTTTTTGTTGAAAGGGCCATCGTCATGTTAAAGCCGGAGAAAAGCCTCTTGCACAAGGCTTTCTTAGATATATTGCATTGACAAATTCAGGAGGATGAAAAAATGAAATCTTATGCAGAAGTTGCATCAAGCCCGGTGCTGTTTGTGCTTGTTGTGATCGGTCTGGCTTTTGTTGCGGGTCTTTGCGTGATCTTTTACAGGAAGACATACAACAGGGCTCTCGAACTTGGAATCTCGAAAGAGACGCTTTCCGCGGTAAAGAAGAATACCGTGTCGCTGACGATAGTGCCTTCGATCTCGATCGTTATCGGTCTGTTCACGCTTTCGACGGTGATCGGTACCGCATGGGCATGGTTCCGTCTGTCGGTCGTAGGTGCTGTCACCTATGAGCTTATAGCTGCGCAGATGACCACAGCGGCGCTCGGCTTTGAGGAAATGACCAGTGCCATGGGTTCGGATGCATCGACATTCGCTGCCATCATGTTAGTCATGAGCATCGGAATTATATTCGGAAACGTCTTCAACCTTTTCGCCGGAAAGGCTCTCGTAACTTCAATGAAGAATGCGGGATCAAAGCAGGGAGGCTTCGGTCCGATCATGAACGGATGTTTCATGCTGGCTCTCATGGGCGTCATGCTGCCGTTCCAGGCTGTCAAGGGAAAGGTGTTCATAGCCGTAATGCTCACGTCGCTTGCCGTTTCATACCTGATCAATCTAATCATTAAGAAGACAGGAGCGACATGGCTCGGAAACTTCACTATGGCGTTCACACTCATAATCGGAATGGGTTCATCCCTTCTGTGGCTCAAGGTATTCTAAGGAGGTCTTATCATGCAGGACGAGAAAAAATATAACGACAGTATACACTTAATAGGACGTATAGGCACAATCGGAGCGATCGGATTCATGGTCGGCATACCGATCCGGATATGTGTGGTCTACAACTGTTTCCCATCCATGTCCACAGTCATGGGAGCAGCGGGCACGCTTCTGGCGATGTTCATCCCGTCGGCCATCTCTGAGGTCATAAGCTATGCCCCGATCCTTGGATCGGCTTCATACATAACCTTCATCACGGGCAACGTAATGAACCTGAAACTGCCTGTTGCGATATCCGCTCAGAATATTGCAGGCGTCACATCTAATACGCCTGAATCCGATGCCATCTCCACAATGGCAATCGCACTCTCATCACTTGAGACTCTTGCGATCATTGCAGTAGGCGTGCTTCTTCTTACTCCGCTTCAGCCGCTGCTCTCATCACCGGCCATAACGACCGCAACAGGCTACATGGTACCTGCCCTGTTCGGCGGACTGTTGCTGGGCGTATACAAGCAGAGCGGAAAGAAGAGGATCAAGAACAAGTGGATCCTCGCTCTTTTCCCGATGCTCGTCATCGGCATCGGAATCCTGGTCTGGCCTTCTCTTGCAAGCTACCAGGGCTACTGCATCCTTGCAATGATAGTTCTTACTCTGGCTCTTGCCTACATCCTTTATAAGGCGGGTATAGTCAAAGAGTATACCGTCGGCGAGGAAGACAAGGACTGATAATTCTCACGATATCGCCTCCCGGAGCGGATATGGTTGTTACCATTGCCTGCTTCGGGAGGTTTTTCATATTTTTATTGACATTATCAATAATTACGCACAATTAAGTATAAAAATGGACATTGAGAACGACCTGATGCTATAATTAAAACAAGGTTGAAACGATCCCGTTCCGGCTGCCGGACAAGAACGGTCATACAGCCGAAAAACGGAACAATAAATCGTATCTTCAAGGAGGAAAAAATGTTTAAAATTATACTTCTAATCGCAATAGTTGCATTTGTCATCTACCTGACGAACTACAACAAATTCAAGAGACTCGAAAACGCAATGGATGAGGCGTTTTCCGTTATGGACATTCATATGCAGAAGCGTTTCGATCTCATCCCGAACCTTCTGGCCACGGTAAAGGGCTACGCAAAATACGAGGCCGAGACACTTGAAAAGGTCGTCAGTCTCAGAAACAGCGCAGTGACGCTTGAAGACAAGGCAGCCGCCGAGGGTGAGATCGGCAAGGCAGTCAGAGGCCTTCTTGCCGTTGCTGAGAGCTATCCTGAGCTTAAGGCCGATTCACAGTTCCTCAATCTCCAGCAGACACTCTCAAAGGAGGAGGACGATATTGCCAACGCCAGAAAGTATTTCAACGCCACAGTAAAGGAATACAATGATGCCATTTCCGTCATGCCTGGTGCACTGATCGCCAATTCAATGGGCTTGTCCAAGAGACCGATGTGGACCATCGATGACGATGAAGCAAGGAAAAATGTCAAAGTCGAATTCTAAAAACAAACGGCTCAGGAGAGCCCTGGGCCTTCTTGCCGTTCTGTTGCTGTCTGCATTTTCATGCATGACGGCGTTTGCCTCGACATCTGACCCCGGGTCGGATGCAGAACAGCAGGATGTTCCATATAAGGACGGATACAGGATCCTTTCATATGTGGTGGAAGCGGATGTGGACATAAACAACGTATACCACATCACAGAGGAGATTACGGCCGATTTCCGGGAGGATGCATACAAACACGGAATATACAGAAGCATCCCGACTTCTTTTACGCTCATGAGGCAGGACGGTACCAGAAACAAAGTCAACGTTTCGGTTTCCAATATCAAGGTCTCAGGCGCTGAATATGAGGTTGAGTCTTCTTCCGGTTACAAGGACATAAGGATCGGATCCCGGGACGAGTATCTCTCGGGCGAGAAGACTTTTGTCATAACCTATGATTATGACTTCGGAAGAGATACCGGAAAAGGGTATGACGAGGTCTATTTCAACATCGTCGGAACAGAATGGAGCGCATACATAAAGCAGCTCTACTTCACGGTGACCCTTCCTAAGGAGTTTGACCATGACAGGATCGGTTTTACCGTGGGCAGATACGGCGGGACCGATTCCGAGGGTCTTGATATACTTCTGGAGGGCAATTCAGTCGTCGGAAGGACTCAGAAGCCGCTGTCACCGGGTGAAGCCGTTACCATAAGGATAGAACTGCCGGAGGGATATTTCCGGGCAAATACGCTGAGGCAGATACTGAAGGTGCTGAGGGCTTTGGCTCCCTTCATGGGAGTCGCTGCCGTGTTGATGAGCGTCGGCATAGCCAACCGCAAGAAGGTCGTGCCGGTGATATCCTTCAGAGCTCCTGATGACATGAACAGCCTTGATGTCGGGTACCTTGAGAGCAGAGACAAGGACAGAAATGTCATATCGCTCCTCATCTATCTTGCCAGCAAAGGCTATTTCAAGATCAGGGAGACTGAAGAAGAAGCGGAGATCATACCTCTTAAGGGGGATGATGTGATCATTGAAGATGACAGGGAATGGCTCTTCTATGACGGGATCAACAGGCACAAGGATGCAGACGGAGTCGTCAGGGTAGAAGATCTGAGAGATTCGTTCTACAGGCAGATAGACGGCATATACGGCAAGACAGAAAGCAAATGGGGGACCAGGCTGTATACGAAAGCTGAAGCCGGTGTCCCGGGAACGGTCCTTTCGATCCTGGCGATACTTATCGGTGCGGTGACCATAAGGATGGGCATCGTCCTTTCAGTCACAGGCATTGTATTCGGCCTCGCCGGGCTCATAGCCTCAAGGAACAGGACCAAGTATTCTGATGATATGGTAATGCTTCTGAGCAAGGTCAAGGGCTTCAAGCAGTTCCTGACAAAGGCTGAAAAGAATGTAATCGAGAAGCTCGTTGAAGAGGATCCGGAATACTTCTACAATACATTGCCGTACGCATATTCACTCGGAGTGACCAATGCGTACATGAAGAAATTCGAAGGCATGGCGATAAAGCCGCCTGAATGGTATGAACCTGTTCACAGGGGCGTGATGCCGAATGCCAAGCGATTTGACAAGGTCATGAACAGCATGTCTGAACACATGACCTACAAATATGAAAGCAAGAACTGGTCATCATCCTCATCATCGTCGTCATTCGGTTCCGGAGGAGGTTTCTCCGGAGGCGGCGGAGGCGGCGGAGGCGGCCGAAGCTGGTAAGGATCGGCATGACCGCGAATATGTCTTAATTATTCAAGGGGGAATTCTGATGGACAAGAAACAAACCTTCTTAAAGATAGTTGCAGCACTGATGTCGTTCGTCCTTATCTTCGGTCTCGCTTCATGTACCAAGACGACCGATGATTCTTCGTCAGCAGAACCTGCGACAGCCCCAAACAGCGGTTCCGAGACAAAGAGCCTGCATAATGCGTTCATGACCTATAATGACATGAAGGCATATCTGGGCGGAGAATGGCGCATGCTGGAATACGGGGCCATTTACGGTGAGACGGGCAAGGACATCAAACTCACCATAGAGGGCGACCTGCTCAAGATAACTAACGAAGAGACAGGAAGCTTCGGGAGTGCATCATATGTGCTGGGCACTGATTTCGGTGAAGACCACAGGGCATGGATGAACATGACCGTCATTCCTTACAGCGTTTCGGATGACGTCAAGAAGACCCCGGGGTATTCTGACAGTCAGATCGATATGCAGATCATAGTATCGACCATAGAGGATATGGACATACTTGCGGTAAGGGAACTCGGCAACGGGGACACTGTATTCTCTGGGCAGCTTCTTGGCTATGAACACACAGCCAATGACAGGTTCTGGATATTCGAAAGAGAATCCAAGAACCTTCAGATGACTCAATCGCAGAACGATGCGGCACGTCTGTCGGACAAAGACTTTTACGGGATAATCTGGTATGACGATTACGGAATACTGTATATCCAGGAGATAAAGGCATTTCCGTATATAGACAATCTGTTCGGAGACAATGCAGAATGCATAACCTATACATACTCCGACAGCGCCAGGAACATGTACGCTGTCCAGTATGATGTCATCGGAGACATTTCTGCTGACGATTTCCCTGCGGACCATCTTGAGTATTACAAGCCTGCAGTCTCTAAGATCACGGTCGATGCTTCAGGAAGAGTGAGCGATGTCAGGAGACTTGAATACGTCGGGTATGGCGTATACCTGACAGGGACCGGACCTGCACCGTCAAGCAGCACGGCAACCAATGTTTCTCCTTCATCCGAATACAATCCGGGGACGGCGTTCCCTCACGGAGCCGGAGCAATGTACTATCCGGATTCCAGCTCCGAATACAATCCGGGGACGGCATTCCCTCACGGAGCCGGAGCGATGTATTATCCGGATTCCAGCTATTCGGCAGATGGTCCGGAAGGCGGTGGCGGAGATTACAGGGATCCTGTCGAGTTCTACAAGACCGACGACCTGTTCCTGGGCACATGGAAGATAGAGGACAGCCTCTATGACAGGCTGTATATCGAGGAAGCATCCCCTCAGACAGGCGGATATAAGGTAAAGTTCCATTTTG
>CAZDOS010000063.1:0-7326 GCA_964507095.1 uncultured Oscillospiraceae bacterium | reverse complement strand
ACAAAATGTGAAGAAATCTGTTGACAAGTTAGCTTAAGGTAACTATACTGTATTTCAGTTAGCAATAGCTAATCAGATTGGAGGCCGTTTGCATATGATTCCATTAACCTTAGCAGACCTGAATGAGGTCAACATCATCAAAAGGGTCGCAGGAAAGCCGGAAGTCAAGAAACATCTTGAGGATATGGGCTTTGTAGCGGGCGGTAACGTGACTCTCATCACCAAGATAGGGGACAATGTTATCGTCAACGTGAAAGGGACCAGGATCGCCATAAGCAGTGAAATGGCTCAGAAGATTTATGTTTGACAGGAGGAAAAAATGACACTGAGAGACGTCAGGATCGGAGATACCGTCATCGTAACGAAGATCACCGGTGAGGGTGCCGTCAAGAGAAGGATCATGGACATGGGCATCACAAAGCGCACCGAGATCTACGTTCGCAAGGTAGCACCTCTGGGAGATCCTATAGAAGTTACAGTCCGCGGATATGAGCTGTCACTCCGTAAGGCAGATGCCGAAATGGTGGAAGTCGAGCCGATAGAGACAGAGGCCGCGGAAGCAATCGACGAAGCCATTGCAGAAGCCATTGCAAGTGAGGAATAAGCATATTTTATAAGCTGCGGTTAGCCAAAACTAACCAAGAAAGGAAACATAATGAAGATCGCATTAGCAGGCAACCCGAACAGCGGTAAGACCACCCTGTTCAACGCCCTGACCGGATCCAACCAGTTTGTCGGTAACTGGCCGGGCGTAACGGTTGAAAAGAAAGAAGGAAAGCTGAAGAAGCACGACGATGTCACTATCACTGACCTCCCGGGCATCTACTCGCTGTCTCCTTACACACTTGAAGAGGTCGTTGCCAGAAACTACCTCATCGATGAGGAACCGGACGCAATTCTCAATATCGTCGACGGCACCAATCTCGAAAGAAACCTTTATCTGACAACGCAGCTAACGGAGCTGGGCATCCCTGTCGTCGTCGCCGTCAACATGATGGATACTGTAGAGAAGCAGGGCGATACCATAAACTTTGACGAGCTTTCGAGACAGCTGGGCTGCAAGGTGGTACCTATCTCAGCATTGAAACAGACAGGTATCTCAGATGCGGCCGAAGCAGCCATCGAGGCAGCCAAGGGCGGCAGGACCATTCCGGCACACACATTCTCCGGAACAGTCGAGCATGCGCTGGCACATATCGAGGAGGCGGTACTCCATGACATGCCTGAGGACAAGCAGAGATGGTATGCCATCAAGCTGTTCGAAAGGGATGACAAGGTACGAGAGAGACTGAATTTCCCTCAGGAGAAGCTTGACCATATCGAGGCCGACATCAAGGCCGTCGAGGACGAGTTTGACGACGATGCGGAAGCAATCATCACAAACGAGAGATACATATATATTGCAGAGGCCATCAAGGCCTGCTACAGGAAGGCATCAAAGGAAAAGCTGACTCCTTCAGACAGGATAGATCAGGTAGTCACGAACCGTATCCTCGGTCTGCCGATTTTTGCCGGAGTGATGTTCCTTGTCTACTGGATCGCGATGGGACCTTTCGGATCGTTCCTCACCGACTGGACAAACGATGTTTTCGGCGGAGAATTCCTTGAGGGAGGAACCCGTGCCATCCTGGAAGGCTGGGGAGTAGCAGAATGGCTGACAGGACTCGTTTCAGACGGTATCTTCCACGGAGTCGGAGCCGTGCTCGGCTTCGTGCCTCAGATGCTTGTTCTGTTCTTCCTGCTGTGCATACTTGAAGACTGCGGCTACATGGCACGTATCGCTTTCATCATGGACCGTATCTTCCGCAAGTTCGGTCTTTCAGGAAAATCCTTCATTCCTATGCTGGTCGGCATGGGATGCGGTGTGCCTGGCGTCATGGCATCCAGGACCATCGAGAATGAGCGTGACCGCCGTATGACGATCATGACAACGACCTTCATCCCTTGCGGAGCCAAGATGCCTATCATCGGACTCATCGCCGGCGCTCTGTTCGGAGGAAGCGGTCTTGTTGCTACAAGCGCATACTTCATTGGCATTGCAGCCATCGTCATCTCCGGTATCATGTTGAAGAAGACAAAGATGTTCGCCGGAAATCCTGCTCCGTTCGTCATGGAGCTGCCTGCATACCACGTGCCGACTATGGGCAACGTGCTGCGCGGCACATGGGAGCGCGGCTGGTCCTTCATCAAGAAGGCCGGAACAGTCATCCTTCTCTCATCAGTCATCATCTGGTTCCTCTCAAGATTCGGAACGGTCAACGGCCAGTTCGGTATGGTCGATGAACTGTTTGAGGATGAAACAGTCGCAACGGAGAGCTATATCGAAGAGCTCGCCGACAAGATGGGCGTTCCTGAAGAGGATGTAACGAGCATGGATGCTTCGATCCTTGCAAACATCGGTAATGTCGCTTCTCCGGTGTTCAGGCCTCTGGGCTTCGGCTCATGGAAACCGACAGTTGCTACGGTAACAGGTCTGGTCGCCAAGGAAGAAGTCGTCGGTACGTTCGGAGTCCTGTACAACTATGACGATCAGGACGGCGAGGAGGAACTGGAAGAGAACGGAGATCAGATCTGGGATCGAGTCGCTGATGACTTCAACAAGATCTCAGACGGTCACGGCAAGCTTGCAGCATACGCTTTCATGATCTTCAACCTCCTGTGCGCACCGTGCTTTGCAGCCATAGGCGCCATTAAGCGTGAGATGAACAGCCGGAAGTGGACATGGTTTGCAATTGCCTACCAGTGCGGTTTCGCATATGTATGCGCTTTGATAGTCTACCAGCTCGGTTGCCGGTTCAACGGAAGCATCAACATCCTGGGACTCATCATAGCAGTAGCTCTGCTCGCAGCCATATGCTGGCAGCTGTTCAAGCCTTACAAGGAAGCCACAAAGCTTACGATTGAAGACTGATCGGTTTGATCGTATATACAGAAAACATATAGAGGGGAGAATAACATGAACGCTGCAACTTTGATAGTGCTGGCTGTGCTCGTAGTCATACTGGCTCTGGTAATCAGAAGTATGATCGTTGACAAGAAAAACGGCAAGTCCACATGCGGCGGCAACTGCTCTGCCTGCGGCCTGTGCTCCTCCTGCAGCACAGGGGATAACGGCAGGAACACTGCCCTCAGGACGGGAAACGGAGCGTAGTAAGATGACGCTGAGCCCGACACAGATAAGATATCTGCTGATGATAAGACAGCTGAGTGAAGACAGCAACGATGTAAAAAGCGCAGAAATTGCCAGGAAGTTCGGAGTGTCAAGAGCCAGCGTCCACAAGGCGTTGAATTCCTTTGAGGGAACAAATCTTCTCGGCAAGGAGAGATACTCTGCAGTGACTCTCACGGATGAGGGCATCCGGACCGCGGACAGCTTCCTCGATATCTACAGAAGGATCAAAGGACGGCTTGACCCCATAATGGATCTGGGCGATGAGATAAATCTCGAGATATGCGGATTTGTAAAAAAATATGCGGAGGAAAGCAATGTACAGAACTGAAGTGCAGGTGGACGGAATGATGTGCTCGATGTGCGAGGCTCACATCAATGACGCCGTCAGGAAGAATCTTGCCGTAAAGAAGGTCTCTTCAAGCAGAAGGAAGAAGAGGACCGAAATACTGAGCGAGTCGCCTCTTGACGAGGAGAAGGTCAGGAAAGCCATAGCAGACACAGGCTACATCGTTGGCGAGATCATTCAGAAGGAAATCTAGGATCTGAAGCTGCGGCATCCCGGGGCATACTGTCCCCGGGATGCCGTGACGTATGGGAAATAGTGACGGTGTTTATCAAATCACTTGAAACATGTGATGCATGTATGGTACAATATCTTTACACAAAACTTGAGAGCGATCCGGCTCTCCGGAAGGCCATTCTGCCGTCTGAGATCACCGTCAAAAAAGTACTGTTGACGTCAACAATTGTTTACTTAAAAGCTCGAATTAAGGCATAAGATTTTGTTGACAAATGAAAAACGGTATATTATAATTAACTTCGCACTTTGAAGTGCACAGCATGGCGGGATAGCTCAGTTGGCTAGAGCAACCGGTTCATACCCGGTAGGTCGTGAGTTCAAGTCTCACTCCCGCTACCAATTCGGCCCGTTGGTCAAGCGGTTAAGACACCGCCCTTTCACGGCGGTAACACGAGTTCGATTCTCGTACGGGTCACCAATTGGATTATTATCGGTCCAACCGTTAATATATATTTTTCGGCCCGTTGGTCAAGTGGTTAAGACGGCGGCCTCTCACGCCGCAAACACGAGTTCGACTCTCGTACGGGTCACCAGACAGAAGCTGTACAGCTTCTGTTTTTTTTGCGTCAAACAAGGCAAACAAAAGAAAACGTCCCCGGATGGGGACGTTTTGCTTATCAGGTTACAGCTTGATCGCCGTCTCAAGAGCGATCTCCATCATTGCCGTAAAGGCTGTCTGCCTTTCTTCAGGAGTCGCTATCACACCGTGGAAATGGTCGTCTGAAATGGTGAGCATGCAGGCCGCTCTCTTGCCCAGGAACCTTGCGTTCGCGAAAAGACCGAAGCTCTCCATCTCGCCTGCAAGGTACTTGTATTTGCCTTTTCCCTTGAGTTCAGGAGCCTTGTAGAAGCAGTCTCCGCTTCCTACGATCCCCTTGTGGACTTCCTTGCCCAGTTCCTTTGCGGTATCCTCGATGATCTTTACCAGTTCCTCTGAAGGATACATCAGGTCCTCTTCATATCCGAAAGCGCACTTGGCATAGCTTGATTCGGAATATGCCTTGTCTGCAAGTACCACATCGAAGAGTCTAAGGGATTCGTCACCGCTTCCTGCGGTTCCGATCCTTATGATGTTCTCCACGCCGTAAAAATTGTAAAGTTCATAGGAGTAGATGCCTATTGAAGGTATTCCCATTCCGTGTCCCATGACCGATACTGGTACGCCCTTGTAGGTGCCGGTGTATCCCAGCATTCCCCTTACGTGGTTGAACTCCTTGGCATCATTAAGGAAGGTCTCTGCTATGTACTTTGCCCTCAGCGGATCGCCCGGCATAAGTACTGTCTTTGCTATTTCACCCAGCTTTGCGCTGTTGTGGGGTGTGCCGTTGAATTCTGCCATTGACTTGTCCTCCGTTTGCTCTCAAAGCTTGATGGCTGTGTTCAGAGCGATCTCCATCATTTCGATGAAGGCCGTCTGGCGCTGTTCTGCTGTTGTTTCCTCATGTGTAACGATACTGTCGGAAATGGTCAGCAGGCAGGCTGCTCTCTTGCCGAGCTGACGAGCGTTTGCAAACAGCCCGAAGCTTTCCATTTCGGCGCACAGGGTCTTGTAAGGGGCCGGAGCGCGTTCGATAGAGTAATCCGAGTAGAAGTTGTCGCTGGAGAGGATGATTCCCTTCTTGACGGTCTTGCCGAGCTCTGCCGCGGTATCCTCGATCACCTTGTTGAGTTCAGGTGAAGGATACATCAGGTCTTCCTTGAAGCCCCAGGCCTCTCTTGCGAAGGTCGACTGTGAGTAGGCTGCATCCACGAGGACCACATCGAACAGCTTGAGATCTGTCACCATGGCTCCGGCTGAGCCTATCCTTATAATGTTCTCCACTCCGTAGAAGTTGTAGAGCTCATAGGAGTAGATGCCTATTGAAGGCATTCCCATTCCGGAACCCATGACGGATACGGGTACTCCCTTGTAAGTGCCGGTATATCCCAGCATTCCCCTGACATGGTTGAATTCCACCGGATCGTCCAAGAGGTTCTCTGCGATGAACTTCGCTCTGAGCGGATCGCCCGGCATGAGTACGGTTTTGGCTATGTCACCCACCTTGGCGGTGTTGTGAGGCGTGCCATTGAATTCTGCCATTTATTATTCCACCTTTCCGGCCTTGCGGCCTTTGTTGCCCTCGGGGCTTATTTTTCTTCATTTTACCATATTTCCAGCCTGTTTTGTATATGCCTTTTCGTCCGAAGGTCTGTTTTGTAATGATATAAAAGGGCTCTTCGATAAAAACTCAGCAAAACAAGGGCTTTGCGGTCTTTGCAGATGTCAAATTTTCGTTAAATCGATTGCAAATATCGGTTTGATAACATATAATTAACTAAAATATATAAGCTTTTATTGCGAGGTATTTAAATTAGTTGAGAATCATCTTTATTGGTGATGTGGTAGGCGACAACGGCAGGGATATCCTTCGCCGCGGACTGCCGCTCATCAAGAGACAGTATGATGCGGATGTCTGTATTGTCAACGGGGAGAACTCCAACTCGTCCGGGACAGGCATGAACAGAGAAGATTCCAAAGAGATCTTCGGAAGCGGGGCTGATATCATCACCGGAGGGAATCATTCGCTGAGAAGAGCGAGTATCGACCTTTACAGTGAGAACGAGTTTCTTCTTTGTCCGGCGAACTTTCTCGGAGCAGACCCGGAGTGCGGAGTATGCACTCTGGATCTCGGAAAAGAGAGCATCTGCGTCATTAACCTAATCGGTACTGCCTTTATGGACAGCCACGCCAATCCGTTCCTGCGGCTGGATTCCATATTGAAGAGTGTCGACTGCAAGACCATCCTCGTGGATTTTCACCGGGAATCCACTGCGGAGAAGAAGGCTTTCGCATACTATGCTGACGGAAGGGTCAGCCGGGTGATCGGAACGCATACACATGTCCAGACAAACGACGAAACGATATTGCCTAAGGGAACGGCATATATCACGGATGCCGGCTGTGTGGCAGCGGAGGATTCCGTGCTGGGAGTCGAGATAAGCCGGGCAGTCGAGAAGCAGAAACTGCTGAGACCCGCGCATTTCAGGGTGCGGGAAGGAAGCGGATATATCTGCGGAGTCTTCATAGAGACCGATGGAAAGGGCAGTGCTTTAAAGATTTCGAAAATCCGTTCGTTTTTTTGAATCATCATTTTAATTACCGGAATCAGGAACTGAATAATAACATACTTTACACTGTAACATAATCATTTCACATTCAGATTGCAGTAAGTAGCAATGAATAGGAGTAACATTATGGATACACTAAAGGTTTCATCGAAATCCAATCCGGTTTCAGTGGCGGGTGCCATCGCTGGCATAATTAGAGAAAAGGGAGTAGTTGAAGTGCAGGGCATCGGACGGGGTGCCGTGAATCAGGCTATGAAGAGCATACGGGTCGCAAGAGGCTACCTTGCAGGCGACGGAACGGACATTGTATGCGCTCCATCTTTTACCACCGTTATGGTTGACGGGGAAGAGAAAACGGCGATCAAGCTCGTAGTTGAGATAAGGCAGTGAAACTGCCGGGGTGAATATGGGGGAAGGACGATCCTTCCTCTTTATTTGTATACATGAAAACAGCCTGCGGCATATG
>CAZDOS010000062.1:0-7599 GCA_964507095.1 uncultured Oscillospiraceae bacterium | reverse complement strand
CAAATAACTTTTTTATTTCGTTCGTTTTTGGTCTCACATCATTGACTAATATACACACACCTCTACCCCTCTCCATTGAAAAGGCTTTGCAAAAAGTGTAGAATGAACTTGCTTTATATGGCATTTCACACAGGAGAATAAGTGTTCAAAATGAAGTTATACCATCTTAAAACCATGCTTCTTGCGCTGATCGCATCTGCCCTTTTCATCACCGGATGCGTACCTGCGCCTCGGTCTTCTGAAGAGCTCGAGGATCCTGTTCCTGTCATTCAGGAACCTGATAAAGTAAGGTTCATAGCCGCCGGAGACAACCTCATCCACGGCGTCATCTACATGCAGGCTGCAAGAAGAGCCGGATACAACGGATACGACTTTGATTATCCGTATGAAAACACCGAGAGCTATTTCGATGATTTCGACGTAAAGTTCATCAACCAGGAAACACTTGTAAACGGTGCTTTCGAGCCTTCGACTTATCCCCAGTTCTCCTCGCCTACCGCTCTCGGCGACAAGGTGATCAGCATGGGCTTCAATGTCATCGGAACCAGCAACAATCATTCATATGACAGGTATGCAAAGGGCGTTAACGCCTCCCTGGAATACTGGAACAGCAAGGATGTGGTAAATGTCGGTTTCTATACCGGTGATGACGATGTTGATATAAAGTATCTGACTGTCAACAACATCAAAATGGCTTTCCTTGCATACACTTACGGAACCAACGGCCTTTCAATAGATGAAGCCAACAATCCTCATATAATTCACTGCGACGATTTCGACATCATAGAAAGACAGGTCGCGAAGGCAAAGGAAAACTCGGATATACTCATCGTCTCCTGCCACTGGGGCTATGAGGATACGAATGAGACGAATGATTATCAGAAGAAGGTTGCTGACAAGCTCTGCGAGCTCGGAGTCGATGTCATAATCGGAACGCATCCGCATGTCATACAGACAGTTGAATGGCATACCAACGAAGTCAACGACAACAGGACGCTCATATGCTATTCGCTGGGCAACTTCATCTCGGCTCAGTCACGTGCAAATAACATGCTTGCAGGCCTTTTCCAGTTCGATATAAACAAGATATATGACGAGGAAGGCAATTACGAGATAACCATCACAGACCCTTATTTTGTGCCCACAGTGACCCATTACGATTATGAATGGTCCAATGTCAGGAATTATCTTCTGAAGGACTACAGCGCTGATATGGCCTCTAAACACGGCGTCAGGGCATACGACGGGAAGTTCTCAATGAGTTATATGGAAAATCTGGTTAGAAAATACATCCCTGAGGAATTTCTTCTCTACGAATTCAAGGAATTACAGTAACATTTGTAATAGATATTTGATTTAGGAGGAAACAGAAATGATCAAGATCTACGGAATGCCCACCTGCCCTTACTGTGATTTCATCCATGAGCAGGTCATAGGACGCGAGGATGAATTCGAGTATATCAACATCGGTGAGAACATCAGGAACATGAGCGCTTTCATGAGACTGCGCGACACCGATCCTGTCTTCGATGAAATGAAAGCCATCGGGGACGTAGGCATTCCTGCCTTCGTGCTTGAAGACGGAACCGTTACCATAGAGCCTGCGGATGTCGGCCTTATAGAGTTCGGCTCTCCTGACGCATGCTCTATCGAGGATCACAAAAAAGGCAGAAAAGGCTGCTGACCTATAGAAAAAAAAGACCCGGACCGTAAACAGTCCGGGTCTGTCGTTTTATTCAGTTTGTTCTTTAGATCAAAGCACACCTTCAAACACTTCTTCTGAGCTGAGCACGTTACCCTTTTCATCTAAAACGTCCAGCAGGAAAATGAGCATGCCATCGAACTCTTCATCTTCCTTCGAGTAGAATTTCAATGTATATCCTGACTTCAGCATAATGTCATTCTGCCGGTAAAGGGCATCATCAGTATCGATTGCCCTGAATATGAACAGACTATTCTCATCGATCGGAACAAGCTCAACTTCAGCGCTCTCTCCAACGCCAAGCTTTGAAAGAGTGGCCTTCCCCCAGATCGAGGTCTTGAGGATCTCAGGAGTCTGAGGTAATACCCATACGTCTGTCTCTTCAACATCATTTATAAAGGTGACACGAAAACTGTCCATAACTTCTTCCTTTCCTTCACCGGATGATTTATCACATCCGATAAGAGACACAGCAATAATGAAACATATAAGCAAGAATAACAGCCTTTTCATCAAGCACTCTCCTCAGTAAGCATTAGTCATCGATCCAGACGAGCCCTTCTCTGTTCTTCAGAAAACTCTTTCTGTAGAAGTTCCTGACTCCGAATTCATACAGTTTTTCATAGTGAAGCTTTGTCGGATATCCCTTGTGTTTTGCAAGCTGGTATTCGGGATACTTCTTATCAAGTTCCATCATGTATCTGTCACGGCTGACCTTGGCAAGGATTGATGCGGCAGCGATCGACATGCTGGTGGCATCTCCCTTGATAACGTATCTTCCCTTGCCCTGAAGCGAATCAGGGACCCTGTTGCCGTCTATAAGGACTATATCGGGTTCAACGGAAAGGCTGTTTACGGCATTCGTCATGCCGAACATCGTGGCTCCCAGAATGTTCATTTCATCTATCTGTTCAGGCGATACGAACTGAATGGAATATGCGATAGCATTCTCGATAATCAGATCATACAGCTTCTCACGTTTCTTCTCGGTCAGCTTCTTGCTGTCATTGATGTCATCGCATACAAAATCCGGCTTAAGTACTACTGCTGCACAGCATACGGGACCGCACAGGGGTCCTCGGCCGGCTTCGTCTACTCCGCATACGACAGGATATTCCTTCCTTATGCTGCTGTCGTAATCATACAGTTCACTCATCTTCAGGCGGCCTTTCCAGTGATATCCTTCCCATTTTGGAGGATCTGAATTCATCCAGCAGCATGTTCCGGCATCTCTCGGTGTTTTCCACGCCGCCGCTCATGAGCATGCCTCTCTTCCTGGCTATGAGACACAGAAGGTCATAGTCATCAAGAGCAAGTTCCTCTTCAGTCAGCTTATATCTTTCCATAAGCATCTTGGGATAAATGACCTTCAATTCGGACAGCAGAGACATTGCAAGGGTCTCCACATCAAGTATCTCATCTCTTATGGAACCAATGAAAGCAAGATTGGACGCGACTACATTGTTTTCAAACTTTGGCCAAAGCACTCCCGGCATATCAAGCAGATCTATGCTGTCCAGCGATATCCACTGCTTTCCGCGTGTCACGCCAGGCTTGTCAGCAGCTTTTGTACGGCTCTTTCCTGCAAGCGCATTGATGAGCGTTGATTTTCCGACATTTGGAATGCCGACAATCATTGCCCTGTTCTTCAGGTTTTCTATTCCCCTGCTCTCTCTTCTCTTCAGGAGCTCGTCCAGTTCATTGTTTATGGAATTGAGGACAGCCTTTATGTTCTGTCCCCTTTTGGCGTTAACTGCAACGGCTCCGTTGGCATGGTCCTTATAGTATTTGACCCACTGTGCAGTGATTTCCTCATCTGCCAGATCCCGTTTGTTCAGAACATATACTTTCGGCTTGTTCCGCGCTATCTTCTCGATCTCGGGATTGGTGCTTGAATACGGTATCCTTGCATCAAGAAGCACGACAAGTGCATCTACGTTCTTTATCTCCTTCTCCATTACACGGAGAGTTCTGGTCATATGCCCCGGGAACCAGTTAATGCTGGCCTTGCTTTCTTCCGTTATTTCCTTATCTTTCGTAAATGTATCCTTCATAGCGTTCCCTGTTCTCATTGATCGATTCCAAGACATCGATCCAGTAATAGCAGGACAGAGTATTGTCCTCGGGATCGATCTCCTTTCTGTCAAGGATGCCGCCAAGAGCCTGTATGGTCCTCTCTGATGCGCTGTTATCCGCACTGCATCCTATCATTACTCGTTCCATACCGAGCTTGTACGCCTCTTTAAGAGCCATGTACAGGTTCAGTTTTGCATAGCCCTTCATCCTCTCGGTAGGCCTTATCCCATAACCTATGTTTCCCCGGAACCGTTGCTTATCTGCAGGCATGTCCCACCTGACATTCACTGTTCCGACTATCCTGTCGTCGTTCTCTCTAATAAGGAGCAAGGTCTTTCCCGGGCACCAGTTCCTTCCGCGTGCATATTCCGGATCTTCCATGTTGAGGCAGTTTTCCAGTGCCTCTTCGAATGTGTAACCCTCATATATCCTGTCCAGAGAACCGGAACCGTTGATCTCAGAACCGTGAGACACGAATTCGTCAAGAAAATCTATTATCCGGTCTTTTCTGGCAATAGACGGTCTTTCATAGTAGAAACGTTCCATAGTTACCCTCTCTTAGTTTTCAGATATGCTTTTTATAGAATATGATCACATCTTCTTCCGGCTCTCCCGAGCCATCGGATGACTGATAATACTCTATGAGCGTCTTTATGTATTCAGTAAAGCCGAAATGAAAGTATATCTCCATGGCTTTTATATTGTCCGGTCCAACCCCCAGGCTCAGTTCGCTGTAGCCTTTGTTTCTGAGGTCATCACAGGCAAAGGAAAACAGCCTGGAGAAATAACCCATTCCCTGATATTCCCTGTTGGTCCTGAATGCGGCAAGATAGATGCAGGAATCACTCATGAGTCCTGACGGATCGCTTATGTCGCCCTCAAATGGACACTCGTTCATATATGCTGAGAGTTCAGATATTGGTTCCCCGTCCAGAATGCACATATACGTGACTATATTCCCCTCATCAAATTGTTTGAGCGCATTGTCACGAAATGTTGTCCACATGGAATTGCCGGGATGAATGTTGACGAGATAATCCCATCTCCTCTCCATATCATGTCTATCTGCGATCTTGTATACAACCGAGCTCATTACGTTGCCTCATTTTTGATAAAGACGATTTTTGATAAATCTATTATATCATTTATATATGCAAAAGAGAAATTGCCTTTATTCGAGAGAGTTTTACCAAGAATATCCATGGAACAACCCTTCGAACAAGCCAGAAAGAATCGTTCAGCTCACCGATATAAGCGTATGCAGTGATATAAAAGACCATATCGGCACAAATCATAAAAAGCCTTGAAAACAAGGCTTTTGTGATATGTAAAGTCATAAGGCTTGTCAGGTTAAAATGGCGAAATTCAGGCGATTTCAGTACCTGTCAAAGAAATCTTTAAGCCTTTGAACATAATCCGGAGCTTCATCATATACCGCATGTCCGTAGCCTTCATAGATATACAGCTCACAGCCTATCCTATCGGCTGTATCTATCGCCGCCTGAACACCGGTGACCATGTCTTCGGCTGCACCGATCACGAGTGTGGGACATTTTATCGTTGAGATATCCTCGTAAACATCAAATCCATTCGTTCCTTCTGACAGTATCATGAACTTTCTGAGTTCATCCTCGGATATATCTTTATATGATGCTTCTATCCGGTCCTTGTATTTTTCATAAAACCGAGGAGAATAGATGTCTTCGGCGAAAGATCTTACAAGTTCGGTAGCATTGCCCTCTTTTGCAAAGTCCTTCCATTTGCCAATTGAATCCTCTTTTTCAGGCAGTCTTGAAGCAGACGAACCGAGGATCATGGCATGGATAAGGTCTGGATATCTGATAGCGATCATCTGAGCTATCATGCCTCCCTGGGATATGCCGACTATATCTATGTCTTCAAGACCTATCATTCTGATCGCCTGAACAGTGTCCTCAGCCATTTCCCCGACAGTATAACTGTCCGGAACTACCTTTCTTCTGTCCAGAAGGTAAACGTCATACCGATTTGCCAGAAGGCTGTACTGCATTGCGACAGCGTCTGCCCGGGGCATGACGCTCTTTATGCTGAGTCCCGGAAGGATCACAACGGGTCTTGCTCCCTCTTTTCCGAAACGGAAATAATCCATCTCAAAGCTTTCGTTTTTTACAGTTTTTATACTTATGCTCATTATATCCTTCTCCTGAATGCTTAATTGTTGTCTTCAATCTCAAATTCGACTGAATGCTCATAGAAGAAATCGTAATACCGTCTTACATTCTCCAGTTCGGTCCATTTTCTTATTCGTGCAGGTTCCCGGTCAAGATCATACACGATGGAATCTTCTATGCTGAGCAGGATCGGAGAGTGCGTCGCTATGACAAACTGGCACCTGAAATGCTTGGCTGATTCCTCAATGAACTGCTTGAGTTTGATCTGACTGACAGCCGAAAGGCTGTTTTCGGGTTCATCTATGAGGTAAAGAGAATTCTCGTCGATCTCATTCTGCCAGAACTGCAGGGCTGTCTCTCCGTTTGATTCCTGAATAAGTTCCCGGTTCTTAAGTCTTGTCCTGACGAAATTGGAAGCCGTCTGTTTTCTTGCTGCTATCATTTCCTTCATCTTGTCGATCTGCTCGATCGCAGATGAAAAATCAGAAGAGGTCTTCTCATACTTATATGTGTTGTATTCGCTGACAAGGCTCTCCTGCTCCCTTACGACTCCCGTATTGATGGCCTTTATGTCAAGAAGGTAATTGAACACGTCGTCACTCGTTATAAGCTTTATCGCCTTGCATTCATCCATATTCTGCATCCTGGCAGTGCAGTTGTTGACATACGTGTCGAACAGTTCTCCGAACTTGACAATGCTTTTTCTGGAAGATTCAAGGTGGTTTGCAATTATATTCAGAAGAGTCGTCTTCCCGGATCCGTTTCCTCCGTAGATCATCGTAACAGGCTCAAAGGTCATGTCTGTCAATCCTTTTTGGGAGAAGATGCCGACAGGATATATTGAATTACTGAATTTACGTCTGTACTTTAGCATTTCAAACTCAGCCGCTTCAGTGGGCAGATTAAAACTGTCCAGAAATACCATTTCCTATTTCCCTCCCCATTTTTGCCTGTATTCATCGCGGTCCAGGAAGTATGAATCATTTATATATATAAATCCGTCATGTTCTCTTATTTCCGGACTGCTGGATAGATAAGTGAATCCAAGTGAAGTACACAGTCCCCGCGAAGCAGCATTCGTGGAAAAGCAGCTGTAAATGAATCTGTCAGCATTAAGCTTTTCGAATACGAGATCCATCAAAAGGAGCATCATCTCTCTTCCGTAGCCCATGTGCTGCCATTTCGGTGCTATGCATAGACCTGATTCAGAATAAACGCCTTCCCCCTCTGGACGTACTCCTCCGAAGCCGATAGGTTCATCCGTATCTTTCAGGACGACAAAGTATGCGGGATTATTGCTCTGATAGCTGATCGTTCTTTCAAGTCTTTCCTTCGCTGCTTCAAGGTCCGTTGTCACCTGCCAGAGCATGTTTGAGGCTATGGTCCCGTCGCTCCAGACATTTTTCCAAATGGGCTTAAGATCTTTTTCCTGAGCTTTTCTTAAGACTATCCTTTCGCCTTCAAGCCTGTCGAACATCTCTAACACCCCCCTTTTATCGCTTGATATATTTATACTGTATATCTGACTTCTGACAACTTCATTATATCACATAATCACATAACAAAAAGACGGCAGAAATGGTGTGACCCCTGTCAAGTAGACAACTGAATTATCTAAAGAAAATGTTCCGGAAACGAGGGAGCCGTAGGCGACCGAAGGTTCCGGAACAT
>CAZDOS010000061.1:2446-8095 GCA_964507095.1 uncultured Oscillospiraceae bacterium | reverse complement strand
TAGGCCCGGAACAGTTCTTCCGTACAAAAAAAGAGCACGGCAGATGCCGTGCTCTTATTTAAACTAAATGTATTTGTTTTGCCTGCCTTGGCCGATGCGGGGCCGGAGACCCGTTCATTTCAGGGATCTGCCGAGCTTCTCAATCTTCTCCAGCAGCTCAGGCTGCTTTTCGACCTCTCCGAACGCCGTTACGACTCCCATGTCCTCAAGGCTCAGGTAGTCCAGAAAGTCTCCCCTGTATGAGAATATGGCTCCGTCATACATGTCCTTGTCACCCGAAGAAAGGAGCATCCGTACCTTTGAAACGTTCCCTATCTTCTTCTGGTCGGAGGTCACATAGAATCTGTCTATGGCGCATTTGAGCTGTCCGGATATGTTGTGGTAATAGATCGGAGACGCAAGCACCAGCATCTGAGACCTTTCCAGGAGATCATATATCCTGTCCATGTCATCCTTCTGGACGCACTTTCTCTCCTCCTGCCTGTGGCAGTATTCGCATGCATGGCATCCGTGAATGTTCATGGAACAGACATCCGCCCTTTCCACCGTATGACCGGCACTGAGTGCGCCTCTGGTGAATGCAGCGATCATCGCTGCAGTATTGCCCCGCTTTCTGGGACTTCCGTTCAAGATCAAAATGTTCATCTGTATTTCCTCCGTGTCCGTGCACTTTTCTTCTTTGAGAAGCAGGTCATGTCGATGACCGGTCCCTCATTACCTGAGGTATGTGTTGAAAAAGCTTTCGAGCCTGTCGAACGGAATGTATCCTTTGTCTCCGCCGTCATAAAGATCGGTGTGCGTTGCGCCAGGGATGATCAGAAGCTCCTTGTTATCCGCGTACTTGCTGTCTTTCACCATGTTGGCGTATGCGTCCTTGCCGAAGTACAGTGAGTGCGCCTTGTCACCGTGAACGATGAGAACTGCGCTGCGGATCTCATTCGAGTATGTGAGGATAGGCTGGTTCATGAATGACTCGCAGCCGATCACGTTCCAACCCTCATTGGAATTGAGGGATCTTGCATGGTATCCTCTTCCGGTCTTGTAGTAGTCATGATAATCCTTCACGAAGAACGGGGCATCCTCAGGAAGAGGGTCAATCACACCGCCTGCGCGGGCATATTCGCCGTTCTTAAGGTCTGTAAGCCTCTGGGCGCACATTGAAGCCCTGCTCCGGTACCTGCTCTCTTCGCTGTCCTCGGAATCAAAGTAGCCCTTGGCGTTGATCCTTGTCATGTCATACATGGTGGAAACGACCGTCGCCTTTATCCTTGTGTCGAGGATGGCGGTGTTCATAGCCATTCCTCCCCAGCCGCAGATGCCGATTTTGCCGATCCTGTCAGGATCCACCCTTTCATTGAGCGAAAGGAAATCCACTGCTGCCATGAAGTCTTCCGTATTGATGTCAGGAGAAGCCATGTACCTCGGGTATCCTCCGCTCTCGCCCGTGAATGAAGGGTCGAATGCGATGGTCAGAAATCCTCTTTCGGCCATGGTGTGGGCATAGAGGCCTGATGACTGCTCCTTTACTGCTCCGAACGGTCCGCTGACTGCCAGTGCAGGCAGAAGTCCCTCGGCATCCTTCGGCACGTACATGTCGGCCGCGAGGGTGATCCCGTATCTGTTGGTGAATGTCACCTTGCTGTGTTCTACATTTTCGCTGAGAGCAAATGTCTTGTCCCATTCGGTTGAAAGCCTGAGTTCTTCCTTCTTTATCATTTTTCCTGTCTCCTTTTAATCGTTTTTTCTGTATCTCGGATCAGCCAGTCGGTCCGGTCAGGTCTTCTCTGAATATCGTGCAGTTGTTCCAGAAGTCCAACCCTGAAAGACCTGAGTATCACGACGCTTTCCGTGGTCTTTCCGCAGGTGCAGAGAGCTTTGAATCTTTTCACCGTATCTTCATCGCATCCTGCCTTTTCCAGTGCTGTGACTCTCTCGTCAATGTCCATTCGGCCGTATCCTTTCCTTTTATGCTTCCATGATAGCATGTTGAAATGATTATCGCTAATTGTTATAATTCATATCGTGATATAACTATTATTCATAACACGGAGATATATATGGAAATCAGGAACCTAAGATATTTCCTGGCTGTTGCCAGAGAGGAGAACATGACGAGGGCAGCGAATCTGCTGCATGTGACGCAGCCGACACTGTCAAAGCGGCTAAAAAGCCTCGAAGAAGAGATCGGAAAGAAACTGTTCGTCCGCCGCTCCTTCTCGATGCAGCTGACGGAGGAAGGTATCTTACTCAGAGACAGGGCTGCTGACCTTGTGGAGCTCTCAGACAAGATAATCAGCGAATTCGCGACTCTGGATGATTCGTATTCAAAGGATATTTACCTCGGCCTTGCGGAGTCATACCAGATATCCTACCTCGCAGCCGAGATAAGGAGACTGAAGGACATCTATCCCGAGCTCAGGTACCACATCACCTCAGGTGATACGGAACAGGTCGTCGAAAGGCTGGACAAGGGTCTCATAGACTTTGCCGTGTTGGCAGAGAAGCCGGACACTGCGAAGTATTCCTGCCTGAAATTCCCCAAAGAGGATGTATGGGGAGTTATCATGAGAAGCGACGATCCCCTGTCGGAGAAGGAAAAGATTGAAGTCGATGACCTCATCGGCAGGAGCCTGTTCTGTTCGGACCAGAGCTGGGCGAACGACATTCCACGATGGGCACAGAAGAAGTTCCCTCTTCTGAGACAGGACGGTTCCTTCAGGCTGGCATATAACGGGTCGATCTTCGCAAAGGAAGGCCTGGGATATCTTCTTTCGTTCGACAGGCTGGTGGACGTTTCCGAGAACAGCGGACTGTGCTTCAGGCCGCTCTCTCCCGAACTGACCACGCCACTGTATCTGGTTTGGAGAAAGCAGCCCGTCTTTTCCCCTGTCTCCGAGATGCTTGTGGAACTATTGAGTGAGTCTTTCTCCAACGCATGAGAAAGACGGCCACACAGATTGTAAAGCCTGCGGATGAAGGTATATAATCATAGATAAGAAACATCAGGAGGTTTAGCAAATGGAGAAATTCGGTTCAAACGGCGGTCCGGTAAAGGAGAATTCACCTTTCGCATCGGCCATAAAGGATGAAAACTATATATTCGTTTCTGGAACAGGCGGATATGACCCTGAAACGGGCAAGATTGCAGATGATTTCCTAGGCCAGGCTGAGCAGGTGCTCAAGAACCTGATCAGGACCATAAAGAACGCAGGCGGAGACCCTGACAAGATCGTCAAGACCACCTGCTTCATCAAGGACATGTCTCAGTACAAGGAATTCAACGAGCTCTTCCACAAGTATCTCCCTTGCCAGCCGACAAGGAGCTGCATCGAAGTAAGCCGTCTTCCTGTAGACATGCTTATCGAGATCGAAGCGATAGTAAAAGTCTGACAGACAAAAGAACAGCTGAAGCCCTTTTGGGGCTTCAGCTGTTTTATCATCCGTATCACCAGTTTCCTCTGTGTATCCTGCTCTCTACGGGTATGTCGAACTGCTTGACGATCTTTCTGTCCTCTGCAGGGTATCCGAGTCCAATATAACAGGAAAGCACATAGCCCTCCGGGATCCCAAGTATCTCTCTGACCTTCTCGGCTTCATCGCCTATCGGGATCCTCATGGAGGTCCCCAGTCCTTCGGCAGCAGCCGCAAGGAACATGTTCTCGTTCACGCACCAGATGGATGCCACGGTGTTGAAGGAATTGACACCGACAGGCTCAAACAGCTTTGGCCGTGCCTTGAAGAAAGGAAGGATAACATACGGAGCATCATACAGCATCCGGTACTGTCTGGGAACGGCATAGGCATACATCCTGCTCTTGACGTCCTCTCCGTCCATGACTCCGCTGGCAGCCTGTATCGCCGCCTTCTCCCGCACAAAGCTGAGTCCCTTCTCCTTCTCCTCCGGAGTATGCAGCACTATGAACTCCCAGTCTCTCCTGTGGTCGTTCGTCGGTGCCTTGAAGCCTGCTTCTATGATCTTCTCCACAAGTGCATACGGCACTTCCTTTTCGGAAAACTCCCTCACGGTCCTTCTTCTGTCTATAACTTCATAGAATTCCATATTGTTTGCCTCGTTTATGTTTTTGTACATTATATATCCTATCTTCCTTCACAGTCAAAGGGACTGGACCGGCGGCATTGAAAAATCAATGATGAGAATATACAATGAAGCCATGGACAAAGAGATAAGAGGCCTCAAAAGCAGGAACGGGTCCAGGCTGGCTCTGTCGCTGATCTTTCTGGCGATATCGGGAGCCCTGGAAGCCGGTGCCATACATATCACTTCCTTTGCGGACAGGTATGCACGATCTGTCTATCCTTTCCTTGTTGAAAAGATTGGCGGGCTTTTTGCCCGCACCGACATACTTGTCGCGGAGATCGGGCTGTACGTCCTGTTGCTTATACTTCTGATAAGCATATTCTCCATTCTCAGGACTGTTTTTTCCGGGAGAGAACACAAGCTGACAAGGATAACAGCGACGCTGACGCATCTCATACTGCTTACCAGCATCCTGGCGTTCATCTATGTCATCAACTGCGGCATCAATTACAGATGCTCAACCTTCTCATCGACCTACGGTTTCTCGAGAGAAGCATACAGTGTGGACGACCTCAAAGCCGCCTGTGAGTACCTGACAGACGAAGTCATCCGAGACCGGAACACAGTTAAGAGAGACACCAACGGCCTTATGATACCAACGGACGATCTGAAGTCTTCCTCGGTAAAAGAGATGAAGAGGCTTTCAAAGCTGTATCCCAGACTCGATGTCAGCTATCCGGTACCGAAGTCTCCCCTTGTTCCTGCCGTACTGTCAGTGCAGCATGTCCGGGGAGTCTATTCTCCCTTCACGATAGAGCCGATATATAACGGGGACATGACGGGATATAACCTCCCCTTCACCATCTGCCATGAGCTTTCCCATCTGTCCGGCTTCATGAACGAATCCGAAGCCAACTTCATAGCCTGGCTCGCCTGCCACGATTCGGATGACCCATCCTTCAGGTACAGCGGAAATCTGACCGCGTGGATATACTGCACCAACCGGCTTGCTTCCGTGGACAGGGATCGGTATCTCCGGCTGAGAGAGAGGCTCCCGCAGGAGGTGCTCAATGACCTCTCGGCCAACTCCCGGTTCTGGGCAAAGTATCCCGAGGAGATCGGCGAGATGCATGACAGGGTCAACGACACCTACCTGAAGGCAAACGGACAGGAAGAAGGAATCAGGACCTACGGCAGAATGGTAGATCTGGTGGTCAACTTCAATAAGGGGCGGAACGCATTTGCCTCGGATGAATGAGGATATTAAAGCATATAAAAGGCGCTTTCCGAAGGGAAAGCGCCTATATATTTACTTACCTGATCAGTAATCCATTCCGCCCATGCCCATGTTAGGTGCCGCTGGCTTCTCCTCTTCCTCTTCCGCAACAAGAGCTTCTGTGGTGAGGACCATGGCAGCAACGCTGGAAGCATTCTCAAGTGCTGAACGGGTGACCTTTGTAGGGTCGACGATTCCTGCCTTGATCATGTCAGTGTATACTTCCTTCTGTGCATCAAAGCCGTAGTTTGGCTTGCGGCGCGTGATGATCTTGTCAATGATCACGCTGCCTTCAAGTCCGGCGTTATGAGCTATCTGACGCACAGGCTCCTCA
>CAZDOS010000061.1:0-2424 GCA_964507095.1 uncultured Oscillospiraceae bacterium | reverse complement strand
GGATCATTGCTCCTGTCATCTCATCTCCGGAAAGCGTCCGACTGAACTTCTTGACCCGAGGGATCGCATTGAGCAGGGCGATTCCGCCGCCTGCAACGATGCCTTCCTCCACTGCAGCCTTCGTCGCTGAAAGAGCATCCTCGATTCTGAACTTCTTGTCCTTCATCTCGACTTCGGTTGCAGCGCCGACTCTCAGGACAGCAACGCCGCCTGCGAGCTTTGCAAGTCTTTCCTGAAGCTTTTCCCTGTCAAAGTCTGAAGTTACCGTCTCCATCTGAGCCTTGATCTGGGCTACTCTCTGTTTGATCTCTTCCTTGTCGCCTGCACCGTCGACTATGGTCGTGGTCTCCTTCGTGACCTTGACCTGGCGGGCACGTCCGAGCATCTCGACTGTGGCTTCCTTGAGCTCATAGCCCAGTTCCTCGCTGATCACCGTGCCGTCTGTAAGGATGGCGATATCCTGGAGCATTTCCTTTCTCCTGTCGCCGAAGCCCGGAGCCTTTACTGCAACGCACGTGAAGGTTCCGCGGAGCTTGTTGACGATAAGGGTCGAAAGAGCGTCTCCTTCGATGTCCTCAGCGATGATGACAAGCTTCTTGCCTGCCTTTACGATGTCTTCAAGAAGATCGATGATCTCCTGAATGTTGGATATCTTCTTGTCTGTGATAAGGATGTAAGCGTCATCGATGACTGCTTCCATCTTGTCGGAATCGGTCACCATGTAAGGAGTGATGTATCCGCGGTCGAACTGCATTCCTTCGACGACCTCTGAATAGGTCTCGGCAGTCTTTGACTCCTCAATTGTGATGACGCCTTCCTTGCCGACCTTGTCCATCGTCTCGGCGATGAGCTTTCCTATGTACTCATCCTGAGCGGAAACGGTAGCGACTCTCATGATGTCGTCATTTCCGTTGACTTCCTGACTGTTTGCGATGATGGCCTTTACGGCGACATCGCTTGCCTTGAGTATGCCGCGCTTGATATCCATAGGGTTTGCGCCGGCAGCAACATTCTTCATGCCTTCCTTTACAAGACTCTGGGCGATGACCGTTGCAGTCGTGGTTCCGTCGCCGGCTGCATCATTCGTCTTTGTTGCGACTTCCCTGAGCATCTGGGCGCCCATGTTCTCGAACCGGTCCTTGACCTCTATCTCCTTGGCGATCGTAACGCCGTCGTTGGTCACGACAGGCGTTCCGAATTTCTTGTCCAGGACCACGTTCCTTCCCTTAGGTCCAAGGGTTATCTTTACTGTGTCGGCCAGAGCGTCGATGCCCTTCTGAAGGCTCTCTCTTGCCTGCTGGCCATAGATTATCTTCTTTGCCATTTTAAACTACCTCTTCTCTCTGTTCAGCTTATTCTACGATGGCCAGGATGTCGTTCTGGCTTACGATGGAGAACTCCTCTCCGTCGATCTTGACCTGGTTGCCCGCATACTTCGCAACGAGCACCTTGTCTCCTGCCTTTACCTTCATCGGAACGAGCTTTCCGTCCTCATAAGCACCTTCGCCCACAGCAACGACCTGGAAGAAATCAGGCTTCTCTGCGGCTGCTCCTGAAAGGATGATGCCGGATTTCGTGGTGACCTCTTTCTCGGCCTCCTTCAGCACGACCCTGTCAAACAAAGGCTTAATCTTCATAACGATCCATCTCCTTATATGTTATCTTTCTTTTAAAACAATTGTTAGCAGTCGAACATCTCAACTGCTAACTAATTATAAATCATTTATCATGATTATTCAATATCTTTTTTGAATTTGGGCATGATATCCCCTACTCAGCCCCTTCTTATCCTCTCAAGAGCAGGTATGACGACCGTCAGGACCGCACCGGTCACGAGGCCCATGATGACCGCAGAGATCATCAGCACCGGGAAATAGTACATTACGTATCCCGACGAGAATATGAAGGTGGTTCCGATGAGCTGGCCGAGGTTGTGGGACAGGGCTCCGAAGACCGACAATGTGTAATAGTTGATCTTCTCTCCGAATATCTTCCTGAGGACGAACATCACCACCGCCGAGAGCACGCCGCCCATGGTGGCAAGAAGTCCCGCGGTGGCTCCTCTTGTCAGGAAAGCAAAAAGTCCCTTCAGAAGAGCGAGTTCGATCGCACTCGGGAAACCGAGATAGACCATGCAGTACATGACGACTATATTTGACAGGCCGAGTTTCACTCCCGGTGGGAGCGCGAACATCGGCATGATGATGGATTCTATTATCGAGAACACCATGGCAAGAGCAAACAGCAGTGCCATGGACGTTAGCTTATGAGTCTTGTTCAATATCCTTTTCTCCATGGATGAATTTAGAAAATTATATATTACAAATGTGATATTTTCAACAAAATTGCATTAATTAAATGCCATATACTTGTTGTTATACAATTGATGTGAGACCACCCGGATAGAAAAAAGCGATTGGATTC
>CAZDOS010000060.1:0-9425 GCA_964507095.1 uncultured Oscillospiraceae bacterium | reverse complement strand
GGATGTGCCCTATCGAGACACCTGAAGGACCTAACATCGGCCTTATCTCATATCTGGCCACTTTCGCAAGGATAAACGAGTACGGTTTCGTAGAAGCGCCTTACAGGAGAGTGGACAGCCGGACCGGTGAAGTCACGAAGGATGTCGTCTACATGACGGCCGATGTTGAGGACAAATACATCGTCGCACAGGCCAATGAGCCTCTGGATGAGAACAACCGCTTCGTACACGAGCGTGTAAATGCACGTTACCGCGATCAGATTCTTGAAGCTTCAAGGGATGAGGTCCAGTTCATGGACGTTTCCCCTAAGATGGTTATATCGGTCGCGACATCCATGATACCGTTCCTTGAGAACGATGACGCCAACCGTGCCCTGATGGGCTCCAACATGCAGCGTCAGGCAGTCCCTCTTCTGAGGACAGAAGCCCCTATAGTCGCTACAGGCATGGAATACAAGGCCGGTTACGACTCCGGAGTCGTGGTCATCGCTCAGAATGACGGTGTTGTAGAAAAGGTCTCAGCTGACAAGATCGTCATAAAGACAGGCGCAGCCAGCAGAGATGAATATGACATAGTCAAATTCATGCGCTCCAACCAGGGCACATGCATCAACCAGAAGCCGATCGTTTCCGAAGGCGAATTCATCAAGAAGGGTCAGGTCATTGCCGACGGTCCTTCAACGGACCACGGCGAGATCTCGCTGGGCAAGAACGTTCTTGTCGGCTATATGACATGGGAAGGCTACAACTACGAGGACGCTGTTCTCATAAATGAGAGAGTCGTTTCCGGAGATGTCTTCACATCCATACATATAGAGGAATACGAGATCGAGGCCAGAGAGACCAAGCTCGGACCGGAAGAGATCACCAGAGAAGTACCAAGCGTCGGTGAAGACGCCATCAAGGATCTCGACGAGAGAGGAATCATCCGCATAGGTGCAGAAGTCACAAGCGGAGATATCCTTGTCGGTAAGGTCTCACCTAAGGGCGAGACTGAGCTTTCACCGGAAGAGAAGCTCCTCAGAGCCATCTTCGGCGAGAAGGCCGGCGATGTCAGAGACACATCCCTGAAGGTCCCTCACGGCGAGTACGGCACAGTCGTTGACGTCAAGGTATTCACACCTGAGAATTCAGATGAGATCAAACCGGGCGTTCTGGAAGTCGTAAGAGTGTACATCGCCCAGAAGAGAAAGATCTCTGTCGGCGACAAGATGGCAGGACGTCACGGAAACAAGGGTGTTGTTTCAAGGATCCTTCCTCAGGAAGACATGCCGTTCCTTGCCGACGGCACGCCTCTTGATCTGGTGCTTAACCCTCTCGGCGTTCCTTCACGTATGAACATCGGACAGATCCTCGAAGTCCATCTTGGCTACGCAGCCAAGGCACTCGGCTTCAAGGTTATGACACCTGTGTTCGACGGCGCAAAGGAAAGCGATATATTTGAACTGCTCAGGGAAGCAAACCTTCCTGAGACAGGCAAGACCCAGCTGTATGACGGCAGAACAGGCGAGCCTTTTGACAACCCTGTTACAGTCGGATATACATACTTCCTCAAGCTGCATCATCTGGTCGACGACAAGATGCATGCACGTTCGATTGGACCATACTCACTGGTCACACAGCAGCCTCTCGGAGGAAAGGCTCAGTTCGGCGGTCAGCGTTTTGGTGAGATGGAAGTTTGGGCTCTCGAAGCATACGGCGCAGCCTACACGCTGCAGGAGATACTGACCGTAAAATCTGACGATATGGTCGGTCGTGTAAAGACATATGAATCCATCTTCAAGGGCGAGGACATCCCTCAGGCAGGTATTCCTGAGTCGTTCAGAGTCCTCATCAAGGAGATGCAGTCACTTGCTCTCGACGTCAAGGTGATCGACGGAGAAGGAAATGAGCTTGATCTCAAGCGGGGCTACGATGATGACGAGCCAAGAGCTGATTTCGCCGGCGACCTCATCACGGAGTTCAATGAGGACGAACGGGATATGGGCGGCTTCATGATCAGTGACGATCCGGAAAACGATTTCGCTCTTGACGACGACAGTACAGGCTATTCATTCAGCTCATCCGATCCGGACATGGATGAATAAGCGGTCCAGCGACCAATCGTATTTGTGATACGCTCCGGCATCTCCGGAGCATACGGACAGAAAGGAAGTTATTACAAAAGTATGGCTAATTACACTTTTGATACTATAAAGATCGGCATAGCTTCCCCTGAACAGATCAGGACATGGTCATACGGCGAGGTAACAAAGCCTGAGACCATCAACTACCGTACTCTTAAACCAGAGAGAGACGGCCTGTTCTGCGAAAGGATATTCGGACCTACCAAGGACTGGGAGTGTGCCTGCGGCAAACTCAACAAGAACCGCCACAAGGGCCAGATATGCCCTAAGTGCGGCGTTGAATCAACAAGGGCAAAAGTCAGAAGAGAAAGAATGGGTCATATAGAGCTTGCCGCTCCTGTATGCCACATCTGGTACCTTAAGAGCGTTCCTTCCAGGATCGGACTGATCCTTGACGTTACGCCTAAGGCCCTTGAAAAAGTTATCTATTTCTCATCATATATCGTGATAGACAAGGGCTTCACCGCCCTTGAGGACAGACAGCTTCTCAGCGAAGATGAATACAACGAGATCGTCGAGCGTTACGGCGAAGGTGCTTTCGAGGCAGGCATGGGTGCCGAGTCTATAAAGAAGCTACTCGAAAAGATCGACCTTGATGAGCTCTCACGGCAGCTGAGCGCCGAGGCAGAAAAGTCCACGGGTCAGAAGAGAGCAAAGCTCTACAAGAGACTTGAAGTCTGCGAAGCATTCAGACAGTCAGGCCAGCGTCCTGAATGGATGATCATGGATGTGCTCCCTGTCATTCCTCCGGATCTGCGTCCTATGGTGCAGCTGGACGGCGGCAGGTTCGCGACGAGCGACCTCAATGACCTCTACAGACGCGTGATCAACAGAAACAACCGTCTGAAGAAACTGCTCGAATCATCAACAGCTCCTGACATCATCATCAGAAATGAGAAGCGCATGCTCCAGGAGGCGGTTGACAGCCTTATTGACAACGGAAGACGCGGACGCGCCATCACCGGAGGCACATCTAACAGAGCTCTCAAGAGCCTGTCGGACATGCTCAAGGGAAAGCAGGGACGTTTCCGTCAGAACCTTCTCGGAAAGCGTGTTGACTACTCCGGCCGTTCGGTTATCGTCGTCGGTCCTGAACTTAAGATGCACCAGTGCGGTCTTCCTAAGGAGATGGCACTTGAGCTGTTCAAGCCGTTTGTAATGAGAGAGCTCGTTGACAAGGAGTTCGCTACAAACATAAAGAGTGCAAAGAAGGTCGTTGAGAAGGCAAATTCAGAGGTCTGGGATGCTCTTGAAACAGTTATCAAGGGACATCCGGTGCTTCTTAACCGTGCTCCTACGCTTCACCGTCTCGGTATTCAGGCTTTTGAGCCGGTGCTGGTAGAAGGAAGGGCTCTCAAGCTCCACCCGCTCGTATGTACGGCATATAACGCCGACTTCGACGGTGACCAGATGGCTGTTCACGTACCTCTTTCAAAGGAAGCACAGTACGAGGCGAGACATCTCATGCTTGCTTCAGGCAACCTGCTGAAGCTTTCGGACGGTTCACCTGTTACCGTTCCTACACAGGATATGGTACTCGGTTCCTACTACCTGACGATGGTCAGCGAAGGCGACAAGGGCGAAGGAATGATATTCCGTGACGAGAATGAAGCTCTCATGGCATATGCAGAAGGCTTCGTAACTCTTCAGGCAAAGGTCAAGATCCGCCGCTCAGGTGAATTCAAGGGCAAGCCTATCTCGCAGATCATCGACACTACAGTCGGACGCCTCATATTCAACAATCCTATCCCTCAGAACCTCGGTTATGTGGACAGGACGAAGGAAGAGAACCGGCTCAAGCTGGAGATAGATTTCCAGGTCGGAAAGAAGCAGCTCGGCGAGATCGTAAAGAGATGCATCGAGATCAACGGAACCGAGATTGCATCGAAGGTCCTTGACGAGATCAAGGCTCAGGGCTTCAAGTACTCAACAAAGGGTGCCATCACCGTTGCGGCATGTGACGCTCTCATTCCTCCTAAGAAGCAGGAGATCATAGCCCGGGCAGACCGGGAGGTCGCAAGGGTCAGAAAGATGTTCGAAAGAGGTCTCCTCAGCGAGGATCAGAGATACCGCAGCGTCATAGATATATGGAACAAGGCTACTGACGACGTATCGAACGCCCTCTCGGACAACCTGGATTCCAAGAACCCTATCTGGATGATGGCTGACTCCGGTGCCCGTGGTTCCATGAACCAGATAAAGCAGCTGGCCGGAATGCGTGGACTGATCGCTTCGACATCAGGTCGTACGATCGAGATACCGATCAGATCCAACTACCGTGAAGGCCTTAACATCCTGGAGTACTTCATATCGGCTCGTGGTGCCCGTAAGGGACTTGCCGATACGGCTCTTAGAACGGCTGACTCAGGATACCTGACCAGAAGGCTCGTTGACGTTTCCCAGGACGTCATCATCCGCGAGGAAGACTGTCATGCAAAGCACGGTATCGTCGTAAAGGAGATCCGTGACGGAAACAGCGTGATAGAGACACTGGGAGAGCGTCTGCTTGGACGTTATCCGCTCAATGACCTGCTCGACCCTGCCACAGGCGAAGTCATAGTATCCAAGGACAAGATGATGGATAATGACGATGTCAGAAAGATCATCGAGACCTACGGCACCTATGATGAGGAGACAGGCAAGTACTCTGAGAGAGACATTGAAGTAGAGATCAGAAGCGTTCTCAACTGCAAGGCAAGAGTCGGCGTTTGCGCTAAGTGCTACGGCGCTTCACTTGCCAACTGGAAGCCGGTACCTATCGGAGAGGCTGTCGGAACGATCGCAGCCCAGTCCATCGGCGAGCCCGGCACACAGCTGACCATGAGAACCTTCCATACCGGCGGTATCGCATCTGCATCAGATATCACACAGGGTCTTCCTCGTGTTGAGGAGCTTTTCGAAGCAAGAAGACCTAAGGTGGTCTCCATCATGACAGAGATCGCCGGAAAGGTAAGGATTGACGAGACTAAGAAGGGTACATATGCAGTTATCGAGGGAGTAGACGACAACGGAGCTCCGATAGAGAGAAGCTACCTGATACCTTTCGATGCCCACAGACAGCCTTACATCTACGACGGTGCCGAGGTCGAGAAGGGCGCTTACCTCACTGAGGGTTCAGCCGCTCCTGCGGACATCCTGGTCATCAAGGGTCGCAAGGCTGTTGAGGACTACATCATCTCCGAGGTTCAGAAGGTCTACAGAGTACAGGGCGTTGAGATCAACGACAAGCACATCGAAGTCATCGTTCACCAGATGATGAAGAAGATCAAGGTCGAGGATCCTGGCTCATCAAGGCTCATAGGCGGAACCACGATGGACTACAAGGACTTCAAGCTGGTCTATGAGGACATCGAGGAGAGGATCGAGCACGGTGAAGAAGGACTCGTCCTTCCTAAGGCGACCGACATAGTTCTCGGAATCACGAAGGCCGCTCTGGCAACAGACAGCTTCCTGTCAGCAGCCTCCTTCCAGGAGACAACGAAGGTGCTTACCGACGCTGCCATCCACGGTAAGGAAGACCCTCTGCAGGGCCTGAAGGAGAACGTTATCATCGGTAAGCTCATCCCTGCAGGTGAGACTGTCAACAACAGAAACCCTATCAAGGAAGACGATGATCTGACGGCTGGATTCTAAGCAAAATATAACCATTATAAGCAAAATTTTATATTGACATGACTGTGCCGAAATAGTAAAATACTCTTCGGCGCAGTCTTTTTTGTGCCTTGTTAAGTGTTGCTTTTAAGCAGCGCAAAACCCAAGAAAATAAGTAAAGAAGGAGGATATGCAAAACATGCCAACATTTAACCAATTGGTTCGTAAGGGCAGGGAAGTTCTCGCAAAGAAGTCCACGGCTCCTGCACTGCAGAAGGGCTACAACAGCCATAAGAAGATCGCTACAGATCAGTCTGCACCGCAGAAGCGCGGAGTTTGCACAGCTGTCAGAACGATGACACCTAAGAAGCCTAACTCGGCTTTGAGAAAAGTTGCCAGAGTTCGTCTGTCAAACGGCATTGAGGTTACCAGCTACATTCCTGGTATCGGCCATAATCTGCAGGAGCACAGCGTTGTTCTCGTGCGTGGCGGCCGTGTAAAGGATCTGCCTGGTGTTCGTTACCACACAATCCGTGGAACGCTGGATACACAGGGTGTATCAGGCAGAATGCAGAGCCGTTCTAAGTACGGCGCAAAACGCCCAAAGGGCGCTAAAAAGTAATTTTTAGCACGGTAAAATGACAATTTTTGCATATTAGGTCTTTATATTTCAAATATATAATTATCCTTTTTGTGCAGACAGGAGTTTTTTTACACTTTTGAGTACCAAAGATATCATAATATTTAATGAAGGAGGGAAGAACGGTGCCAAGAAGAGGTAATATTCCGAAGAGGGATGTATTGGCAGACCCAATATATAACTCAAAGTTGGTTACTAAACTTGTCAACAGCATAATGCTCGATGGTAAGAAGGGCGTTGCCCAGAAGATCGTTTACGATGCATTCGACATTGTTGCTGAGAAGACAGGCAACGATCCATTGGAGACATTTGAGAAGGCAATGGAAAACATCATGCCATTGCTGGAGGTTAAGGCACGCCGTGTCGGCGGTGCAACTTACCAGGTCCCTATGGAAGTTCGTGCTGACAGACGTCAGACACTTGGCCTTCGCTGGCTGACCCAGTACTCCAGAGCAAGACACGAGAAGACAATGCGTGAGAGACTTGCCGGAGAGATCATGGATGCAGCTAACGGTGCTGGCGGCGCATGCAAGAAGCGTGATGACACGCATAGGATGGCCGAAGCAAACAAGGCTTTCGCACACTACAGATATTAATTCTGAATGTGCATAGATTAGAGAGAGGTAAAATAATACAAGGAGGGAAATATGGCAAGAGACGTTTCACTTGAGATGACGAGAAATATCGGAATCATGGCTCACATCGATGCCGGTAAGACTACGACAACTGAACGTATCCTCTACTATACAGGTATCAACCATAAGATAGGTGAGACCCATGAAGGTACTGCCACCATGGACTGGATGGCTCAGGAGCAGGAGAGAGGTATCACCATCACATCTGCGGCTACCACATGTTACTGGGCTCATTCAGAGTACAAGACACCTGCTGAGATCAAAGAGCATCGCCACAGGATCAATATAATCGATACCCCTGGTCACGTTGACTTTACTGTTGAAGTACAGCGTTCACTGAGAGTTCTTGACGGAGCTGTTTGCGTTCTTGACGCAAAGGGCGGTGTTGAGCCTCAGACAGAGACTGTATGGAGACAGGCAAATGACTACAAGGTCCCTAGAATGGCATTCATCAACAAGATGGATATCATGGGTGCCAATTTCTTCAATTCAGTTCGGATGATGAGAGACAGACTGAAGTGTAATGCAGTTCCGCTCCAGATCCCAATGGGCAGCGAGAACCTTTACGTCGGTGAGATCGATCTCATCAAGATGGTCGCCATCACATACGGTCCGGATCCTTCAAAGGGATTCATCGAGGGCGAGATCCCTCGGGAGTATGCTGACCAGGCTCAGGAGTATCGTGACAACCTGATCGAGGCTCTTTCAGAAACTGATGAAGATATAATGATGAAGTATCTCGACGGAGAGGAGATCTCCGAGGAAGAGATCAAAGCAGCAATCAGAAAGGCTACAATAGCCAATACATTCGTTCCGGTACTCTGTGGAACCGCATACAGGAACAAGGGCGTTCAGAGACTTCTGGATGCAGTCGTAGACTATATGCCTGCCCCGACAGATATCGAAGCAATCAAGGGCATCAACCCTGATACGGATGAGGAGACAGAGAGAGTAGCTGATGACAAGGCTCCGTTTGCAGCTCTTGCTTTCAAGATCGCAACAGACCCTTATGTCGGTAAGCTCTGCTTCTTCAGAGTGTACTCAGGACTTGTCCAGGCCGGTACAACGGTTTACAACTCAGTCAAGGATTCAAATGAGAGGATGGGACGTATCCTTCAGATGCACGCCAACCACCGTCAGGATATCGATGTCTGCTACGCAGGCGATATCGCAGCGGCCGTCGGCCTGAAGAACACCACCACAGGAGACACGCTCTGCGATGAGAAGCATCCTGTTATCCTTGAGAGCATGGTATTCCCTGAGCCGGTCATCCGAGTAGCCATCGAGCCCAAGACCAAGGCAGGTCAGGAAAAGATGGGAATCGCACTTTCAAAGCTTGCTGAAGAGGACCCGACATTCAAGACCTACACCTATGAAGAGACAGGTCAGACAATCATCGCCGGAATGGGCGAGCTGCACCTTGAGATCATCGTCGACCGTCTGCTCCGTGAGTTCAAGGTCGAAGCCAATGTAGGTACTCCTCAGGTCGCATACCGCGAGACAGTCAAGGGCAATTCCGACGTCGACGTCAAGTACGCCAGACAGTCAGGCGGTAAGGGCCAGTACGGACATGTCAAGATCAGGCTTGAGCCGAACGAAGTCGGCAAGGGCTATGAGTTTGTCAATGCGATCGTCGGCGGCGCTATTCCTAAGGAATACATCGAGCCTGTCAACCAGGGTATCCAGGGTGCAATGCAGGCAGGTGTTCTCGCAGGCTATCCGGTAGTTGACGTCAAGGTAACTCTTTACGATGGTTCATATCATGAAGTCGACTCTTCAGAAATGGCATTCAAGATCGCCGGTTCAATGGCCTTCAAGGAAGCCATGAAGAAGGCAAATCCTGTACTTCTTGAGCCTATCATGAAGGTTGCCACGATCATTCCTGATGAGTATCTCGGTGATGTCATGGGCGACTTCAACAGCCGCCGCGGCATGATCCAGGGTACAGAGCTCAGGAACGGAACACAGCAGGTAAATGCTCTCGTTCCTCTGCAGAACATGTTCGGTTACGCAACGGATCTCCGTTCCAAGACACAGGGACGCGGAAACTATGTAATGGAGCCGAGCCACTATTCAGAGGTTCCAAAATCAATTGCCGAGAACATCATGTCCCGGAGAGCAAAAAAGGACTGACATGAGCCCTAAATAAGCTAATATGCTTGATTTTTTAGTGCTTTATTGTTAGAATTATTTCAGCATTTTCTTAAACAATTAGTAGGAGGAATTTTTTACTATGGCAAAAGCTAAATTCGAAAGAACTAAACCACACGTAAATATCGGTACTATTGGCCACGTTGACCACGGTAAGACCACTCTGACAGCAGCTATCACAAAGGTGCTTGCTATGAAGGGTGAGGCCGAGTATGTTGACTACGCCAATACTTCAGCGGGTGCACCTTGGAAATCTCGTCCGCCGTTTCCTGAGAGATGCGC
>CAZDOS010000059.1:0-9991 GCA_964507095.1 uncultured Oscillospiraceae bacterium | reverse complement strand
GCAACTATATTCTCATATGCTCTCCCGTAGTCCATGTTTCTTGTTCCAAGCAGTGCGTATCTAAATCCTGTATCTACAAGATAGTACTTCTCTAACGTTTCCAGATAATGCTTACCTCTAATGTCAAACCTTTTCATGGCATAGAACATGAAAGCACGGCAAAGGTGATCCATATACTTTCTTACAGTTACATGATTAGTCGAAATCCGGCTCCCGTTCAACTTCTTGCTGATGTCATTGGGAGAAGACAGATTTGAGATGTTGTCCATTAAGAATTCTGCAAGATGGTTCAGCAGCGCTGCGTCTCCCAGTTTATACTTTTCTACCAGATCTCTATTTATGATCGTCGTATAAACATCTTTAATGTATGCAATTCTGTCTATCTCCTCTTTGTATTCATATGAACCTGCCAGACCGCCCTTAATAACATATTCATCAAACAGTTCAGTTATTCCTTTTTTCTCCTCGCTGTAATACTGAACAAACTCGCAAAAACTAAAAGGAAAAACAGGAATCTCTATAAATCTGCCGGTGAAAAGAGTCGTTAAGTCAGAACTGAGCAGGAATGCATTCGAACCAGTTATATAAATATCGTATTTTCTACTGTTATGGAGACTGTTAATCGCTTTTTCAAATTGATTGCAAAGCTGTACTTCATCAACAAACAAATAGTTTGTTCCGTTTGGGATATATGCTTTTTCAACATACTCGTTTAACCGTTTGTAATCCTTTATGTCATCATACTTCAGATCATAATAGTCGACATAGATTATATTCGCATCCGTATCTGTCTTTTTTATATCATCAATAAACGCACGCATCAGTTCGGATTTTCCTGATCTTCTGATCCCTGTGATTATCTTAATATCCGGAGTATTCTTCAATCCCCTCAACCTATCCAGATATCCCTTTCGCTCAATATACTTCATATTATTCTCGCTTTCAAAACTTTATTTTTTTTCACTTTTTGAAAGTATTATAACTCTCACTTTCAAATCTTTCAATATTTTCATTTTTTGAAAGAGACAACATCATATTGACAATTCGGGCCTGTCATCGATATTGATATACATTTTCTGACCTCCAAAATAAAAAGGAGGTCGTATATTTTCTTGACCCCCTATCGTATTTCTTTATTCTTGATATTGTTACCCTCATAAGTGAAAATGTCACCAAAAAAATCATCACCTGATGTCAACCTGCCCGACCTATGGCTAAAGCCATAGAGGTCGGAGCTTATAACTGCCTTGTGGCGTTGTTGAATAGCAGTATTCACTATCGATTAACAACACTAATACAGTTGGCATATTCTACCTGTCAGAAGTTGTTGCCATTCTTAACATCACCGACAATAATCCAGTATCCTTTTCTTTTTGGTCCACTTCTTGCAATTAGACCTAAGTCCTTCATTTTCTTAAGTTCCCTTCCAATTGTTGCCGTAGAAAGGTTTAATTGCCTGGCAATAGATTCTGTTGTAGATGATCTGTCTTTTCTAATGACAGAGAGGATATCGTCTTTCCTGTTTGTTTTTGTATCATTTATTCTATCATTTATTGTATCATTTTTACTATCATTTGATCGAATAAATGTAAAGGAGAATTCAATTCCGTCATCAGAGTACTCATATTTAATGCCGTTTTCTTTGCACAAACTGAATGTCCTTTCAAAGCCTGTCGCAAAAGAATCAATCATATTATTTTTATACAAAGCCATATCAATCAGAGGATTTCTTAGTACTGGTGCTTTTCGACCGGAAGCATAATCTTCTGGAGTTGTATTTGCAGGCAAGCCGCCGGCATTAGTGATTTTTATCTTACCAGGAGTAAAATAAATCGAGTTAACGATCGCTTTGCAGTCCTTATACTTCATATGGGCAAAGCTGTTTACAACAATCTCTCTGATTGCTTCCAATGGTATTTCCGGAGTCTCTATTCTTCTTGTACCCACTATCTCTGCAGACCAGTTCATATATCTGGAAATGAATTGAATGGAAGCATCAATACAATCAAATACATTCCCCTCAAACATATCAATATATGAAAAGGATATTCTTTCTTCTGTATTGAATACCGCAAGTTTCAGTTTTAATGGTTTGTTTTTCGAGAATAAATAATGTCCGGCATTATTCAGCATTCCATTTTTAAGTAAAGACAGTTTACTTAAAGCGTCTTCTGCATCTTTATAAATGTAGTTAATTCTCCCGCATGAATTTGCTTCATTATAATAAGCTATCAATCTTTCTTCATCCACGTCATCCACAGTATACTCAGTAATCGTATTCTCCCAATCCGAATAATCAAGATTACTCTCATTGAAGATAGCATAAAGGCTGTCATTGTCCATTAAAAAGTCTTCATCATCACTTCTTATGTAATATCTTCCATAGGCAGAATATGGCTTATTATCGCCTTTTACAGTTACCTTAATATATTCTCTGCCTTTGTCATTCAACAACTCAATTGTCGGAATCACTGTCGGTTTTATATGATTCTTAATTTCTACAGATATGTCGTGTGTGGTTTTCTCTCCTACTTGCTGGCCAACTATTTCACCATTATTAAGCACTCCAAAAAACAATTCTCCCGTTCCATGTTTATTGAGCATGGAAGACAAGGAAATAACACCCTGTTTTAGTTCACTGGTACTCTTTTTAAACTCGATTACTTCTGTTTCACGCTTCTTCATTTTTACGACCCCTAAATTTATTATATCATTTATTATATCATTTATTGTATCACAATTCATAAAACTGATACAATAAATCGTCTTTTCAAAACAATTTAACTTCTATGAATAACTACTCATATCTACTGGATATTCTATTATTGCTTTCAACTATGTAGCCGCCTTGATCATAAGTAGTATCTCACTTTATGTTTTTATTGCAAACCCCATATAGCTTTTTGCAATAGTCATGTAATAATACAAATTCTAATTCGTACTGTCCATGTATTCTAAAATGACATACTGGAACACCTGAATAACAATAGCGTTCTTATATCGAGTGGTCACAAATAATAATATTAATACTATTGAAAGAATTATACACTCCACTATCAACACTAGAATTGTTTTCGTTTTTTCGAAGCCATTATACCTCTCCTTATATCTCTCCGTTTTTGCAAAACACCATCCATATTGATAATTATAATCTGTAGATGCCGTTGACTTATAAATCCGACTTCCAAAAAAGGAGGCCAGTTCTTTCTTGACCTCCTATCATTTTTCTTTATTCTTCATTCTTGATATTGTTATCCTCATATGCGAAAACGTCACCTGACCGGATAAGCTCATCACAGTCGATCACAAACTCATCTTCTGCAATGTCGCTTTCATCTGCTATCCCTTCTTCCCTTTTTATTCTGGCGATCTGCTCTTCTATACTATCTTTCATCTGTCGAATCTCTTCAGGGGAAACATACCTAAAATGCTTCAGAAGAGCATATTCAGGTCCTCTTTCGAACCTGTCCCTTACCGCTTGCGCTTTGCTTTTCCTCGCTTGCTCGACGGCTTCCCTTTTACGCCTTGAGTTGTCGTTTAGGAATCTGATCACTTCATCTGTGTCTGTCATTCCTGCCTCCCTGTCCGTTATTTCCATATTTATACTCTGTCTTTCTCCTGCGGCTGTAGCTGTAATAAAAGAAAAGGCAACCATCGAGCTTCTCAACTCGTGGTTGCCAAGAATGATCCTTGTGTTCCGGACTCTGATGCAGTCGTTGCTTTCTGAGCTCTGCTCCGATGCCGGTTTGGCCGGGAGCCTGTCAGATATTCAGACAGCAACAGTTTTGGTCTTAATCAGATGGCACTGTCATCCACACTGCCAAAGAACTCCTCGATCCTTTCCGTAACTGAATCAAGGCATCCGTCTTCGAACGGGACCTTCAAAGAGCAGCTCTTTACAAGGTCGATGAACGTCTTCGTTCCGCCGAGGCTGCAGAGAGTCATATAATCGCTCCAGGCCTTTTCATCCTTTGCCTGATTCCTTGCCCAGAACTGCAGAGCGCATACCTGAGCCAGGGTGTAGTCAATATAATAAAAAGGATTCTCGAATATATGCCCCTGCTGATACCACCAGCAGCCTTTTTCAAGTATCGGTGCGCCGGTGTAATCCTTGTAAGGCTGGTACATCTTCTCCAGCTCCCTCCAGCATTCCTTTCTCTTGGCAGGCGTCCAGTCTGGATGATCGTACACCTCATGCTGGAAGTGGTCGACCAGCACTCCGTAAGGAAGGAACTTGACAGCCCCGGCAAGGTGGGTATATCTGTATCTGTCAGCCTTGTCGCCGAAGAAGCCTTCCATCCAAGGCCATGCATTGAACTCCATGCTCATGGATGCTATCTCAGCAGATTCCATCGTAGGCCACTGGCAGTCGCTGACCGGTATCCTCTTTGAAGAGGTATAATACTGGAATGCGTGACCTGCCTCGTGAGTGAGAGTATCCACATCGCCGCTGGTCCCGTTTGAGTTTGCAAAGATAAACGGCATGCCGTAGTCCGGTATGGAGGTGCAGTAGCCTCCCATCTGCTTTCCGTCCTTGCTCTCAAGATCCCAGAGCTCATTTTCGACCATCATGTCGATGAACTCACCTGTCTGCCAGCTCATCTCATGGTACATTTTCCGGGCGTTCCTGACCAGCTGTTCCATCGTGCCCTGCGGCTTCGGATTCCCATCCGGGAACTCCATTGCGCTGTCAAAATAACTTACGGTCTCGGTGCCAAGCCTCCTTGCCTGCTCTTCAACGAGCCTCCGGGCAAGAGGAGTGATCTTTTCAAGTATTATGCTCCTGTACTTTGACACCATGTCGCGGTCATATCCGAACCTGAACATTCTGTAGTAGCTCATCCGCGTATATCCTGAGAAGCCCAGCTTCCTGGCCTCCTCGTCCCTTATCTTTACGAGACTGTCATATATCCTGTCAAAATCTGCCTCGTGCTCGGCATAGAAGGCCAGCTTCGCGTCCATCGCGCCCTTTCTTGTCGCCCTGTCGGTGTCCTCGGCAAGAGGAGCTATGCTCGCCAGGTTATATGTCTTTCCCTCAAACTCTATCTGTGCGGAAGCCTTGAGGTTTGAATATTCGGTCACCAGCCTGTTTTCCTGCTGAAAGAGCGGGATCAGCTCCTCGCTGAACACCTTGAGCGAGTATTCCGCCATCAGGAAATATGTCTTAGGGATGAAGGCGTAAAGCTCTTCCCTAAACGGGCATCCGACGCATATCGCGGAAAGTCGGTTGTCGAACACGGCATACATCGGCCGGTATTCATCCCAGTATTTCTGTTCGGCATCATAGAAAGCATCACGGGTATCGATGGAGTGCCTTACGAAGCAGAGCGTCGACATGGTCTCTATGTGTCCCTTGAGAGAATTGATTTTGAAAAAGATATCCCTGAATTCCTCCCGGCTGCCTGCTTTTTCAAGCCGGTCAAGGAGCCGTGTGTATTCCGCCTTCACCTTTTCATAGTCAGGCCTTTCATATCTCATCTCACTGAATTTCATCTGTATATCATCCTCCGATAAAAGTGTAACTGCGTTATTTTACCACATAAACGACGATTTGCATAATCCCGGCTTTGATTGTGCCGACGGTTTATGCTACACTTCATTGCAGAAGACAATGCCACAAAAATCTAAAGATGGGGATCGATCCCAAGACCGTTGTTGCGAAATGAACTATATATACATTCTCACGTGCGGAGACGGAAGCCTCTACACGGGATGGACCAACGACCTGGAGCACAGAGTCATTTCACACAGTGCCGGAAACGGCGCCAAGTACACCAGAGGGCATCTGCCCGTAAGGCTGGTGTATTTTGAGACCTTCAGTGACAGGATCGATGCAATGAAAAGAGAATATGCCATCAAGCAGCTCCCCAGGAAAAAGAAGCTGGAACTGGTCTCTTCCCTTTCAGCCGATGACTCCCGCACAGGCGTCATCCGGCAGGTCAATGCCAAATTGACAAAGGATTGAGCAGTGATATATAATTAATTTGTTAAAAGAAAATTAGTGAAAGGTGGTACTACTGTGGCAAGTAATAAAGTGTCATTGCCTGTCATAAACCGTTTACCAAGGTACTACAGATACGTCTGTGAGCTCGAAGAACAGGGTGTCAAAAAAGTCTCTTCGAGTCAGCTGGCTGATATTATGGGTTCAACGCCCAGCCAGGTCAGACAGGATTTCAACTGCTTCGGCGGATTCGGCCAGCAGGGTGTCGGATACTCAGTGTCTCTTCTGAAGGAGGAACTGGGTAAGCTTCTGTTCACCCCTGAAAAGCTTCGTGCCGTCCTTATCGGTGTAGGTAACCTCGGCGTCGCGCTTACCAACTTCATTTACTACGAAAACCTTGGCGTCGACCTGCTCGCGCTGTTTGACAAGGACACTGCCCTCATAGGCAAGCACCTCAGAGATCTGGAGATATTGGATATCCGGACTCTGAACGAATTCTGTGATGCGAACCCGATCGATGTCGTCATCATGTGCACTCCTAAGGAAGCAGCCGAAGACCTTGCAGAGAACATCATCAGGACCGGCGCGAAGGGTATATGGAATTTCAGTCATTTTGATTTCAGTCTGTACACCGACAAGCTGATCTGCGAGAATGTCCATATCAAGGACAGCATACTCAGCCTGTCGTACCGACTTGCCCATCCCGAGGAGGAATGAGCCAAAGATAATTTGGAGGTGATCCCTATGAAATGGAACATAGTAGCTGACTCATCATGTGACATCACGGAACTGCCCGGACTGGCTCCGGACGCCGGATTCTCGATCGCGTCATTGAAGGTCTATGTCGGCGACAAGGAGTTCGTCGATGACGCTTCACTGGATCCTCTGGTGCAACTTGAGGCTATGAAAGCAAACAAGTCCGCTTCCTCCACTGCGTGCCCTGCCCCGTTCGACTGGGCAAAGGAGTTTGAAAAGGCCGACTGCTCGTTCGGAGTCACTATCTCCAGCCAGCTTTCCGGTTCCTACAACTCCGCCATCGTGGCAAAGGACATGATCCTGGAAAAGCATCCTGAAAAGAAGATCCACGTCTTCGACTCAAGAGGTACAAGCGGTGAAATGATCCTTCTGCTTATCAGGATCAACTCTCTGATAAAAGCCGGAAAAAGCTTCGACGAGATTGTCAATGAGGTCGAGCAGTATAACAATACCCTCCAGCTGACATTCTGCCTTGTCAGTTTCGATAACCTGATAAAGTCCGGAAGGATGAGCGCCTTCACCGGTATCATAGCTACCAAGCTCGGTATCAGAGCCATAGCGATGAAGACTCCTAAGGGCGAGATCAACGTGCTTTCCAAGCAGAGAGGCGACCACAAGACCTACAAATACATCGTAGACCAAATGGCGGGGATGAAGAACCTCAAGGAGAGCTACATAATCATCAGCCATGTCAGAAACGAGGACGGCGCAAGAAAGATCAAGTCGATGCTCCGGGAATACTATGACGCCACAAATGTCGCAATAATCCCTTGCAGAGGTCTTTGCACCTTTTATGCCGATGACGGCGGACTGATCATATCATACTGATATACTTTTAAGGCCATGCCCTTATGGGCATGGCCTTTATATATGATCTGTTTACTTCAGAGGTGCATATCCCGTCTGCTCGATTATATACTGTCCGTCCTCGCTGAGAAGGAAATCCAGCACCTTCTGGACATTCGGGTTGGTGTCTCCTTCCCTTGTCAGGCAATAGAGTCCCACTACCAGAGGATAGCTTCCGTTCTTGATGTTCTCAACAGTCGGATACACTCCGTCCACGGCAAGCATCTTAACGCCCTTTTCCTGCATGAGGCCCTCCAGGAAGTACCTGAAGGTATAGCCCATGGCCCCGTCCTCGTTGTGATAGTTTGCGACCTCTTTCACTATTCCTTCCATCGGGTTCATGACCTCATAGGTCTTCGGCTCCTTCAGCGATACGTCTCCCATGAAGTAGATCATCATGGTCTGGCTTCCTGAGTCCCGCGGCCTCTGGAATGCGACTATCTTCTCGTCCTTCCCGCCGACTTCCTTCCAGTTCGTGATGTCGCCGTGATATATCGCCCTGATCTGCTCGCTGGTCAGGGAATCAACGGGGTTGTCCGCCTCTACGAAGAACACGAAGGCCTCCCTGCCTATCTGTGTCTGCCTGATCTCAACGGAGTGTTGCTCTCGGGCATACTCAAGTTGCTCCTGTGACGGTCTTGCGCCGAACAGCATGTCCACTTCTCCGTCGGCAAGCCTGTAAAAGCCGTGTACGGTATTGGTGAAGGTCACTATCTTTCCGTTTGCCCAGTTGCTCTCCGGGCTACCGAACTCCCTTTCGATAAGAGCTATGTCCTTGTAAATGGCCTTTGCCACCGCGCTGTAGACCGGATAGCAGGCCTCTGCCCCGTCCAGGATTGGCATATTGTCCTGACCCGTGATCACTATCCGCGGTTCATGGTCTAAGGTCACCAGCTTCGTCGGGTCGCTATGTACATAATAGCCCGTGAAATCGGTGCTCGAGTAGCCGTGCATGTATTTGAAGCCGTGCCCTCCGTACTTTATCTCGTCCCTGACCGAATAGCTGTAGGCGGATAATGCTGTCGATATCACCACGGCCGCCAGAGGTATGGCTACCGCTGCAGGACTGATCTCCTTCCTTCTGAGGAAGGTGATGATAAGCACATGGCCCACGAGTATGATGCCGATAAGCATTACGGCCAGCTTCCTAATGAATGCCAGCAAAATGATCATCGGAATGAACGGGAACAAGGGTGCCAGAAGCAGAAGGAAGGGTGACGAATCCATCATACCTCCGTTCATGAACATGAGGGCGGTAAAGGTTATGAAGACCGCCCGGGTCAGGATCATGTAGAAGTTATGAATGAATGAGCTGAGGGCCCCTTTCCTGCTGAACAGGAGATACCATACGGCCATGAAGGCCAGGCATATGGCTCCGGGTATCAGAGGGACATCTCCTGACATTCCGATTATGAAGTTCGAGCCCACGGCAAGAAGCACGTTCAGGACTATATAATGAAAAAGAAACTCCTTGAATTTTGACATTTTCGTCTCCTTTTTTACTGAACGGAAAACTAAGAACATCTTTATTTCATATTATTACATATGACATCTTTGATGCAACAGGAATAATGATTTATTAATATGGATGCCCGGCAAGGAGTTCACTTGACTCATCTCCGGGCATATCCATATATATCAGCTTTCCTGGTCATGACTGATCTGTGAAAGCAGCTCCACGGCCTTTCCCAGAAGCGTCTCTCGGTCATTGCTCAGTTCTCCGTCGATCACCAGGTCGAGCAGTCTGTCCAATATATCTCCCATCACTTTATTCCGGGGAACCCCTATCTCAATGAGGTCCCTGCCTCCGACTGCCAGCTGCCTTAATGAGAAGCACCGGTCCTTTGCCAGTACTTCATCCAGGACATCTTCCAGCTCGTCATACTCCATGCTCCTGTTGTATACCCGATAATTCTGCCGGAGGTTGTCTGCTCTCTTGATATCTATGAGCCTTCTCAGATCCTCTTCTCCGAATCTGTTGAGAGCTCTTCTCATGGACTTTTCAGTCGGCATGAGGGGACTGTCGTGGTATCTTACCAGCTTGAGTATCCTCTCTTTTTCCTCGTTCGAAGCTTTCAGCCTCCGGAGGATATCGATGCAGAGCTCGTAGCTCTTCTGAGCATGACCGTAGAAGTGTCCTTCCCCTTTCTCGTCGAGAGTAAAGGTATATGGCTTTCCAATGTCATGAAGAAGCATCACGAGCCTGGATATTTCATCCTTTGGAGCGTTTTCCACAGAAACTGCGGTATGCTCAAGGACATCATATATGTGATGCCTGTTTTTTTGATCAAACCCTTTCGCTTTCAGCAGTTCGGGAATAAACACGCCGATTATGTCAACGTACTCGAGCAGGACCTTTCTGACATCAGGACCCATAAGCAGCTTTTTAAGCTCGGCGAATATCCTCTCCGCAGAGATCTCTTTCAGAAGATCTCTGTTCCTGTGGAG
>CAZDOS010000058.1:0-10165 GCA_964507095.1 uncultured Oscillospiraceae bacterium | reverse complement strand
ATCGGCATAAGATTAGGAGCTGTAGAAAAACTCGCGTTTTTTTACAGCTCCTTTTCGTGATATAATTAACATAAATTCAAACAAAGGAGAACATTCAAATGAAGTTAGCTGTTATTTGTGATTCAAAGAGCGGAAACACCATCAAGTGCGCGGAGTGGATCGCTGAAGGCATGAACGCTGTTGAAGGCGTTGAGGCAAAGGCATTCAAGCTTGAGGATGTAGACGCAGATTTCGTCAAGGAATCAAAGGGCGTAGTCATCGGCTGCCCAAGCTATGCAGCACTCATGACACCTGATATGAGGAACTGGCTCATGACAACAGGCGGAAAGCTCGGCATGGCAGGAAAGCTCGGCGGTGCTTTTGCCACGGAGCAGTTCACTCACGGCGGAGCTGAACTTGTTATCCAGTCCATCCATACCAATATGCTTGTATGGGGCATGATGGTGTACTCAGGCGGCGGTTCAAAGGGAATGCCTGTCATCCACATAGGACCTATCGCTGTCAACGGAAATGTCGAGCCACACAACGGCATCGAGCACTACGAGAACAACTTCAAGGTCTTCGGAACAAGATTTGCTGAGAAGTCAGCAGAGCTGTTCGGCTGATCGACGGCATAGACAATCGAAACGTTTTACTGAGGGGTTGCCGGAAGGCGACCCCTCAGTTTCTGTATATGGAGCGGCAAAAAAAGAAAAACCGCCATTCTATGGCGGTTTTTGGTGGGGACGGAGGGGCTCGAACCCACGACCTCACGGATGTGAACCGTGCGCTCTGACCAGCTGAGCTACGCCCCCTTAGCTGAAAAGATTATATCACAAACTTTTCGGGATGTGAATATCATTTTACGGCAGCTTTCCGCGCCCTTGCATCTCTTATCCTTTTGACTTCGTCCTTAAGACAGTGGCATGCCTTGCCGTTGACGTATCCGGTGTCGTTGCAGTCAGGGCAAGTGAAATGAACGATGAGATCATCCCGTGAGTAGCCCCTGGAATCCAGAAGAAGGTCCATCTGACGGTTCTTCTCGTTGATGAGTGCATCGATCTCATCGATCCGGCTCTGGTCGTGCTTGAGCCGTTTCATGACTCTATCCACATTCAGACCCGTGATCTCATCCTCGATGACGGTCAGCTGAGGAAGAGCAGAATAGATCTCTTCCTTTCTGGAGGACAGTCTGTCCATGGCTGCCATCCTTCTGTTATCTATGATCTTCTTTGCCTCTTCAAAATCCCTGTCTATCTTTCCGGCTCCTGCGTTGTCGGTGTATTCGTCAATGTCTGAGACTTTTGAGTAGCCCTTTGAGGACCAGGACTTGAGAATGCCGTTGCAGTAGCGGACATTTGCCTGAGCTCCAGCCGCGTTTTTGGCAGCCCTGATCATGTCCGTGGACATTTCAAGCTTCTCTTTCCATGCGGCGATTATCGTCTTTTCGCTGCTGGTCAGCTTATCTGGGTCCAGCGCGAATATTTCCGATACGGTATTGATGAGCTTTGACCTTTCCTCCATCAGTCTGACATATGCCTCGGCTGCTTCAAGCGTGTCCAGTTTCTCCTTGCGGAATGTGCTCTCAATCACTTTTGCGGCATACGCAGGGCTTTTCCGGGTCGGTGCGAAATATGTGGCAAGCAGCAGTATGACCTCAACGGGGATCCCCTCTTCAATGTAGAGGGAGGCGAACCTTACGGTGTTCTTCTCGTTGAGGGGAGCTCCGAATATGCCCTGCAGGTGGTTGAGCAGGACGCTGATCTCGCCGTGTGACTGCGAGAACATCAAAATGTCCTCACTTGTCAGTTTTACGCCCTTTTCCACGGTGCCGTCATCGATCATCTTGATAAGACCGAAATCGGCCCATCTGAGCAGAGCGGAATGCACTGCATTTGCGGAGAGGCTGAGATCCTGCTGCAGCTTCCGCGTATCCACTTCGCCCCGTGCGATGACCCGGAGAATCACCTTGAGATCATTGCCCGATACATTATTCAGATTGTCAAAAACAGCCGTCGGCACTCCGGTGCCCACGGCTGCAGGTCTCATGAACTGAAATCTCATTTATTTCTTGTCCTTTGTCTTGCGTGCCCGTTCATACTTGTCGCTAAGCACATCGCGGATATAGAACAGATACATGCCGATACAGACAAAAAAGCCTGCAACGACTCTGAATATGAACCTTGTTGAATTAAAAGATGAGAAGTCGATATTCGTGATGCCGTTTCCGCCTGCTTCCATGACGAAACAGAGAAGGAAGAAGGCTACGTATACTATTATCATTCTGAGCTTGTCGTTCAGCTTCAAAGGCTTCATCAAAAGTGATATAAATGCACAGCAGATGAAAGCAGTCAGCGGTGCCGAGATAGCGTATACGGCAGTCATACTCATGGGTATGTACCTCCAGTGGATATATATATTTGCGTTTGGCGTTGTAATCAGTAAAACATATTGTACTTTTTTTTCGTCGCAGTGTCAATCAAGACACTGCATCGGCATTCCGAAAATAAAAAGGGCAGCATTGCTGCCCTTGTACGGAATCAGTATCTGTTCGTGTCAAAATCCGGAGTGAGATTGTCTATGAAAGCGCAAAGCAGATCTCCGGTCTGCTTAAGGTCCCTGGTGTCGATGACCTCAAGTGTGGAGTGGCTGTATCTGTCAGGTGTTCCGAGATCCATGCACGGTATCCCTTCGCCTTCGAGAGCAAGGTAAGCAGTGTCGGACAAAGCTCCTCTCGCGGCCTGTCTCTGAATATTGATGCCTTTTTCCCGGGCTGTTCTTTTCAGAAGTTCGAACATGCCTTTGTGGATAATGTTGCCGTTGAGAGTTCCCTTGCCGTGGAAATTGAACATGGTGACGCCCACGCCGTCATGCATCCTGACGTTGCTGACCTTTCCTCGCTGGTCAGGAGTGTCCCGTGCTCCGGGTCCGAGTATGGAGATGGCCATATCGGTCTTCGCCGTTCTCCGGGCGATCATGGCTCCTCTGGCGGAGAACTCTTCCCATACCGTGCCGACCAGGTGAACGGTCGTCTTTGGAGGATTTGCCTTCAGGTGCTCGGCTATCTGTATCAGATTTGTCATTCCGGCTGCTGCATCGATATAGCTTCCTGAGACTCTGTCATTCATGAGTTCATAGAATGCCTGTCCGTAAAGGACGGGGCAGCCCACCTGAATGCCGGCATCGTAGAGATCCTGTGCACAGGAGGCACCCACATCTATGAACAGGGTAGAGATGCCGTCGGCCTTTGCCTTGTCTTCAGCCGACATGATGTGGTAGGCCTTGGTGCCGAATACTCCGTTCACATAGGTACCATTCTCGGTCCCGACTCTTACGGGAGTTCCGGGCAGGATCTTCTCAGGCACACCGCCCATCCTGTCGACAAAGATGAAACCGTCGGGATCTATCCTCGTGATGATGAAGCCGATGACGTCCATATGGGCGAATACCATGAGAGCAGGGCTGTCGCTTTCAGTGCCCTTGAAGGTCGCTATGCAGTTACCGATCTTATCTATCCTGACATCATCGGTGTACCTGCCCAGGTCAACCTTCAGTCTGTAGGCCATATCCTTCTCATAACCGCAAAGGCGCGGTATGGCCATGTATTCCTTCAAAACGCTTTTTATCTTCGCAAGATCCATGATACGAACACCTCAAAACGGATGTAAACTGTTGATAATTCAAGTAGATTATACATTTTGTCCGGTTTGTTGTAAACATAAAAAAGGCTGTGGTATAATCACAGAAAAATGAGACCGAAAACAGGAGGAAATAAAAATGATGACTTGGGCGAAGGATGTCTTCGGCACCGAAAAGCCGATCATAGCAATGTGCCACGTTAGGGCTCTTCCAGGAGATCCTGGCTATGACAGTGACAAGGGTATGGACTGGGTGGTTCAGAAGGCATATGATGATCTGACCGCGCTTCAGAAGGGCGGAGTGGATGCCATCATGTTCTCCAATGAATTCTCCCTGCCGTACATGAGGAAGGTAAGGACAGAGTGCACTGCCGGCATGGCGCGAGTGATAGGGCAGCTGATGCCTGAGATAAAGGTGCCTTTCGGAGTCAACATGCTTTGGGATCCGTACGCCAGCCTCGATCTGGCGGCGGCGACAGGCGCTTGCTTCGTCAGAGAGGTGATGAACGGAGTCTATGCCAGCGACCTAGGCCTCTGGGACAATGATGCCGGTTCAATAGTAAGACACAGAGCATCTCTGGGGATCCGGGACAAATGCAGACTTCTTTACAACATCTACCCTGAGAGCGCCGTTTATCTCGGCGGAAGAGACATTGCAGAGGTGGCCAGAACCACTAACTTCAACTGCAAGCCAGATGCCATCCTCGTGAGCGGACTCACTGCAGGCGCGCCTACCGACAACCAGGTGCTGACCAGAGTGAAGGAAGCCCTTCCTGACACATATGTGTTCTGCAACACAGGCTGCCGTCCGGAGACGATAAAGGATCAGCTTGCCATTGCCGACGGCGCGATCGTCGGAACGACATTCAAGAAAGACGGTAAATTCGATAATTTCGTCGAATATGAGAGAGTAGTCAGATTCATGGAGGCAGCACGTGCCCGGAGATAAGACCAGAGATGTCCTTATGGGCATAGACGGCGGTACCGGATCCATAAGAGTCGGACTCTATGACTTCAATGGAAACAGGCTCGCGTTTGACCGGCAGGAGTACCATACTGAATTCGTACACCCGGGCTGGGCAGAGCAGGAGCCGATGGACTGGTGGAAATCGCTGCAGAAGGCAGTGAGCGGCGCTCTTGAAAAGGGCGGCATCTCGGCTGACAGGATCGCGGCATTGAGCTGTGACACCACCTGCACCAGCGTCGTCCTCTGCCGCAGGGACGGCACTCCTGTAAGACCGTGCATCATATGGATGGACGTGAGGGCGCAGGAGGAGGCTGACGAGCTGTTGCGCAAGACGGGAGAGTTCTATTCCGCAGAATGGATGCCCCCGAAGCTTGCGTGGCTCAAGAGGAACGAACCCGATAATTACCGCAATGCACAGGTGCTTTGTGAATATCAGGACTGGCTGACATTCATGCTTACCGGCAAATGGTGCATGAACATTAATACCGCCTGCAACTGGGGCTACAATGTCAATACTGGCTTTGCGAGGCATATATATGATGCTCTCGACATATCAGACGCTCTGGACAGGTTCCCTTCGGATACGGTCTATAGGGTAGGAGACAGGATAGGCAGTGTCTCGGAAAAGGCAGCGCGGTTCCTCGGCCTTGTGCGGGGGACTCCGATCGCGCAGGGAGGAGTAGACAGCAGCATAGGAGTTCTCGGGATGGGCGTTAACCGACCGGGAAGGATAGCCATGGTGGCAGGTAGCAGCAATCTTGCCATGGCTCTCAATGAGAAGCCGCTCCTTAATCCCACAGGTTCGAATAACGGACCGGACAATCTGTTCAGAGGCTATTATACCGACTATGTCGCCCAGAGCTCTTCAGGCAGCATACTGTCCTGGTTCAAGAGGGAAATATGCAGGGATCTGACTGAAAAGGGACTCAATGTCTACGCGGAGATGGACAGACAGGCAGAAGATGTTCCGGTCGGTTCGAACGGACTGATAATGCTGGATTACTTCCAGGGAAACAAGCACCCGTATTATGACGGAAACGTCAAAGGGATGTTTTACGGCCTTTCTCTGTCCCATACCAGACGGGATATGTACAGGGCGGTACTGGAAGGGGTCGCGTTCGGAACGGAAAGGATGCTGGACGCATTCAGGGAAAAGGGTGTTCAGGTCAGCGAGCTGAACATCGCCGGAGGTACCGCCAACAGTCCTCTGTGGCTGCAGATACATGCAGACGTCAGCAATGTCACGGTCAATGTGCCTTCTGACACAAATGCCACATGCCTGGGCTGCGCCATAGCCGCGGCAGCCATGCTGGGCATATATCCTTCTCTTTCTGAAGCGGTGGACAGCATGGTCAGGTATGACAGGGTATACAGGCCTGATCCCGGAAGACACCGGCAGTACAGAAGGATCTATGAGCTGTACAAGAGGATATATCCTGAAATGAAGGACTGGATGCATGAAGCGGACAGGCTCAACAAATAACAAACGGCGGGGCAAGCGGCCCCGCCGATCTTTGTATCAGTTTATTGTCTTATGATGAATTTCCTGTATACCATCTCATAGAGATAGGACACTATCATGAAGCCGACAGTCATTATGAGAATCGACATTGCCGTATCCGACAGAAAATGCTTTCCCATTATCAGTCTCGAGAGAGCTACTATGAATACATATGCATAGCATCCGAGGAATATAGGAAGCTTGAGCTTCCGGCACCCCTTGAATATGAACGGAATGAGCAGAAGCACCATGACTCCCATAGCTCCGCCCACATGCCCGGAAGGGAAGGATGAACCCGAAGAGAAGAATACCGGCTTGAACCACTCTGCGAAGGCATATTCTCCGCCGGTGATGATATCCTCATACCTGTCTCTTCCGCACAGTATCTTGAGGACGCCGTGGCTTCCCAGATATCCGATAAGATATACCAGCGAGAAGGCACACATGGACTGGATCCTTCTTACGGTACGCTTCGGCACCTTCCTCATGAGGAAGAACAGTCCCGCAGCGGCAACTCCTCCCAGGACTCCGCTGATGTACGGGTTGGTCGTCCTGAGGACATCTCTCTCGTAGAGATTTCTAAATATCATGTAGATCTCCACAGAGCAGCCCGCTATCATCACGGCAACGCCCGCAATGAAAGGTGCAATCTGATCTCTGCTGGTAAGCATCATGCAGCATCCGAAGACAGGTATGAACAGATAGATCGGAAGAGACGAAAAGCTTTCCAGAGCGATCCCGAATACGCTGTTTGGATTGAAGAGCTTATCGGTGATCCGATAGTCGAACTTGGCTCCGGCGACCAGCATGGCGATGCATATAGCTATGATTATGATGAAACCGAGACGGTATTTACTGTTTATCATCCAATGACTCCAACAAAAATATATATGCAAATATATTAACCCAATAAACCCTATTAGTCAATTAAGGACAAATGAAGAGAGACCGCCCGAAAGCGGTCTCTCTTCGCAAGGCTGAAATATATTATTAAGAGAGATATTTGATATGACTAAGGCTTAAGGAGGAAGCAAAGCAAGCTTTGCATCGGCAATAATATCATCAGCCGAGAAGCGGGATAAAAGTGATGATGGCAAGAGCGACAAAGAGATTGAAAAGCTTATAAATGATTCTCATGAAGCACCTCCGTTTATCAATAATACCCCAGATCCGTTCGTTCTGGTTTTAGTTAGCATATGCTAACTATGTCTATATATTACTGCATGGATCATCTGTTGTCAACAAAAACAGAGTAAAATCTATATATTTTGTAATTCTCACATTTTTCTTTTTTACTACTCATTTTCCATTGTAGACTTGCACAATAATACGTGCTCTTCTCCTGCAGTTTCACTTTTTTCTGAGACCTCATTGCGGTTTCTCGGGCCCTGTTTCTATTGCACCGACATCTCAATTGTTATATAATTTCTCAAAACAGCGGATCCCGATTTTTCGGAAAAGGCTTATGGAATACACAAATAATAAGGAGCAAATGTTATGGCAATTTCAAAAGAGAACACCAGACCGGAATCTATGGTCCGCATTACAACACCTGAGTTGGCAAAGGATTTCATAGACGAACAGATCGCTGCCATCAAGGAGCAGGTAAAGGACGGCAAGGTACTCCTTGCACTTTCAGGAGGTGTTGACTCTTCAGTGTGCGCAGCACTCATCTCCAAGGCAATCGGAAAGAACCTGATCTGTGTCCATGTCAATCACGGACTTCTGAGAAAGGGCGAGCCTGAACAGGTATGCAAGGTATTCGGCGATGAGTTTGACGCTCAGCTCATCTATGTCGACGCAGTAGACAGATTCCTTGACAAGCTTGCAGGAGTGGACGATCCTGAGACAAAGAGAAAGATAATCGGTGCAGAGTTCATCGATGTATTTGCCGAAGAGGCAAAGAAGCTTGAGGGCGTGAGCTTCCTCGGACAGGGAACAATCTATCCGGACATCCTTGAGTCGGACGGCGTCAAGGCACACCACAATGTCGGAGGACTTCCTGAAGATCTGAATTTCGAGCTTGTTGAGCCGGTAAAGTTCCTTTACAAGGATGAGGTCAGAGTCGTAGGAAAGCGGCTCGGACTGCCTGACGGCATGGTATACCGCCAGCCGTTCCCTGGCCCGGGTCTCGGAGTAAGATGCGTAGGAGCCATCACAAGAGACAGGCTCGAGGCACTCCGTGAGGCAGATGCCATCGTCAGGGAAGAGATCGGACGGATGGATCCGGCACCTTGGCAGTATTTCTGCGTGATTCCTGACATCAAGTCGACCGGTATCAAGGACGGAAAGAGATACATGGGCTGGGCTGTGATCATCAGAGCCATCAACACAGTCGATGCAGTAACAGCTACAGTTCCGGAGATCACATTTGACAGGCTCTGCAGGATAAGAGACAGGATCATCGCCACGGTTCCGGGAGTAAACAGAGTTCTTTGGGACATCTCTGAAAAGCCTGTAGCCACAATAGAGTGGGAATAGTTGCATAATTGAAAAAAAGCCAGTAATCATAAGGAATTTTGAACTTCTGAAGTCCTGTTGATAAACTTTTGATAAACTTTATTCAATTGTCATTATTCTTTGTTGCAAGTGGTTTGTGAGTAAAGAATAAAGCTGTTTATTTCCCAATTATCCATATTAATATCAAAGCCCGTACTGATTGGATGTCAGTACGGGCTTTTTTAGTATGTAATTTTTTATTTAAGTTTGTGTCTTATTGAAGCAAGAATAGAATCACTGAGATCTTTGGAAGGAAGCTTAACCCAGTGCTGACTGGTATCTTCTGCAGGGAATGTATAACGCCAACGGTCATATTCTTCTTTGGTAATTTCTCCATTTTTTAATTTTTCTGTGTATATTTGCTATAATACTGTTAGGAAAATTTGAATTTGTCGAACAGTTAGGAAAATAAGAATTTGTAGGAGGGAATAATTCATGCGATTTTTTCACGCTATCGATGTGGAACGTCTATTGAAAATAAAAGGAAAACGAGGTTACGGCATCTCCCTTGCCGTTGTCAAAGGCGACGAAATCGAGACATACTGTTCTGGCAGTGGCAGATACGGACAGGACTTCCCGGTAAATCCTGACATGCTGTTTCAGGCCGGTTCTATCAGTAAGCCCATGTTTGCACTGACGCTCCTTCGATATGTGGACAAAGGACTCATCGATTTAGATGCGGATATTTCGGGTATTCTCAGCGATTTTGTTAAGAAGCCTCCTATGACTTTCCCTGCACTGCTATCCCACACAGCAGGGTACAGCGTTGGCGGATTCATGGGATATCGCGCCGACGCCCCGTTACTGTCGTTGGAGGATGTGATTGCAGGACGCGGCAACTCAAAGAAGGTCGTCAAAATCAAGCCCTACGGAAAGCAGTACAGATATTCTGGCGGTGGCATTACGCTGGCTGAGCTTGCCTTTACGCGACTTGCGGGAACATCGCTCAGGGATGCTTTTCAGAAAGAAGTCGCCGAGCCTCTATGCTTAACCAGAACCGGTTATTTCCAACCGCTTGACGAGGATTTGGTTGCTAATGCCGCGTTTGGAGGTAGGCTCGCATACAGAAAAAAAGAAGATTCCGCCCATGGTTATCATTACTATCCGGAACACGCTGCAGCAGGTCTTTGGACAACGCCTATAGAGATGACGAAGGTCGGTATTGCGCTTTCGAGAAGCTTCCGCAAACGGGGGTTGCTTGAACAGAAGACTGCTGAACGAATGGCAACTCCTATATTAGGTGGCTGTGGGCTTTGTCTGTTCCGCAATGGGGATACCGCATATCATTACGGTGGAAACGATGGTTTCCTTACATTTTGGAGATTCTCCCTGAAGGAAGACCTTTGTGTAGCCGGCATGGTCAACAATAGCTATGGTCATACCTTTGAAGCAATGAAAGAAATCGAGAATAAACTGTTTGAAAGTTTACAGAATACAGACACATCAAAATAGTCAAATCCCAATTTATCTAACTGTCAGAGGATGTTAATTGGGAATATTTAATAGAACATATTAAGCAAAATATAAATTTAGAGGTTTTTATGGTAATAAGGTTAGCAACGAAAAATGATATTGAGATAA
>CAZDOS010000057.1:0-10289 GCA_964507095.1 uncultured Oscillospiraceae bacterium | reverse complement strand
TATTATGCCCTTTCAGGGCTGGTGCATACCACCAGTTTAACTGGTGGTTTTGATTGCCTATCGGCGCCGCATACATACTGCGGTACACATCAGAATGGGGAGTGATTAACATAAAGACATACAAGAGCTCACGGGACAAGAAGACAGACAGCGCCCCGAAGAAGAGCAGGGCAAAGAAGTCCGGCGAGAAGAAGAATATAGGCGTCGTCCTTGTAAGGGTGATTGCCACGCTGTTCTGCATAGGAGTGATCGCCGCAAGCATTCTGTCCCTAGTGCTTACGCTCTATCTGGTCAAGGTCACTGAGAGCGATGAGCAGGTGCTCAACCTGACGAATCTGAAGCTCAGTTTCACATCCACGATCTACTACGAAGATCCGGATACCGGAGACTGGCTGGAATACCAGAGACTTGACGGAAGCGAGAACCGTATCTGGGTCGACCTTGAAGACATACCTCAGTATGTCAAGGATGCCTATATCGCCGTCGAGGACAAGGATTTCTACAAGCATCACGGCGTAAACATATTCCGTACATTCGGAGCCATGATCAATGAGTACACGCCTATAAAGCTGTTCGGCTCAAAGACGGGTGCATCCACCATCACGCAGCAGCTGGTAAAGAACCTGACGGACGATAAGTCCGGTTCGGGTCTCGGCGGAGCCATGAGAAAGGTCAGAGAGATATTCCGTGCGTATGTGCTCGAAAAGCAGTATTCCAAGGACCAGATCCTGGAGGCATATCTCAACACGCTGAGACTGTCCAATAACTGGGCGGGAGTTCAGGCCGGAGCGAACAACTATTTCGGCAAGGACATCTCGGAGCTGACGCTTTCAGAAGCGGCCTCACTGGCGGGAGTCACGAAGAATCCTTCGATGTACAATCCGTACACTCATCTGGAGGACAACCTCAAGAGAAGGGATGACATACTCTACTTCATGCACAACCAGGGCATGATCTCCGATGACGAGTACGAATCCGCCCTTAACGAAGAACTGGTCCTGAGCCAGGAGATAAGGAACAAGAGCAGCGTAAACAGCTACTTCACCGACATGGTCATCGACCAGGTCATCAAGGATCTGATGGACCAGTACGGGATGACAAAGGATGAAGCGACCTACTACCTATACAATTCAGGACTCAAGATATATTCAACGGTCAATCCAAAGGTCCAGACAGCCATGGAAGAGGTCATGGGTCCTGAGCACGAGCTGTACCCTGACACGGTCGCCAAGATCAAGGATGACGACGGCACCGTAAGGGAGATCACTCCTCAGGCCGCAATGATCACGCTTGATTATGACGGCAGGATCGTCGGTGTTGTCGGCGGACTCGGAGAAAAGACCGAAGACAGAGTGCTCAACAGGGCAGTTGACTCGGTACGTCAGACGGGTTCGACGATGAAGCCGATAGGCGCTTACCGGCTAGGAATAGAGTACCATTACATCAACTTCTCGACCGCTCTCTATGACGATTACGTCAAGATGATCCCTGACGAGAAGACAGGTCAGATGAAGCAGTGGCCGAGGAACTATTCCAGCACATATTCACTGGAAGCGATCCCGGTATGCAGGGGACTCAGACAGTCACTGAATACCATTGCGGTCAGGACGCTTATGATGGTCGGACCTGACACCTCCTACGATTTCGTAAAGAACACTCTTCACGTCACCAGTCTGGTGCCGGGAGATGCGGATATTGCGCCGATGGCTCTGGGAGCAATGACATACGGCATTTCGCCTCTCGAGATGGCTCGGGCGTATATGATCTTCGGATCGGGCGGCAAGTATGTCACCCCTCACTGCTACACGACTGTTGTTGATCCGAGCGGAGAGGTGATCCTTGAGACCAAGGTGACCACCGTTCAGGCAATCAGTGAGGAAACGGCATATATAATGAACAGGATCCTCAAGGAAGTCCTCTTTACCCCGGGCGGTACAGCCTACGGACTGTATCCTTCATACCTTGACTCGATAGGCAAGACGGGAACCACTTCGGATGACAAGGACCACTGGTTCATGGGTCTGACGCCATATTACGTCACCGCTTCCTGGTGGGGCTATGACGAACCGGTAGAGCTTCCGGTCAAATACGGTCTCCACCCGCCTACGAGGGCATGGAGATATGTGATGAACGAAGCTCAGGCGGATCTCCCTCAGAAGGGCTTCCCTAAGAGCGCAAATGTCGTCACGGCGACTTTCTGCACCGCATCTGGACTTCTCGCCGGAGAGGGCTGTCCGGGAACTGAGGTGGGCTACTACACCAGAGACAACATGCCGCAGCCTTGCGGAGGCCACGGCTGATAACGCCACATAAGGACGATCTTTACCTTCGGGTAAGGATCGTCTTTTCAGTTTGCTTTTTATCGCCCGCTCGGTACAGCGAGATTGTTTTTTGAACAGTAAAAAGATAGAATAAAAGAAAAAGTAAAGACAGTATTTATGCACAAAAAAAAGAAAGGGAAAAGCCATGGACAACAGAGAGATACTTGCTGCCCGGGAAAGGGGAGCGGAGAAGTATAAGGAAGAGGTGCTGGATACACTCAGAACATTTGCGGGAATAGACTGCGGATCCAGAGATGTGGAAGGCAACCGGAAAGTAGTAGAGATAGTGGATTCATTCCTGAGAAAGATAGACGGGATCAAGATCGAACACTTTTTCCACGAAGGATACGGAACGAACATAGTCGCAAAGCTCACTCCTCCAAATGCCAAGGGAAAGATCATCCTGAACGCGCATATGGATACGGTCTTCAAGCAGGGCATGACACGGGAACACCCTTTCAGGATCGAAGGTGACACAGCATACGGACTGGGAATAATCGACTGCAAGGGCGGTCTTATGGTCGCAATAGAGTCAGTTAGAGCAATGCAGGAAGAAGGCATCCTGCCGAACTGCGAGATATGCTTCATATTCAACTGCGATGAAGAGATCGGTTCCCCGACAGGCAAGGAAGAGTTTGACAGAGAGATCCCGGGAACGGATATGGGCTTCGTGTTTGAGCCGTCCAGACTTGAAGACGGAGTCATTACCGCAAGGAAGGGATCCGGATCCGTAAAGATCGACGTGACGGGCAGAAGGGCACACTCCGGGATCAACTATACAGACGGAAGGAGCGCCATACTGGAAGTCGCTCACAGGATGATGCTGCTTTATGAAAGCAATATCGATGAGAGGGGAATACAGTTCAATGTCGGTCCGGTGACCAACGATGATCCTTCAAATGTGGTGTCAGGGCATGCAAGCCGGTCGGTGTCAGTCAGGGTTGCGAACAAGGCGGACATGGAGACAGTGGAGGAACTGGTAAAGAAGGTAAATGATGCACCGCCATATATTCCTGATACGGTATCTTCAGTCACGGTAGAAGGCTTTTCGGTGCCGATGGAAAGAACGGCGGCCAATTTTGCCGTATATGAGATAGTGAGGGACGCGGGCAGGCTCCTGGGACAGGAGCTGATCGAGCAGTCGACCGGCGGCGGTTCGGATGCAAACTATCTCAACTTCATGGGAGTGCCTACGGTAGACGCACTTGGCCCATACATGTATGAGATCCACTCGATAAATGAAAGGATGAGGATATCATCCATCGAGGAGAAGATTAGGCTTTTCTGCACCGTTCTCGGACTTCTGACAGAGAGATTCGGAAAAGCATAACAGAAAAAACAGGAGGAGCATCCGCTATGGATGCTCCTCAAATCTTTGCTATGTTATTTCCTTATGTCCTTCTCGACTTCATCTTCCATGAAACATGAGAAGGCTATCGCGTCAGGTCCGGCATATATGCCGACCGTCGTTCCGACACTTGCCTCTACAACACTTTTTGTTCCGAGAAAGTCAAGCCTGTATTCCTTCAGGAAGCTCTCAAGCTTTTCCGGTGACGATCCGGTATAGCCTGTTGAATATGGCATCGAAAAATCGATCGTTCCCTTGTTCTTGATATACCGGAACATGTCCCGGCAGCCTTTTTTCTGCCCTCTGGCAAGCTTCAGCACATTGACAGCCCCGTCAGTGATCGAGATGACAGGCTTAATGCCGAGCATGTTTCCGATAAGGCTTTTTGTTCTGGACAGTCTTCCGCCCTTATAAAGATATTCCAGGGTGGAGAAGACTGCGATTATGATCAGCCTTTTCCTTGCATCGATTAGCTTTTCGATGGCTTCGTCCAGACCTACGCCCTCACGGCTCAGCTGCGCCCGGTAGACCGCAAGGTTTCGGTAGCTGATGCAGAAATGCTCGGAGTCGAGAACCTTGACTTTTCCATCAAAGTCTTCCCGCGCAATAAGGGCGCTCTGGTAGCATCCGGAAATCTCCTTTGACATAGTCATGCAGAGGACCTCATCGTCCTCCTCCAGTGCCTCTTCAAATGCTTCCATGTATCTTGCCGGATTGATCTGAGTGGTTTTTGGGAAAATATCTCCCTTTTCAAGTATCTCATAGAATTCATGGTTGGAGACAGTGACCCCGTCGAGATACTCATCTTCGCCGATATAGTATTTGAGCGGTAATACTGTTATACCCAGTTCCCTTGCTTCGTCCTGGGTAATATCGCATGCAGAATCTACTATGACTTTCACTGAATTGACCTCTGATTAATAAAATAAAATGTTATCCCCTTAAAACAATTTTAAATGAATTATTCATTATGTCAACGGTTATCGGACTGAAGATTGTAAATAATAAATAACAATACCGTTATTTTGACGATAGATCGTGTTAAATTGACAAGACTCTTTTCAACTGATAGGATTGAAATATAGAAATACACCGGAGGATAATACAAATGGAGTTTAAATCAAAGACATTTCTTGAGCTTACTACGATGCAGCTCTTTGAGATACTGAGGGCGAGAAGCCGGGTATTCGTAGTGGAACAGACCTGTCCTTTCCAGGACCCGGATGACGCTGACTATGAAAGCCTTCATATCTTCCGGGAGGATGAAAACGGCAAGATCGCAGCATATATGAGAGTGTTTCCGAAGCACGATGAAGAGGACTGCGTGCAGATGGGCAGAGTCCTTACAATCAAGAGAGGCGCCGGGCTCGGCGGATTGATCCTTAAAGAGGGAATAAGAGAGGCCAGGGACAGGATGAAAGCCAAGAGGATATACCTTGAAAGCCAGACCTACGCCACGGGCTTCTATGCAAGAGAGGGATTTGAGACGGTTGGAGAAGAATTCCTTGAAGACGGGATACCTCACATAGGCATGTACCTTGATCTTGATGACTGGAAGGAGGATTGATGTGGAAGCATATGAGAACATAATGTCCAGAAGCAGCGTAAGAAGTTTCAAAGACATTGAGATATCCGATGAAGAGGTCAGAAAGATTCTTGCGGCCGGAATGGCAGCGCCGAGCTGCGTCAACCGGAGGGACTGGAGCTTTCTCGTTACCAGGGATCCCGAAATACTCGGAAGGATGGCTGACTGCAACGGCAGACCGGCTGAACCGCTCAGAAAAGCCAAGCTTGGTATACTGGTGCTGGGTGATCTTGAAAGAGCTTTTTCCAGAGCTCCGGATTATTGGATCATAGATGCATCAATCGCGGCAGAGAATATGGTATTGGCTGCAAACGCACTCGGAATAGGTTCGGTGTGGCTTGGCACATATCCTCAGGCCGACAGGGTGGATGCATTGAGAAAAGAGTTCTCACTTCCGGATACCGTCGTTCCTCATTCGATAATAGCTTTCGGATACCCTTCTGAAGAAGAAGCGGGAAAAGGTCCGAGAGGTTTTTATGAGGATGACAGGGTCCATTTTGATAAGTGGTGATCATTTGTTTTTGGGAGGACCGGAAAAATGACAGAGGAAGAAAAAGAGATACTGGAGATCATAAAGGAAACATACCTCGACCAGGGTACGGTAGAAGCGAATTATCTGCTCGATATCAGCAGAAGATACGCCATTGACCTTGACGAGCTGACAGATTTTGTTGAGAAGAACCGTGATGAATGGGACATACAGAGAGGAGGTCCCGGTTCCGAAGCAAAAAGACATGAAAAGGAAGTCAGATTGCGGGATGATGACTACGGCGGACACTATGAGTACAGAGTCATCGCTCTCATGGACAAAAAGGGTGAGGCGAGTGCGGAAAAACTGGCTGAAGAGCTCAACTATTACGCAAGAGAAGGTTTCAGACTTGTAAGGACAATGACCAATGAGGTCGGCAGAGAGTCGGTCAGCGGATCCACCAACGTCAATGATTTCGTCCTGAATGACCAGATGGTGCTGATCATGGAACGATTCGTAAAAGTAAGGAAAGAATAACGCGTTGTGCGGAGGGCAGGTAAAACTGCCCTCCGGTTCTTTTCACGGCAACGATATGTGTGGTATAATAGGCGGCACTGAAAATAACGGAAAGAGTCAATATTATGAGTGAGTCATATAAATATCCATGGCTGATAGCAGTCCTTGCCTATGTCGGGACAGGCCTTTGCTCAGCCGGGACCTTCCATCTCGGGGGCAGAGGAATGCTCCTCGTGGTCCTCAGCTGTGTGGTCCAGGGACTGGTGATGGTCACAATAGCCGGAAAGGACTGGCCGGTATATCCGAAGAGACTGCTGGGTTCACTGCTCCCGTCTATCTTTATCCTGCTGATGTACAGGATCATTGGACCTCGGGAAGGCATATATACCATCATGTCGTCTATGTTCATGCCTATAGCATCCGGCACGACGCTGGTGCAGGGCATCTGCCACTCCCATCAGGAGAGCGGCAGACATATGGTGCTTGAAGGCATACTTATCGGGCTGATGCTTGAACTGGGAGCGTTCCGGCGGCTTAAGATAGGAGGGCTGATAGGATGGTCATTCTGAAAGAAGCTCTAATCTACGGACTCTTCTGCGGAGGATTGGGTGTCGGCCTGACAATGATCAGGAGCATTGCACCAAGGACGCTTCCTTACGTGTTCATAGCGTCATTCTTGTGCGGATTTGTTTATGACTATGTGGATCTCGCAACTCACATTACATTCCTGGCAGCCGTTTTAAGTGCTTTTCGGGCGACAACGGTCATCAGGATTAATTTTGAAAGAAAAAAATACAACATCTATTTCGGCATAGTAATCACTTCAGTGTTCTGCATCTGTCCCGGAATCGCGATAGCAAACTTCTTCGACGGCGTGCTCAACATGGACATGATAATGGTAAGGGCAAAGCTCATGCGAGTGCTGACCATGGGATTCGGCCTTTCACGGGGCATCATCTTAGCAGGTCTTCTTTTTGACACGCTTTACGGCAGAAAGATACCTGAGGAGTTAAGATAAAAGACAATAATCAATACTAAATATAGGAGAGAAGAAATGAGTAAGATACTTGTCACATATTTTTCGGCAAGCGGAGCAACAGGAAAGGTTGCAAAGGACATACGGGAACTCACAGGCGGAGATCTTTACGAGATCAGGCCGAAGGATCTTTACACAAAGGAAGATCTTGACTGGAGGAACAAGTCGTCAAGAAGCACGCTTGAGATGACAGAACCGGCATCAAGACCCGAGCTGGCCGATAAGGACGCTGACATCGCAGGACATGACTTCATTTTTGTCGGATTCCCCATCTGGTGGTACACCGCACCGAGGATCATAAACTCTTTCCTTGAAGCATATGATTTCGACGGTAAAAAAGTCATCGTTTTCGCCACATCAGGCGGAAGCGGGATCGGAAAGATCAAGGAAGATCTGGAGGGCTGCAAAGGCTTCAAAGGAAAGATTGTTGAGGCAAAGAGACTTGGCGGCAGAAGGGAAGAGACAGAGAACTGGATCGGCACCCTGTCACTATGATGAAACACAAAAACGGCGGAGGCCTTTCACGGTCTCTGCCGTTTTCTATCTTCTATTACTCTATGCTCCGCATGTATTCGCTTACAGCGGCAAGGCCTTTTTTAAGATTTTCTATTCCGTAGGCATACCCAAGTCTGAAACAGTGCTCCATGCCGAACCGTTCTCCGGGAACCACGAAAGCGCCCGTGGAATAATACATGTTACGGCAGAATTCACGTGACGGAATGTCAAAATCGTAGTAAATGAGAGCAGTGGTACCTGCCTGTGGCTTCACATATGAAACATGCATTTCACTTTTGACCCAGTCATCAAGAACGGACAGGCTCTCCCTGACGATAGACTTGCTTCTCGCAAGGAGCTTTTCAGAGCTCGCCAGTGCAATGCCTGCAATCATTTCGTCTATTACCGAACCGCTTATAAGATCATAATCTCTGTGGCTCAGCATTGCTTTGACGAGTGAACTGTCGTGCGTGGCAATCCATCCGCAGCGCAGGCCTGCAAGGCTGAAGGCCTTTGACATGCTTCCAGTTGAAATCCCTTTCTCGTACAGGTCAACAACAGACTCACTCCATCCGTCTTCCTGTGTAAGATGTCTGTAAACCTCATCACACAAGACCCAGGCATCAACGCTTTTTGCTATGTCGATGATGCCTATCAGCAGCTCTTTGCTCATGAGTGCTCCTGTCGGATTGTTCGGGTTGTTGATGCAGATGAGCCTTGTATCCTGGGTGGCAAGTTCCTTCAGCTTGTGCAGATTGGGAATATATCCATCGTCCTTCCTAAGCTCCAGAATCTCGACATGTGCTCCGAAGGACTCAGGTATCGACACAAGCTGCTGATATGTCGGGCTGATGCTTATGACCCTGTCACCGGGCTCTATGAGAGAATAGAAAACGTGGTGATTTGCTCCTGCAGCGCCGTGGGTCGTGACTATGTTTTCTGGCCCTATCGTTCTGTACAGTTTTGAGATCCCTTTCTTGTATTCGGGCGCTCCCTCGATATCTCCGTATGTAAGTCTCCTCTTAAGCAGAGCATCAGTAAACTCATCTTCTTTGACATCGCATATCTTCAGCAATTCACTGAGAGACAGACTGTCCACACAGGTCTCAGCGATGTTGTACTTCGCACCAACCTCATACTCGTTCATCCATTCTTCTACGCCAAACGGCTTTATTTTCATCGGTATGTCCCCCTTAAGCAAAAAAGGCATACACATTTGTTCCTTATAACCCTTTGGGCCGTACCTACGGAGCAAACATGTATGCCGCGGATACGAACCGGTGTACGCATCCGTCTCTATTAATTAATGTCATTATTGTAGCATTTCAGGAAAGTGAATTCAACATATATACTGTCATGAGACCGGGCAGCATATTTTTGCGGATGATATAGCGTTCCAAAAGCATTTTGACGCAATGGAACCATACAATCATTTCTTTCCTTAAACTCTGTTTTCGTTGCCCCAGTCACAGAGCTTGTCCAAAACCCTTACGAGCGAGTGTCCTCTTTCGGTAAGAGTGTACTCCACTTTTGGAGGTATCTGGGGATAAACGGTCCTGACTATCAATCCGTCGCTCTCCAGTTCCTTAAGGTTCCGGCTGAGCGTCTTGTCTGCGACGTTTTTCATATATCTCTGCATTTCATTGAATCTGACAGGCTCATATTCCATCAGACAATACAAGATGACGGGTTTGTATTTTCCCGATATAAGCGAGAGCGTGTAGCTGTAGCCTGTCTGTGAAAAATCAGCTTCCTCGATCCTTTTGTTCATAGCTTACCTCCGAGTAAGTACATAACAAAAATGTAGGTACTTATTTGTTTTATGGCTTAGTTATATCATATTCCCGTAATCGCAATCAAGGGTCACATTGACCCGTTAACACTTTAGAAGGAGAATAAAGAATGAAGAAAGATCTTGGATTGGTACAGGCAGTATATCCGATGCCTGTCCTTATGGTAGCAGCATATGACAAGAACGGTAAGGTCAACGTCATGAACGTTGCCTGGGGTCAGATCTCTGACATGGATCAGATCATCCTGTTTATCGGAGAAGGCAAGAAGACTTGGCTGAACATCATGGAAACAAAGGCATTCACAGTTGCCCTCGCAGACACAGCACACGTTGATGTTGCAGACTTCTTCGGAATAGCGTCCGGCAACAAGATCGACGACAAGTTTGAACAAAATTGGCACGCAATCCCCGTCCTCTACAGGGCGGGGTTATTGCCACTCTATTGATAATATATATCTCTTGTGGTATAATCTGTTACAGATAAAAGAAATAGTAGTATAAAATGAGATTCGATACAAATAATCATTCGGTATTCATATTGCATTACCACCTGATCATGTGCGTTAAGAATCGCAACGAAGTGATTAATGATGCCGTTTCCAACAGACATAAAGAGATTTTTGAGTATATTGCACCCGAATACAATATTCTGTTGATGGAAAGAAATGTTCTGGTCGCAAAGCTACTGTCTCATTTCAACCGGCGGCGTCACAGTTGACATCATCAG
>CAZDOS010000056.1:0-10580 GCA_964507095.1 uncultured Oscillospiraceae bacterium | reverse complement strand
TAACACGACTGCGGAGGCCTTTCTCGGCAGGAACAGGGAACACTTTGACATTGTCTTTCTCGACCCGCCGTATTCAAATGAAATTTTGGAGAAAATTATCCAGGCCGTATATGATATACTCGAGGATAATGGTATAATAATCGCAGAAAGCGAACTGGGATGGAGCCTCAAAAAGGAGATATCCGGACTGGTTGAAATAAAGAAATACAAGTACGGAAAGGTGCAGGTCACCAAATTCAAGAAGGAGACAGAATAGTGAGGATCGCAATTTGTCCGGGTACCTTTGACCCGGTTACCAAGGGCCATGTAGATATTTTTGAGAGGAGCCGGAAGCTGTTTGACAAGGTCATAGCAGTCGTTATGATCAATCCGGCGAAGAATCCTGTGTTCAAAACAGAGGAGAGAGTTGAGCTTATCAGGATGGTCACCGGTCACATCCCGAACTTTGAAGTGGACAGCTATACCGGTCTTGTTGCAGATTATGCAAGGCTCAAGGGGGCCAATACGATAATCAAAGGCCTCAGGGCTGTTACTGACTTTGAGTCGGAATTCCAGCAGGGACTTGCTAACAAAATCCTCAATGAGGATCTTGAGACCATGTTCATGATCACCAATCAGGATTACATGTACCTTTCGTCTACCATAGTAAGGGAGATAGCAGGCTTCGGCGGAGATGTTTCACGCTTTGTCGACCCGAGGATCAATGATATAGTCATGGAAAGACTTGCAAAGAAGGAGTAATGACAGATGGCAACAAAGAATATTGAAAATCTTCTGGCTAATCTCGAGGAGATACTTGAGGAAGGAATGGGCGTGCCGCTCTCCGGAGGCAAGAGAATGGTCGATATTGATGCGGCCAGAGATGTCATTGATGAGATAAGGGACAATCTTCCGAATGAGATCACTATGGCCAGAATATAGTGAGGGATAAGAACAAGATCATCCAGGACGCAAAGAGAGAAGCCGAGGGTATTCTTCAGACGGCTGAGAACAGGGCAAGGACACTGGTGTCCAGAGAGGAAGTCCTCGTTAAGGCTCAGGAAAAAGCCAGAGAGATCACTCAGGAAGCAAATCAGCAGGCTGCAACTCTCAGACGGACGATAAACAAATACTGCGACAACATGCTTCAGAACACCCAGGAACGGCTCCAGAAGAGCTTCGGTGAGATCAAGACAGTAAGAGACAATCTGAAGAAATAAGCAATCAAACAATCCCTGGTCCTGAGCGGATCAGGGATTTATCTATATCAGAGAAGATACTAAAGGAAGGTGCATAGCACTTAAAAATGTGTAAGAAAGACAGCAGTCATAAAATGCCTGTGATCCGGGCTCGGCTCATATACACCGTTACAGCATTGACGGTAGTGATATCATCCTGGTTATCGGGAGTGCATAGGTTCGATCTGAGCCTGACAATATCCAAGTATATAGCGCTGAGACCATGGACATATGCGGTATATGCTGCAGCGGCAATTATAATGGTCATACTGGTTGTCCCATATGTTTTTAAACTGCCTGCAGCCACGATGAAAACGACAGTATATCTGACAGTTATGGGATGTGTTCTGGGATGTGCATTATTTCCATATAATCCTGGCTGGAGCCTCCTGACATCACAGGTCCATGATATATTTGCATACATATTATTTCTGGGTGTAACGCTTTCTTTCATCATTACGTTGGTGCAGACAGGGGACAGAAGCAGAAAAAGATTTGCTTTTATGGCATCAATGTATGCTCTGGTTTTCATCGTCCTATATGCATTCGTGAAACTGAAAGCGTTTCACAGCACAATTCTCATTTGGGAAAACATCCTTATATGTCTTTTGCTTGCAGAGATGTACGGTGAATGAACGATGATCTGCCAGACTGTATTTGATTGAGAATAACATATAAAGAAAGGAGAGAGCTCTCAAAGGCTCTCTCCTCAACACTATAAAGTGATTGGTTAAGAATTGTTGCTTTTCTTATTTTTAAGATACTGCCTTAGGGCTGCTATCAGCGATACCGTAAGATACAGTCCTGTATAGTTGATGAGTATATCTCTGTAAGCGCTTTCGGCCAGCGGTTCGATGAACTGGTTGAGCCACACGAAGCCTAAGGTCAGTGCCATTGTTGGAATATATATCACGACAGCTCTAAGCAGCATATTCTTTATAGGCAGGTTCTTTGCCATCTCATACGCTACTATTCCGATGAGCACGACTATTGCTCGGGTCAGTTCATGCCAGTTTCCGTTTGGATCGTTTCTTATGCCCTGTGTCAGGTAAAGTACACTGTTCAGTATCGTGACTACGGTGTAGAACACAGTATAGGAATACGCTTTCCCTTAACCAGCCGTTCCAGATCTTTTTCATCCTCTACTCTCGTTCTCTCTAAATATATGATTCCGGTCAGCAGTTATCGCATGCTATTGTGATAAGGCTCTTTCCAGTCATCTCACCAGGCTGCTTTTCTCCCATGATCTGAATCATCGTAGGAGCAATATCGGCAAGAACGCCTCCTGTTCTCAGCTTGCATGGATAGTTGACCACACAGAACGGAACAGGGAAGGTGGTGTGAGCAGTGAAAGGTGAACCGTCCGGATTCATCATCATGTCAGCATTGCCGTGGTCAGCGGTTATTATAAGAACACCGTTAATAGCCTTTATCTTTTCCCGCAATCTACCGACACAGTCATCTACGGTCTCAACAGCCTTGACGGCCGCATCGAATACGCCGGTGTGTCCGACCATGTCGCAGTTGGCGTAGTTGAGTATAATCACGTCATATCTGCCCGAATCGATTCTCTTGAACAGCTCGTCTGTTATCTCATATGCACTCATCTCAGGCTTCAGGTCATAAGTGGCGACTTTAGGAGAAGGTATAAGTGCTCTGTCTTCGTTCTCATTAGGAGTTTCAACTCCTCCGTTGAAGAAGAAGGTCACATGGGCATACTTTTCGGTCTCAGCAATCCTGAGCTGTCTGCGGCCGATACCTGCAACAAACTCACCGAGGGTATTGGTCAGGTTCTGAGGCCTGAAGGCAATGTCAACGCCTTCGATAGTCGCGTCATACTGGGTAAAGCAGACATAGTGCAGATCCTTAGGGTTGGCCTTTCTCTCAAAGCCTGTGAATTCCTTGTCGACCAGAGCTCTTGTGATCTCTCTAGCTCTGTCAGGACGGAAGTTGAAGAAAATGACCGTATCACCGTCCTTTATATTGCTGTCCTTAGTAACAACGAATGGGACTGTGAATTCATCAGTTTCTTCATTCTTATAGTTATCTTCCATCTTCCGGACAGGGTCGGGGAAGAAAGGAGCATCATTTGAAGTGAGGGCAAGGTATGCCTTCTCGATCCTTTCCCATCTGTTGTCTCTATCCATCCGGTAAAAACGTCCGGAAACTGTACCTATCTTTCCGATACCGATTTCTTCGAGCTTGTCACTGAGCTGCTTGAGGTAGCCTGAACCGCTTGTAGGGCTGACATCTCTTCCGTCCATGAAAGCGTGTATGAATACATTTTCAGCACCCAGCTTTTTGCACAGCTTGACGACTGCAAAGCAATGTTCCATGTGACTGTGTACGCCACCATCGGACATAAGGCCCATTATGTGCACGGATTTGCCGTTTTCAGCTGCAAAGCTAATTGCCTTTACAAGTGCTTCGTTCTCAAAAAACGGTCCGTCTTCGATCTCCTTGGTGATCCTGGTCAGTTCCTGATACACGATTCGGCCTGCACCCATATTGGTATGGCCGACTTCGCTGTTTCCCATCTGTCCGTCAGGAAGTCCGACCGACAGTCCGCTTGCACCGAGCTGCGTGAAAGGATTTTCACTGAAGAGCTTATCCAGATTAGGTGTATTTGCGGCATGGATGGCATTACCATAGTCTTCGTCTCTGAGTCCAAAGCCGTCCATTATACATAAAACAAGAGGTCTTTTCATTTATCAAAGTCTCCGTTTCGCAATATTGACTATAGTCGAGAAGGAATCAGCCTTAAGGCTTGCTCCGCCTATGAGGCCGCCGTCTATATCAGGCATGCTGAGCAGTTCCTCGGCGTTGGCATCATTCATCGAACCGCCATAGAGTATTGACACCCTGTCTGCAATATCCTCAGAGAACATGTCGCCGAGCAGGCTCCTTATGAAGCCGCAGACCTCCTGAGCCTGTTCGCTTGTTGCTGTCTTTCCGGTTCCGATCGCCCAGATAGGCTCATAGGCGATAATGGTGTTGAGGATCATCTCATCAGTAAAGGACGCAAGTCCCTTTATGAGCTGTTCCTTGATAAGATCCTTTGTTATGCCTTCTTCACGCTGCTCCAGGTTCTCACCGACACAGATGATAGGAGTGATCCCGTTTTCGAGGCAGGCGATAGACCTTCTGTTTACTGTCTCGTCTGTCTCGCCGAAGTACTGCCTTCTTTCGCTGTGTCCGATTATGGAGTGCTTGATGCCGTAGCTCAGGAGCATGTCCCGGCTTACTTCTCCGGTAAAAGCACCCTTTGCGGCCCAGTGGCAGTTTTCGGCACCGAGCTCGATTGCTCCGCTCTTAAGAGTTTCACTGGCGATCGGAAGGTTGATATACGGAAGGCAGATAAGCACCTTTATATCGCTCTTAGAGATCTTTGACTCCATCTCCTTGAGCAGTTCGACTGTCTCAGCCTTGTTTTTGTTCATTTTCCAGTTGCCGGCAATAACTGTTTTTCTTGTATCTTTCATTATTCCTCCAAATATATGAAGGCGGCTTTTAGGCCGCCTTCAGAAAGCTTTTACTTGTCATTGAGTGCGGCAATACCAGGAAGGACCTTGCCCTCGAGGAACTCAAGGGAGGCTCCACCGCCTGTTGAGATGTGTGTCATCTTGTCTGCATAGCCGAGCTGTTCCACTGCAGCTGCGCTGTCGCCGCCGCCGATGATCGAAATGGCTCCGCTTTCTGCAACAGCCTTTGCAATGGCCTTCGTGCCCTTTGCGAACTCAGGCATCTCGAATACTCCCATAGGTCCGTTCCATACCACCGTGCCTGCCTTGGATATTTCTGCCGAGTACTCCCGAACAGCCTTTTCACCGATATCGAGACCCATCCAACCGTCAGGGATCTTGTCGCTGTCGACGGTCTTGAAATTGCAGTCAGCCTTGAACTCATCGCCTATGACCGTGTCTGCAGGGAGCAGGAACTTGACGCCCTTGGCCTTTGCCTTTTCGAGCAGTTCCTTTGCAAGCTCGAGCTTGTCATCCTCGCAGAGTGATGTGCCGATATTGTAGCCCTCGCTCTTGAGGAAGGTGTATGCCATTCCGCCGCCGATGATGAGCGTGTCGACCTTGTCGATGAGGTTCTCTATGACGCCGATCTTGTCGGAAACCTTTGCTCCGCCCAAGATGGCAACGAACGGTCTCTTGGGGTCAGCAAGGGCAGTGCCCATGATGTCGATCTCTTTCTGAATAAGGTATCCGCATACTGCAGGCAGATAGTCAGCCACGCCGGCAGTGGAAGCATGAGCCCTGTGGGCAGTTCCGAATGCATCGTTCACGTAGATCTCAGCGAGATCTGCAAGCTTCTTTGCGAACCGCGGATCATTCTTTTCCTCTTCCCGGTGGTAGCGTAGATTCTCAAGCAGCATCACATCTCCGTCCTTGAGAGCGGCAGCCTTCTTTACGGCATCTTCGCCTATGACATCCTCAGCCATGACTACTTCCTTGCCGAGAAGCTCTGAGAGCCTTGCACATACCGGCTTGAGTGAGAATTCAGGCTTGAATTCGCCTTTCGGCCTGCCGAGGTGGGAGCAGAGGATGACCTTTGCACCGTTGTCTACAAGATAGCGGATCGTTTTCATTGCCTCTCTGATCCTCTTGTCATCAGTGATGACGCCTTCCTTGAGAGGTACGTTGAAATCACATCTTACCAGACACTTCTTGCCTCTGACATCGATGTCTTCAACGCTCTTTTTATTTAAAGCAGACATATTGTATACCTCCGTAATAGATTGATCTGTTTACTTGATTTTATTATATCCAAACAAAAATGCATATTCAAGTTGAAACACTTCTTTTGAGAAATGTACGACCTAAACATGCATCATTATTCCTATATCTTTTCTATGAGCCAGGAGAGGGGAGCGACCGTATATCTTTTGTTCTCAAAACAGAAGGTATGCTCGCGGTCTGAAATGTTAACCAGGGTCAACATCCTTTCGTCACCGAGATATCTGATGAATCCTACAGCCCTGTCATCGACATTGGTAAAGAAGATATTGGCATCCCTGTAGACATCGGATGATAGTCGTATCCCGGCTATCTTCCTGAATTCCTCCTGAAGTCGTTCGTCCTGATTCCACCACTGGAAGTAAGCACGGTTGAACGGATCCTTTCCGCCTGACATTCCGATCTCATCTCCGTAGTAGATGACAGGAACACCGGGGAGGGTGAACTGAAGTGCAGTGGCACACGCAAGCTTCTTTTTGGCCAGTTCAAGTTCATCACCGAAGATCTCTATTGCAGCCTGCTGGGGTCTTGAGAGCCTGTCGCAGTCGTAGCCTGCCAGATTAGTGACAGCTCGTTCGGTGTCATGGGTCGAAAGGGAGTTCCACATCACATTCAGCGACCGTCGAGGGTACAGATCACATACATCGAGCACCGATTCGCAGAAGTCATATGCGTTGCCGGTCTTCATGAAGGACAATATCGCAGTTCTAAACGGATAGTTCATTGTGCCGTCAAGTCCTTTGCCGAGGAGATACTGTCTTCTGTAACCGTAGCTCTCCTTCGTTACAGCATTTTCCCATACTTCACCGATAAGCAGCTTGTCATTTCCGTATCTCTTCACAGCATCCCTGATCCTGAATATGAACTCATCCGGAAGCTCGTCTGCAACATCAAGCCTGAAACCGTCGGCTCCGTTTTCGAGCCAGTAGGATATTACACCTTCATCTCCGCAGATGTATTCAATGTATGACGGATCCATCTCGTTTATCTCAGGAAGAGTGGGGAAGTCCCACCACGCCCTGTAGCCGTTCTTGTATTCGTCGCCAAATACGAACCAGCTTCTGTAAGGGCTTTCAGGGTCATTGTACGCACCGCCTTCGCCGTAGCGCTTTTCCATGTTGAAATAGATGGAATCACTGCCCGTATGGCTGAACACTCCGTCAAGGACTATCTTAATGTCCTTTCCGTGTGCCCGGCTGCAGAGCTCCCTGAAGTCATCCAGAGTGCCGAGATCCGGATCTATCTGCCTGTAGTCCCGGGTGTTGTACCTGTGATTGGAATGGGACAGGAATATCGGGTTCAGGTAGATGCAGTCAACACCGAAACTCTTGATGTAGTCAAGCTTTTCGGTTATGCCCTTGAGATCTCCTCCAAAATAGTCGGTCGTGACATATCTTCCGTCAGGATCGTCAGGTTCTCCGTGAAAAGGAATATCCGCCTTGTTTTTGACATATTTCCTGTCAGGGAAGGACGGAGCTCTGTCAGTGACAGCCTGGTTGAATCTGTCAGGAAAGATCTGATAGGCGATACCGCCCTTGAAATAGTCGGGCGTGGTAAATGTCTGTTCAAAAACGCTCTGTGAGAACCAGTTACCTCCGTCGGCAATTATGTTCTTGCCGCAGCCGTCATCCAATAAAAGTCTTCCGTCAGAAAGACGGAAGCAATAGAAATACAGTCCCGGATCGTTGAGCAGGACATCATATGAATAGTTTCTACTATCCTGAGATACGACGGCATCCGTAAAGGTAATCACCTTCGGCTCTTCCTTGTCCTTTGCAAAGAGCAGGACAGGCACATCGTTCTCACCTGTGCAGCTTACCGTAAGGGAAAGCTGGGTATAAGCAGGAACAGACCCCAGAGGGGTCTTATATTCGCTGTTCCTGCTGTCGAAATAAAACATTATTTAACCTTCTTCAAATCCCAGATGTTTTTTGCATAGTCGTCGATAGATCTGTCCCGTGAGAACTTGCCGGCATTGGCAATGTTCTCAAGGCTCATCTGACCGAACTTGAATGAGTTAGCGTACAGAGTCTGCACAGATTTCTGAGCTCTTCTGTAATCTGCAAAATCCGCAAGCACCATGTATGGATCCTGCTTAGTAAGATTGTCGTAGATCTCCGTGAAATCCTGACCGAACCATCCGCCCTTAAGGAGATTCAGCACATTCCTCAGTTCAGGATTCCTTTCGACATATTCCATCGGATTGTAGCCACGCTTTTTATGGTCTTCGACTTCTTCAGCAAGCATGCCAAACTGGATGAAATTGTCAGCTCCGCACTGTTCCTTGATCTCGATATTTGCTCCGTCAAAGGTGCCGAGCGTAATGGCTCCGTTGATCATGAACTTCATGTTTCCGGTTCCGGAAGCTTCAGTTCCCGCAAGGGAGATCTGTTCGGAGATGTCGGAAGCAGGCATCAGCCTTTCGCTGATGGATACCGAATAGTTCTCAAGGAAGGTGATGTGTATGAGATCCTTAGTTGAAGGGTCGCCCTCTACAAGGCTCTTTACGGCATAGATAAGTCTTATTATCTGCTTTGCCATGTAGTAGCCCGGAGCAGCCTTGGCACCGAAGATGTATGTCTTCGGGATATATCCGCCGTCAGGATCGTTCTTTATTTCAAGGTACTCTGCGAGTATGTTGAGAACATTCAGATGCTGTCTCTTGTACTCATGCAGTCTCTTTGCCTGGACATCGAAGATAGAATCAGGGTTGATCTCCTCACCGGTAGTATCATAGATGTAGTCGGCAAGACGTTGCTTGTTGGCGCGCTTTATCTCGTTGAGCCTGTTGATGACGTTGACGTCTGTCTTGAAGTTCTCGAGCATCTTCAGAGCGTAGGCGTTCTTCCTGTATTCTGGTCCTATGAGCTCGTCCAGATACTCTGTCAGGAGAGGGTTTCCTCCAAGCAGCCACCTTCTGTAGGCGATTCCGTTGGTCACGTTTGTGAAACGCTCTGGCTTATACAGATAATAGTCGTTGAAGATGGTCTTCTTGATTATCTCGCTGTGAAGCTCTGACACGCCGTTGATAGAATGACATACATAGCAGCAGATGTTGGCCATGTAGATCTTTCCGTCATGGATCATGCTCATATAGTTGACTTTGCCGTCATCGCCAGGGAAGTGCTTGTACAGCTCCTCACGGGCTCTCTTGTCCATTTCTTCTATGATCTCATAGATACGGGGCAGTACTTCCTTTACGATGTTGCAGTCCCATTTTTCAAGCGCTTCAGGCAGCACAGTGTGGTTGGTGTATGAGAAGGTCTTTGATACGATGTCTCTTGCATGCTCCCAGTCCATTCCGACATCATCGAGAAGTATTCTCATGAGCTCGACAATCGCAAGGGTAGGGTGTGTATCATTTATATGTATCGATACCTTGTCCGGCAACGTTTCAAGCGTGCGGAACTTGACCATATGAGTATTGACTATCTCGTTGATCGAAGCACAGCACAGGAAATACTGCTGCTTCAGTCTGAGTATCTTTCCTTCAAGATGGTTGTCGTTAGGGTAGAGAACCTTTGATATAAGCTCAGCATCGCTGCCCGAGCGGATAGCCCGTAAATAGTCTCCGCGGTTGAAGGCCTCCATGTCGATGCTAGGCTTCTGTGCCTTCCAGAAACGAAGCTTTGAAACGCCTTCGCTGTCATAGCCGGATATGAACATGTCATACGGGACAGCAATGACGGTCTCATAATTGTTGTATATGGTGGAGTGCTGGTTGTTTGCCCACATCTCTTCCACATGTCCGCCGTAGTGGACTTCGATGGCCTGGTTAGGGTGTGCCTTGAGCCAGATCTCACCGCCCGGAAGCCAGTTGTCAGGAACTTCCTTCTGCCATCCGTCCTCAATTATCTGCTTGAACATACCGTACTCATACAGTATGGAGTAGCCTGTACCAACGTATTTATCGCTTGCCATTGCATCCATGAAGCATGCAGCAAGCCTGCCGAGACCTCCGTTACCGAGACCGGCATCAGGTTCTCTTTCAAAGACCATGTCAGGATCAAGTCCGAGAGCTTCAATAGCCTCGGTGGCAACATCCATGAGACCCATGTTCAGCAGATTGTTCTTAAGGCTTCTACCAAGGAGAAACTCGATGGAAAGGTAGTAGATCCTCTTGGCATTCTGCTCGTTGGCGGCCTTCATGAACTTCTTTCTCTGTTCAGAAAGGAGACCCCTGACTATGAGTGCGCAGGCCTTGTAGATGTCATCGTAACTGGCACCCTTCATGTCCGTCGAGAGCTCTGAGGACAGAGTTGTCTGCAACTGCTCCTTGAATTCGTTGCTGGTGATGTTGTAATGCATATATACCTCGCTGTTTGCATTAATTGCATAGTCTAGGTAATAATAATATGTATTCTCTTTTTTTTCAAGTAAATGATTAAATTAAGAAATCAGTATACATAATATTCAGTTGTGTTCAGTTATGGACGATGGAATAATACGTGATTTTATGTTCTGAGAATATATGACTTTTTTGAGTTCGACCCGTTACGATTCAGTCTAAAAGAGATGAGCGTAAATGGCTCTATAAATAGAAGAAAGCAAATTGAAAAATAGCCTAACTATAATTATAATATAATAGGATTAATTTATATTTGATTTTAATTACAATAAT
>CAZDOS010000055.1:0-10690 GCA_964507095.1 uncultured Oscillospiraceae bacterium | reverse complement strand
GTTGTTTTGTGGTTATTACTATTCTAACGAATCCAATCGCTTTTTTCTATCCGGGGGGTCTCACATCAATTGTATAACAACACCCTTGTTTTTGTCTGCCCATATCAAATATGTGGAATATGGAGCGGGATTTATGATATAATTATTTGTCACAGAATTCTTGGAAGGAGGAGCGCTGATGGCTGTCAATATACTCAGTGTTGACCGGGGAAGCGTAAGCGAAAAGTACGGCATAAGGCCGGGCGATGACCTGGTCACCATAAACGGCGGCATAATCAATGACATGATGGACCTTCAGTTCTACTCAACTGACACCAACCTCAGGGTGGTGATAAAGAGGGGCAATGAAGTGATCAGGTTCGACATGCAGAAGGAAGATGCCTACACTCCTCTCGGACTGAATTTCAGGACCTATCTCATCGACAGGCAGCACTCCTGCACCAACAAGTGCATATTCTGTTTCGTTGATCAGCTTCCCAAAGGACTGAGGAGCGACATGTATTTCAAGGATGACGATGAAAGGCTCTCGTTCCTTTACGGGAACTACGTTACTCTGACAAACCTATCCAGATATGAGATCGACAGGATAAAGAAGATGCACATATCTCCGATAAACATCTCGGTCCACACCACCGACCCGAAGCTCAGGGTGGAGATGATGAAGAATCCGAGAGCAGCGGAGATCAACGATCTCATGCAGGAATTCTATGACGCGGACATTGTGATGAACACGCAGATAGTCCTCTGCAAGAACATAAACGACGGCGAGAGCCTTCATGCGACCATCGACAGGCTGCAGAGCCTGTATCCGCAGGTGCGGACGGTAGCCATCGTTCCGCTCGGCCTGACCAGATACAGGGAAAAGCTCCCCAAACTGGAGGGCTATGACGCCCGGGACTGCAGGAAGATAATCGAGCAGGTGGATGCCTGGACCGAAGATTTCTACAGAGAGCACGGAGAGAGGATAGTGTACCTTTCCGATGAGTTCTATCTCAAGGCCGGCGTGGAGATCCCGGACAGCGAGTATTACGGAGACTATGCTCAGCTCGAGAACGGGGTAGGCATGGTTAGGACATTCATCGACAACTTCATGGAGGAGAGCGAGTATTCGCAGGTAAGCGAGGACTTCGTAGCGGATCTTGCGGTAGGCGAGGCGATGTACCCTGTCATGGAAAAGTGTCTTGAAAGGGCAAGGGAAGTGACAGGCGGAAAGGTGAGAGTAAAGGCTCACCGGATAAAGAACAATTTCTTCGGCGGCAACATATGGGTCACCGGTCTTTTGACCGGGAAGGACCTTTCGGAACAGCTGGCCGGTGAAATGATATCAGATAAACTGCTTCTGTGCAGGGATATGCTCAGGAGCGAGGGAGACATGTTCCTTGACGACATGACTCCGCAGCAGCTTTCGGAGAGACTGGGAGGCGTTGACATAGAATTCTATCCGAATGACGGATTGAAGTTCGCCCAGATGCTCTTCAAGAGCGATCTTTAGAGAGGAGTATGGATTTATGGCAAAACCGATAATTGCTATTGTTGGACGACCTAATGTGGGCAAAAGCACATTGTTCAACAAACTTGTCGGCCAGCGTATAAGCATAGTGGAGGACACTCCGGGCGTCACGAGAGACAGGATCTACCGGGACGGCGAGTGGCTCAACAGGAAATTCATCCTTATAGATACGGGCGGCCTTGAGCCCATGAACGATGACGGAATACTCAGGCATATCCGTCAGCAGGCTGAGATAGCCATCGACACTGCGGACGTGATCATATTCGTAACCGACATCAGGAGCGGCGTTACCGCAAACGACTACGATGTCGCGACGATGCTTCTGAAGAGCGGAAAGCCTACAGTGCTTGCCGTCAACAAGTGCGACAGCATCGGCCAGGTGCCTGAAGACATATATGAATTCTATTCACTGGGCCTGGGAGAACCGTTCCCGGTTTCCAGCGTGCACGGTCACGGTACCGGAGATCTTCTGGACGAGTGCTTCAAGTACATAGATTTCGACCGGGAGGAAGAGACCGACGAAGAGAGGATAACGGTCGCCGTAGTCGGAAGGCCTAATGTCGGTAAATCCAGCCTGGTAAACAGGATCATCGGACAGGAGAGAATGATCGTAAGGGATGAGAGCGGAACCACCAGAGACGCTGTCGACAGTTATATAGAGAATGAATACGGCAAGTTCGTGTTTACGGACACTGCTGGAATGAGAAAAAAGGGAAATGTCGAGGACGGTATAGAGAGATTCGCTGTCATAAGAGCTCTTGCCGCCATTGAGAGGAGCCGCGTGTGCGTAATAATGATAGACGGCACCGAAGGCTTCACCGAGCAGGATTCCAAGATTGCAGGATATGCTCACGAGCAGGGAAAGGCCTGCATAATCGCAGTCAACAAGTGGGATGCCGTCGAGAAGGACGACAAGACGATGGATGTCATGAGAAAAGAACTCATGAACGATTTCAGTTTCATGTCATACGCACCGATCATTTTCATCTCGGCCAAGACGGGACAGAGACTGAACAGGCTTTTTGAGCTGATCAAGTTCGTGGATACCCAGAATGCTTTCAGAGTATCGACAGGCGTTCTCAACGACATACTTGCCAGGGCTGTCGCAAAGGTCCAGCCGCCTAGCGATAAGGGCAAGAGACTTAAGATCTATTACATGACCCAGATATCCACAAGACCTCCTACGTTCGTATGCTTCTGCAACAGCAAGGATCTGTTCCATTTCTCATACCAGAGATATATTGAGAACCAGATCCGTGAGGTCTACGGACTGGAAGGAACACCTATAAGGATACTCATCAGGGAAAGAGGAGAGTAAGGACATGATCAATGCGGCACCGGTGCTTATAAGATACGTGATCATACGGATCATAAGCTATCTGCTTGGTTCGCTGAGCTTTTCGATCATCATTTCAAGGATCGCATTCAAGGACGATATAAGGAATTACGGTTCCGGCAATGCCGGCATGACAAATGTCCTCAGGACCTTTGGAAGATCAGCGGCAGTGTTCACATTCATCGGAGATTTTCTCAAGGGCTTAGTCAGCGTGTTTATCGCGAGGGCAGTCATGTCAGGCGGTGCTTTCGCTTCGGCTGTCCTGCCTGACAAGCTGGAGTTCTTTCTCAGGACAGGACTGTATATCGCTGCTGCAGGCGCCCTTGTCGGACACCTGAAGCCTGTATTCTTCGACTTCAAGGGAGGAAAGGGAGTTTCCGTGACTTTTGGAGCCCTTATGGCGATCAATCCGATCCATGTGCTTATGGCTGCCGCCGTTTTCGGCCTTACTGTCCTGTTCAGCAGGATAGTGTCCCTCGCTTCGATACTTGCGGCCGCGAGCTATGCGCTGATCACCATCGCAATGTATTATATAAATGGAAATGTCCTTCTGCCGGACATCATAGCCGCGATAATATTCCCGGGCGTAATCATCTATGCCCACAGGAGCAATATCAAGAGACTGCTGAACGGAACCGAGTATAAGTTTGGACAGAAGAAATAAGATACATGATACACGATATGCCGTACACTTCAGTGTACGGCTTTTTTTGTCTGCGGCAACTCTTTCAAACAGTCATTATATTAACTAAAAGAACGCGCTTTTCAAATGGCTTTTTGTCGCTGTTTACAAGTTTTTGCCATTTTCGCCTGTTGGTTTTGACATGATTTTTTAAGGGATATATAATCAAATTAATCATTTATTAGAAAGGGGAAAAATAATGAATTCTAAAGACAGAATTGTTGAATTGGTCGATTCCAAGAAGGATTTCTTCTCAAAGGTCTCTGATGACGTTTGGGCAACTCCTGAGCTTGGATTCCTTGAGTTCAAGTCAGCAGCCACATTGGAGAAGGCTCTTGAGGAACAGGGCTTCAAGGTAGAGAAGGGACTTGCAGGGATCGAGACTGCATTCAAGGGAACATACGGCTCCGGAAAGCCTGTTTTCGGCTTCCTCGGCGAGTTTGATGCTCTGCCTCTGCTCAGCCAGAAGGCCGGACTCGGTGTTCATGATCCTATAGTAGAAGGCGGCTGCGGACATGGCTGCGGACACAATGCACTCGGTGCAGGAAGCATGGCAGCGGCTACAGCTCTCAAGGATTATCTCCGGGAGAACAACCTGCCGGGTACTGTAGTTTATTTCGGATGTCCTGCAGAGGAGTCCGGATGCGGCAAGACCTTCATGGCAAGAGAAGGAGTTTTCGACGGCATTGACATTGCACTCACATGGCATCCGGGCAATACACCTTCGCTGTTCAACACATCAAGCCTTGCAAACATAATCGTATTGTTCCACTTCAAGGGAATCGCCAGCCATGCTGCAGCTTCTCCTCATATGGGCAGAAGCGCTCTTGATGCTGCTGAGCTTATGAATGTCGGTGTCCAGTTCCTCAGAGAGCATGTTATCCAGGAAGCAAGGATTCACTACGCATTCACGGATGTCGGCGGCGGCGCTCCTAACGTTGTTCAGAACACTGCTACGGTCCTTTACTACATCAGAGCTCCTAAGACAGAGCAGGTCATGGAGATATATCCTCGCGTCGTAAAGTGCGCAGAGGGTGCTGCTCACATGACAGAGACTGAGCTTACAGTCGAGATCAAGACCGCACTTTCAGACTACATTCCAAATGACGTTGTTTCCAACGTGATGAGCGAATGCATGCAGGAGCTCGGTAATCAGGAGTTCTCGGAAGAATCCAGAAAGATCGCAAAGAGCATTCACGAGTCATTGACTGAAGCTGAGATCAATTCTGGAATCAAGTCACTCTCAAGATACATGAGTGCAGAGGAAGCTGCAAGGATAGTCAACGAAGAATATCTCGTTGCAACTCCTTTCAAGTACAAGAGGCTCAACTATGCTATGCCTGGCTCAACTGATGTCGGCGATGTTTCATATGTCGTTCCTACCGCTCAGCTGACTGCAACGACAGAAGTCATCGGCACCTCCGGCCATTCATGGCAGATTGCTTCCGTAAGCGGCACTTCACTTGCTCACGAAGGCCTTAACTATGCTGCAAAGGCAATGGCCCTTACAGCCGTAAGACTTATCGAGAAGCCGGAGCTTATCCAGCGGGCAAAGGATGAACTGTTCTCAGTTACAGGCGGTGTTTACAACTGCCCGATCCCTAAGGATGTAAAGCCTCAGCCTTGATTTATCTGACATACTGCAGCGCTGCTATAAGCTAGTTGTGCAATTAAAAGGAGTTAGACTCTGGTCCAGAGCCTAACTCCTTTATTGATTTATTTTCCCTGAAACGTGACCTGCTCAAATGAACTGCGATTCCCCTGAGGAAGAATCAGTTGTCTTCGATGACCGGCTCCGGGTATCCGAGATAATTCATAAGGGTGAGCAGCCCTTTCATGGGCACGCAGAACCTTTCGTCACCATTAATCGTGCCCGCGTATACTTCGTCGATACCAAACCATCTGACCTCTTCCACTTCTTCTTTCTGCAGGGTAAGCTTGGTTATGTCTACAGCCTTATCATATACATATACAAAAGTCACCTCATTGTCCCAGAACGGCTTGTCATGGAATTCGAGGACATAATTGATGCGGAACAATCCCGCAAAGGAAAGATCGGCTTCTTCTGCCTGTATCCCAAGTTCCTCGTGCAGCTCCCTCAAGGCTGATTCCAGAGGTCCGTCACCTGCCTGGATATGCCCTGCCGAAGAGGTGTCATATTGACCGGGGAAGGAGTCCTTCTCCATGCTTCTCTTCTGAAGGAGCACTTTCAGGGAGCCTTCATTTCTGGATATCACCCAGATATGGGAAGTCCTGTGAAGGATGCCTTTCTCATGTGCTTCCTCTCTGGTGACGGTCTCGCCGGTAGGCCTGCCTTCATAGTCGACTACATCAAATATTTCCATATGTTATGACCACGTTTTCTTTAAATTTGATCAATACAATGTGTAATTGGATCAGTCTAATGATATACATTTTTCGACTGATTATCAACAAGACGGAAAAAGGGGACATTGCATTGCTGCAATGTCCCCGCCGGAATCCGGTCATGTATTGGATCATTCTGCTCTGAAGTCAAAGTTTACTACTGTTCCGTCACTGTTCTCAAACAGATCCAGAGCAACGAGCTTGCCTTCAGCCTCATTGTATATCGCAATGTTCTTGTTTGTTCCTGCTTCTGTCGGGCTTGTCCTGTCAAATCCGGCAGCGTTGAGAGCCTTCTCGTATTCGGTCAGGAATGCCTCGGCTTCAGCTGTGTCCTTGAACCTCTTGCTGAGATTCAGGAAGAGCTTGTAATCCGCACCGTACTGGACCTTCTCAAAAGCAGTAAGGTCACGGCAGGTGATATTGTCCGGAACGCTCGGAGCAGGGAATCCTGCATCTGTCAGCAGCTTGTCTGCTTCCCGTGACGTGATGGCCTTTTCGGACTTGAACAGCAGGGAAACGGTATCGTCATCGATGAAGTTGTATTTGAAGCTGGATCCGTCTTCTGCCTCATAGCGGTCGATCTCTTCCGTATCGTCGATATATACCGGCTGGAATCCTGCATCTGCAAGAGTCTTCTCGTAATCCTTTATGTAGCCTTCGGCCTTGTCTTGATCTTCAAAGTCCATATCTGTGAACAGCACAAGGTCGTAGTTGAAGAAGTACAGCCATGACTCAGTCAGTTCGTCAGCAGTATCGGTACCCTTGACAGTCTTGAATATGTCTGAAGCTGCAAGAGGTGTAAAGCCCTGAGCTGTGATGACCTCGTTGATCTTGTCAAGTTCCGTATAGACAGGGAAGTCATAGTACTTCTTTGCAACCAGGTTGACGCCGTTGTCGTATTCCAACTCGATCTGTGAGTAGCAGTTATATGCTTCTCTGAGAATTAGGCGGAAACATGTCTTTTCAGTGCCGTCTTCACCGATTGCCTTGACCTCTTCGAATCCTTCGGCCTTCAGCGTGGCAATATATGCATCCATGTCTGCCTGTGTTGCCTGGGAATCCCTTATGGTCACTGCATCATTCATCACGAAGTTTACCGAATCGTTCGTCATTGCATAGCTTGCAAAGGACGGGAATGGAACTGCGGACTCGCCGTAGCCAGGAAGGAATACGGAGTTCAGAATGAATATGTCTGCATCCGTCCAGCCTGTTCTTGCTTCAGGATAGACCGGAGAGTCTATCCATGCCTTGACTCTTTCATCGCTCTGTGCGTTTCCGAAGGTGACGACGATGTCGATGTCATCGAGGAAGATCCTGGCGACCTGGTCATCATCAACGGCAGCAGTGATGTGTGCTGATGAAGGGTCCTCACTGTCAAGAGTGAGATAGACCTCATGAATGAGTCTCAGCGTATTGTCCCCGTATCCGACAAAGGAAGCCACGCTCTTCTTGACTGCATCCTCATAGGAAACGAAGGTGAGGGGATCTTCCTGCGAGTTGTAGAACAGGTTATAGATGTTTCCCTGTGAAGCCTCTTCGCTGGTCCAGTAGTTCAGCAGTCTCGAGCTTGCCATATCCGTAGCGTTGCCTTCTCCCAGGAATGCAACGTCTTCAATGCCATCGTCATTCAAAAAGCCCTGGAATACCTCATTGTTAAGTGACATGACCGCGAAATCCCTGTGGATGTCATCAGTATAGTCGAAGGTCACGAGATCACTTGAAAAAACATTTGTCTTGAGGTAGTTCTCGGCATTTATGACATAATTGCCTGCTTCGACCTTTGCAAGGAAGTTGTCCATGGCTTTTTCGGATATCTCTGCCGGAGACAATTCAGGCTGCTTGGAACAGGCGGAAAATGTCAGAACAGCTGCAAGGACCAGAGCGGTCAGTCTTGCTAAATGCTTCATTTTTATTCCTCCATTGAAATCATTTTAAATAACATTTCATATATATTAATACATTTTCATGCAATAATAAACCATTTTATTCATTAAAGCCAAGAAAAGCCTTCAGCCCCGGAACAGTCTCAAGAAAACCAGGATCGATCCGGAACGGACCGGGAACGAAATCGTTGTAGCGCTCAACGAAATCCTCAAAGGAGCCATTAAAGAAGGAGTCGGGGAGGAAAAACTCTCTGTTTCCTCCGGTATAGCGGTTACCTGCCTGGATCATGGAAGAAAAGCCGCCAAGCACATGCTTTCTGAACTCATATCTTTCGAGATTCCACCCGCTGATGTCCTGACCGTGTACAGGCAGGGAAAAGGTCTCCTTGATTGGATTCTCGTCTTCGATCCACCACTCGTTATCCTCGATGATCTTGTCTATGAATTCATTTTCGTTCTCATAGACATATCGGTCAGTACTTCCGTCGCTCCATCTGAAATACCGTACAAATACCTTCTTTGAGCCGTCATCTTCGATCGCGTAGGAACATTCAGAACGGAACATATCCCTCGTTGCCCAGGGAAGGCAGACCTGTATCTTTTTTAATGCTTCTGCGATGTAGCCCTCTACATCATATCCGTGTGTGAAATTCTCCATATCAGTTTACCGTATTTCAATCCTTATTTCCTGAATACATTTCGAAAGTTCTCTTCAACTATGCCGGCGAGCTCTTCAATGCTGATGCCTTTTATCCGGCTTATCGCCTCATAGATCCTCACGACATCGCTCGGCTCGTGCCTGTGTCCGACTATAGGGCTCTGGAAAGGGGAGTCAGTCTCTATGAGAAGACGGTCGAGCGGCATCTGGCTTATGACCTGCTGAGGCTTCTTTGACCCGGGGAATAACATGCTGGCGCCAAATGAAATATAGTAACCCAGCTTCATATACAGCCTTGCCATCTCAATGGATCCGCTATAGCTGTGGATTATGCCCGTGCAGTTATGCTGCTTAAGTATCTCGAGGGTGTCCGCCGCGGCTTTTCGGCTGTGCACGTTGACCGGCAGGCCGAATTCCTCGGCCATGTTCAGCTGGGAATGAAAGAAGTGTATCTGATCATCCTTGGTATGGGGATGAGAGTAATAATCCAGCCCGGTCTCTCCGATCATGTCCGGATGGTACTCTTCGACTACATGCCTGAGGGAAATGAGCCTTTCTTCGCTCCAGTCATCCTCAAGATCCTGCGGATGTATGCTGACTGCAAGCTTAAAGCCCTCATGCCTGTCCCTAAGCTGAGCCCCTCTGACAAGGTCATGAGTGCCGCAACAGATTATGATGGCGTCTCTGACGCCGGTATCCAGCATCCTCTGCACCATTTCATCTCTGTCATTGTCATATTGTCTTGAGCCTAGATGGCAGTGGGCATCGGTAAATATCATAGGATATCCTCCATGATCAGCAGCTTTGTACTGTGATCTGTGCTGCTTTGAGAGCTGTTATGCAAGCGAGTCGATCATACCCAGCAGATCAGTGTAGAAGCCCTTTATGTCATGCTTCTTTGTCAATCCGCCCTGAAGGTCCATGTGGTCGCCGTCAAAGGTCGGTAGGGAAGCTGGCTTAGCCGTACTGCGACCGGTGTGCGTGCACACAGCTGCAATGCAGGGCTGCGTAGTAATCATTTCCAGCACTGTAACTCTAAATATGGTCTTATATATTTGCGTGCAACCCGGGCAAACGGATCGCACCTACAAAGTCATTCTTTTTCGCTCGCTTTCAGAGCATCGTATGTTTCTGAAAGCCACTCGTTATAGTAATCATAAGGAGGATCGGTCCACCAGTCCAGAAGTTTGTTTAATTTCTCAATGTCTTCTTCGATGCTGGCACAAGTGTACTGCTCCAGGTCACGGTTGACGGTCACTGCGTGATTGTTGTCTTCTTTAAAGTCGATCTGATATATGCAGAAGCCTGTCCAGCTGCGGTGTGCCCATAGAGTTGATCCCTCCATGTACCAGAACCACTTGTCTTCCATCTCCTGCGGGATGTTGCCGTAGCTGAGGATGGCCATCTCATCATCACTGAACGGTCTGTTCAGGATAAAGGTATCATGTTTTTCAGGCATGGGCATCGTTTTCCAGTCATCACGTCGTGCCGCGATCCTCTTATTCTTGTTATCTTCAGGCATGGGAACCTCCGTTTTGCGATTCTTTCTTATCTTTTTCGCGTTCCGCACGCTTTCTGCGGCGCTGTTCGCGGTTCTTCTTTTCGGATGCAAAGACCTCTACAGCCTCATCCACCAGTTCATCCGGCCATACTTCTCCTGATTTGATCACCTTTGCCCAAGGACAGAGCTTTTCATAATCGCTGTCCAGAATAACGGTGTAGGGAGGACCGCAGCGGTCATCTACTGCCATATACAGATGTCGTCCTTCGCGGATTAATCCGTATGAATCCTTATCACTCATGCCGTCTTCAAGCCGGTCATATATTTCCTTCGTGATCTCGTACAGATCATAGCAACCCATTCCGCCGCTCTCTGCGGTGTAAGTTCCTGTAATGTCATAAAAGCCGGCCTTCCAGCCGTCACCTTTCTTAAACTGCATAGTTCAATCCTCAATCCTTTTGCTTGTGCGAAGACTGCAGCCAGAGCAAGAATACCGCAAGTGCTAAATGAAGTTCTAATACTATTTCCCAAACAATTGCATTAGAACCCTTGTGAACCGTTGTTGTATGTTGAGAATAAGGCAAATCAATATCTTGAAATACTGCTCAATGTGCGACCATAATCTCTTCGATATGATCTTTGATCTTCTCAAATTCATCTCTTGTTGTATCTGTATATGCCCACATATTGCATCCTCTCAAACTGGACTTTGTTGAGCAATATCAAAGTTTCATAACGGCATCGATATCGCCT
>CAZDOS010000054.1:0-10878 GCA_964507095.1 uncultured Oscillospiraceae bacterium | reverse complement strand
AACCTGTGACCCCCTGCTTGTAAGGCAGGTGCTCTCCCAGCTGAGCTATGCTCCCATGCTCCCGACGGCTCAAATATATTATCATACGATATACTGTTTGTCAACAAAAAGTTTCACTGTTTTTACAGGACAGAAACTCTTCCGGAAAACAATTAAAATAAGGCAGTTTTGACTGTACAGTCAAACAGCTTTACACATTCACAATTTCCTTTATTTTCAGGCTTTTTTCTTATTTTTGATCGTGAATATCATCTCGGTGAGATCAGCCTTGGTAAAATAGTACTTTCTGTCGCAGTACTGGCAGTTGAGCTCTATCTCATCCTCTTCGTCTCGAAGAGTAGTGAGTTCATCTTCACCTATGCTGAGCAATGCTCTGTACACTTTGTCTCTGGTGCAGTCGCATCTGTAGGCTACTTCATACTCGTCTAGGATATCTGGGTTGAATCCATCGAGGACCGTTTCTATAACATCCTGTTCAGTCTTGTTGTCCTCAAAGAATGAAGTGATGCTCGGAATATTCTTGATGTTGTTCTCGATAAGGCTGATCTCCTCATCGGTTGCACCCGGCAACAGCTGAAGCAGGTATCCTCCAGCTCTCTTGATAGTCAGGTCGGGATTTACAAGAACTCCCAGAGCGCACACTGTAGGTGTCTGCTCAGAGTATGCGTAATATGCCGTAATGTCTTCAGCTATCTCACCCGTCCGAAGCGGGATGCTTCCGACATAAGGCTCCTTCATTCCAAGATCCTTTACGACAAACAGTTGGCCTTCCTTGCCTACGGCGGTTCCCACATCAAGCTTTCCGTCGCTTCTCAAAGGGATTTCAACGATATTGTTCTCCACATATCCTTTGCAGTCGCCTTTTCCGTTGCATGCAACAGTCAAAAGACCAATGGGTCCGTTGCCCTTTACTCTGAGAGTAATGCTGTCAGTTGAGCTCTTGAGAGTCGATGCCATGAGCTCTGACCGTGTAAGCAGTCTTCCCAGCGCTGCGCTGACTACCCGTGAAGTCTTGTGTATCTGCTCCATTCTTCTGACTATATCTGTCGAGTCGATGACGCTGATGACGACACCGCCCATCTCAGAAATGGCTCTGAGCATTCTTGCCATATATCATTTCTCCTTCTTTACTGCGAATAAGTATCTTTCGCTTGAATCAGTGACCTGTGTATATCTTTCGCCGTCAAGCAGCTCAATGACTGATAGACCTGAAGCTTTGAGCATGTCCAGTATCTCATCCAGAGTATAGTAATACTCATAGAAGCTCTCTTCGTATCTCTCTCCGGAGACCTTGTCGTCGATCTCGATGTTTATGCGCGTCCTTCTGTTATCCCTGTCCAGCTCATTCTTCCAGATGCATCTGGCTTCTTCATCATCAAAATCAAAAGTCTGATCCATAAGAACATGCTCATGTTTGTACCGGGTATTCATGTCAAAAATGAATATCCCTTCGGGATGCATGAACAGAGAGACCTTATCGAACAATTTTTGGACCTTTTCCCTGCCCTCAAGATGGTTAACGGTATCGAATGTACACGTAAACACATCGACCGTGCCGTACATGTCCAGTTCCGTGATGTCCTGTTTGAGAACAAGGATATCGCCATGAGGATCCTCATCAAGCTTGTCATGGAACACATCCAGCATCTCATCCGAATTATCGACAGCGATAACATCATAGCCGGCCTCATCAAATCTCATGGCAAGCTCCCCTGTCCCGCATCCAAGGTCACAGAGTATCCTGCCTCCGGTGTGATGCTTCCTGACAAGTTCGTCTATCTTTGAGAACACAAAGTCATAGTCGGCAGAATAATTGAAATAGTCATAGTAATAGCTGAATTCTTTATATGCCATCAGCCCAGATACCTTTCTATGGTATTGTTAAGCTCCTCTATGCCCGTACCCTTCAACGTGCTCGTCAGGATGATCTCGTCATAGGAAAACCCGGCGCACAGCTCCCTGTATTTCTCAACAGCCCGAGACTGCTCGGTCTTGTTGAGCTTGTCGCCTTTTGTAAGCGCGATAATGAAAGGTATCTCCATCTGAGTAAGATAATCGAGCATAGTCAGATCGTCCTTTGTCGGATCGATCCTGCAGTCAAGAAGCTGAACCACGAGTCTCAGGTCTCTATTGCTTTTGAAGTAGCCGTTTATGAGCTTGTCCCATCTGGCTCTTTCCCGGTTTGATATCTTCGCGTATCCGTAGCCAGGAAGGTCAACGAAGTAAAAATCGTTGACCCGATAGAAATTGATCGTGGCAGTCTTGCCGGGAGCCGAACTGGTCCTGGCAAGACTTTTCCTGTTGCAGATCTTGTTTATGAGGCTCGACTTACCCACATTGCTCCTGCCGGAAAATACGACTTCCGGCTTGGAGCCTTTGGGCAGCTGCTTCTCGGTGCCGTATGCGGCATGGAATTCACTGTTCTTAATAATCATTTACTGTACCAGATTGACCTGAATGGCCTGGTCGATGTTCTTTACAGGGATGAACTTTACCTCGCTCCTGACTTTTTCATCGATGTTCTGAAGATCAGACTGGTTGTCGAACGGGATGATGACGGTCTTGATTCCTTCCCTGTAGGCAGCCATGGATTTTTCCTTGAGCCCTCCTATCGGAAGTACTCTGCCCTGAAGCGTTACTTCACCTGTCATGGCCACATCTCCCCTGACCTTCCTGTTGGACAGGACTGAGATGAGGGCCGTAGTCATGGTGATGCCTGCTGAAGGACCATCCTTCGGCACTGCACCTTCCGGAGCATGGATATGGATGTCTACCTTTGAAAAGTCGGTGTCGATGCCGTATTTCTCACTGTTGGCCCTGATATAGCTGAGTGCGATACGACAGGACTCCTTCATGACATCGCCGAGGCTTCCCGTAAGCTCCAGCCTTCCGCTTCCGTTAGGGATAACTGTTACCTCGATAGGAAGCATCTCGCCGCCGACACTGGTCCATGCAAGGCCGTTGGCAACGCCTATCTTGTCCGAGAGATCGACACTGTTCGGCTTGAACAGCTCTGCGCCGAGCATCTCCTTGACCTTCTTTGCAGTGATGCTGACCTTTTCTGCCTGCCCTGAAGCAACGAGCTTGGCGCTCTTTCTGAGGAGCGTAACTATAGTCCTCTCGAGCGTTCTGACTCCTGCTTCTTTGGTGTAGTTGTCTATGATCTCATATATGGCGCTGTCCCGGAACTTGACATACTTCTTCATGCCTGTCTTCTCAAGCTGCTTCGGTATGAGATGTCTCTTGGCAATGTTGAACTTCTCTTCCCTTGTATAGCTGGACAGCTCGATTATGTCCATTCTGTCGAGGAGCGGAGCAGGTATGCCGTTGATGTTGTTCGCCGTGGCGATGAAGAAAACATTGCTGAGATCAAACGGCATATCTATGTAGTGATCCGTAAAGGAATGGTTCTGCTCACTGTCAAGCACTTCCAGAAGCGCAGAAGCAGGATCTCCCCTGAAATCGCCCGCGAGCTTGTCTATCTCATCGAGCAGAATGACAGGATTATTGCTCTTTGCAGAGATGATCGCACTGATTATCTTGCCGGGCATCGCACCCACATATGTCCTTCTGTGTCCTCTTATCTCGGCCTCATCGTGGACGCCGCCCAGGGACATCCTCACAAAGTTCCTGTTGAGACACTCAGCTATGGAAGAAGCTATGCTCGTCTTACCGACTCCTGGAGGTCCGATGAGACAAAGGATCTGTCCTTTTGTAGTGTTTGACAGCTGTCTTACCGAAAGGATTTCCAGGACCTTCTCCTTGACCTTTTCAAGTCCGTAGTGCCCCTTGTTGAGTATCTGTTCAGCCTTGACAACATTTGCCTGCTCCTTGGTGCTTGTGTTCCAAGGAAGGGACAGGCAGGTGTCAAGATATGTTCTGATGACAGCCGCCTCCTGATTGGAGCCATACATCTTCTCCAGACGTCCGACCTCCTTGAGCAGTTTCTCCTCGCTCTCTGCAGGAAGATGAAGAGCAAGTATCTTCTCACGGTACTCATCGCTCTCTCGTCTTGTGTCTTCTCCTTCGTCAAGCTCCTCGGAGATGGTTTTCATCTGCTGGCGCAGATAGTATTCTCTCTGGTTCTTGTCGATGTCCTCCTGGACCTTGGACTTGATGTCAGCCTCAATAAGGAGGACCTGGTATTCCTTCTGAAGGAATTCAAGTGCAAGGTTCAGTCTCTTTTCGATTGAACTTTCTTCAAGCATCCGGAGCTTGTCCTCTATCTTGAACATAATGTTCGCGGCGATGAGCTGGCACAGCTCATTCGGCCTGTCAGTCATGAATATCCTTCCGATGACTTCTTTCGAAAGCTTAGGTGCAACTGAGAGATAGTCCTCGAACTTCTCCTTGATTGACCTGACGAGAGCCTCTACCTTGTTTTCTCTGCCCTTTCTTATATTGTTGACAGGATATTCCCTGACGATGGCAGAAAGCTGCTTTCCGTCATCCATGATGTCTATGGTCTTTGCACGGTATCTGGTGTCGACCATGACCTTGATGATGCCGTCCTGGACTTTCAGGGTCTGCTTGATCTGTCCCACGACACCGATGCCGAAGATATCCTCCTTCTTCGGATCATCTGCGGCATAGTTGCTCTGAGGCACAAGATAGATCATCCTGTCCCCGGCCATTGCTGCATTGACTGCATTAACGGACTTTTCCCTGCCCACGTCGAAATGTACTATTCCGCTTGGGAAGATGACGAGTCCTCTGAGAGCTACTGCCGGAAGCTGAAGATATCCGGCTTTGTTATCGACTTTAATCTTTACTTTGACTGACATATCTGTATAACTCTCCTCCTGTTTCTCTAATCTATAGTTAATGTATCGTATATCAATTATCGTCCTTACAGGACCACTTCGGTACAGCCGACCTTTCTTATGTCCGCCTTAATGACTGTACCCGTTCCGAAGACCTCTTCGTACTGTCTGGTGAAATCAAGTACCATGTCGTTCGGGACAAAGGCCTCGGCAGTTCCGGCAAAGCCGCCTCCCTGCACCCTGCATGCTCCTCTGCCTGAAAGCAGATGTCTTGCAAACCGGATTCCGAAAGCCAGGCTCCTGTCCTGCGAAGATGTGGCGTACACATTCTGAAGCAGCATCTCGGATGAATCACCAGACTCCTTTACCAGCTCAAGGAATCTTGCGAAATCTCCGGACCTGAGCAGATTCTTTTCTGAAACAGCTCTGGAATCCTCCCGGAAATAATGCATGGCTCTCATGACAGCCCTGTCTCCGGCGATTGCCCTTAAATCCTTTATCTCCTTGTAGAAGGCCTCTTCACTGACTTCCCTGAGGTATTCCTTGCCGAATACTTCAGCGATCATCTTCATCTCTGCAGGGATCGAAGCGTACTCACCTGTCAGGTTCGCATGGCTTCCTCCCGTTTTGAGGATGCACAGAGAATATCCTCTCTCTCCGAGCGAAGTGTCGATCCTCTCTACCGCTGGTCTTTCCTCGTCCCTGAAATCGATGAACACGAAACCTCCGGCAGAACAGGTCATCTGGTCAAGAAGTCCGCTGGGCTTTCCAAAATGAACGTTCTCGGCATATTTGGCCGCAATGGCGATCTCATCATAGCCGATCGCATCATCATTGAATAATGAACTCACTATCTGACCGAAAAGAACGGCAAAGGCCGCAGAGCTTGAAATGGAAGAGCCTGCCGGAACATCTGACATGACATATGCATCGAATCCTCTTACGGCATAGCCTTTCATTGACAGTGCGTCCATAACGCCTCTTACGAAGGCTGTCGCAGTGCCCTTGTCCTTGTCGACCGGCATAAGCCGTCCGAGATCGATCTCCATCTCATCGTAGCCTTTTGAAAGTACCCTGACCTTGTCGGTTCCGTTTTCGCAGACTGCCGCAATCGTGTCTATGTCTATTGCTGCAGCGAGCACTCTTCCGTGCTGATGGTCAGTATGGTTTCCTCCGATCTCCGCTCTTGCAGGAGAAGAGAAAAACCTCAGGTCTTTCATTCCGAAATGCTCGCCGAACCCGGCAATCAGCATATTGTATCTTTCTGCCTGTCTCGGATCGTTTCCGTAGAGCCGTTCAAAATCTGTCTTCATTGCCCTTCACCTTTGCGAAAACCGGGCGTTTATGCTCCAATCTGTGATCGGATAGATAAACGCCCTGCAAATAACTGTTAATGATTACTGTTCAGTTGTCCTGGTACATCTTATGAGCATTGCCGTGCTCATATTTTGCCTTGCCTGTACTGACTGTCTCTTCATCGACGATGACCTTTGTTATCGTGTTATCGTCCGGAACGGTGAACATCCGGTCCATGAGGGTCTCCTCAAAAATGGACCTGAGTGCCCTTGCTCCGCTCTTTCTCTTGATAGCCTTTTCTGCTATCAGATCAAGAGCCCCGTCTGTCAGTTCAAGCTCAACATTGTCCAGTTCGAACAATGCCGTGTACTGCTTAATCAGGGAGTTCTTTGGTTCCTTCATTATCCTGATAAGAGCATCCTTGTCCAGATCCGACAGCACTGATATTACCGGAAGTCTGCCTATGAGCTCCGGAATGAGTCCGAAATGGATCAGATCATCCGGCTCGATCTTCTTGAGTATCTCAGCTCCGACCGGCCGATTCTTCGGCTTTACCGTGCCTCCGAAACCGAGCACTCCGTTCTCCTCCGTGCGCTTCGCAATGTGCTTTTCCAAGCCGTCAAAGGCTCCGCCGCAGATGAACAGGATGTCCTTGGTGTTGATCTGTATGAATTCCTGGTAAGGATGTTTTCTTCCGCCCTGTGGAGGAACGCTTGCCACAGTGCCTTCAAGTATCTTCAGAAGAGCCTGCTGAACGCCCTCGCCGCCAACGTCTCTGGTGGTCGAAGGGTTCTCGCTCTTTCTTGTTATCTTATCGATCTCGTCCACATAGATGATGCCATTCTGGGCTCTCTCTATGTCGAAGTCGGCAGCCTGGAGGAGTCTGAGAAGGATGTTTTCCACATCCTCACCGACATATCCTGCTTCCGTAAGGGTCGTAGCATCAGCTATTGCAAAAGGCACGTTGAGCATCTTTGCAAGAGTCTGCGCCAGAAGAGTCTTTCCCGTTCCGGAAGGTCCGAGAAGAAGGATATTGCTCTTCTGAAGCTCAACGTCATCGAGCGACCGGTTCGACAGGATCCTCTTATAATGATTGTAAACGGCGACGCTCAGGGTGATCTTTGCATCCTCCTGGCCGATAACGTACTTGTCAAGTCCGGCCTTTATCTGGACCGGGGACATTATCGTTATGCCGTTTTCCTTTTCTTTGCGTTTGGATGACTTCTTTCTGCTGCTCTTGGAGTCAACATCCATGAAGCCCTCATCGTCCAAAAGGTCTAGGCATGCATATACGCACTCGTTGCATATATTCACGCCGGGGCCGATTATTATCCTCTCCACCTCTTCGGAAGTCTTCCCGCAGAAGGAACAGGTGACGACCTTTCTGTCTTTTGTTGCCATATTACCTCAAAACTTATCTGTGTTCGATTACCTTGTCTATAAGACCGTATGCGCAGGCCTCTTCGGCTGACATGAAGTTATCTCTCTCAGTGTCCTCACATACCTTCTCATAAGGCTGGCCGGTGCGCTCTGCAAGGATCCTGTTAAGCTTCTCCTTGGTGATCCGCATCCTCTTTGCCTGGATCCGCATGTCAGTAGCCTGGCCCTGCATTCCGCCTGAAGGCTGGTGGATCATGATCTCACTGTTAGGAAGTGAGTATCTCTTTCCCTTCCGTCCCCGTGCAAGAAGGAACGCGCCCATTGAAGCAGCCATTCCTATGCATGTGGTGGACACGTCGCACTTTACGTACTGCATCGTATCATAGATAGCCATACCGGCAGTCACCGATCCGCCCGGGCTGTTGATGTACAGGTTGATATCCTTATCCGGATCCCGTCCTTCAAGATAAAGCAGCTGAGCGACGACAAGACTTGCCGTTACGTCATTTACCTCGTCTGAAAGGATGATGATCCTGTCATTCAATAATCTTGAGAAAATATCGTAGGATCTTTCTCCTCTGTTTGTCTGTTCGACTACTACAGGAACAAGTGCCATAATAGTATCTCCTCTCTGTTTTTTTCCACTAATGAATCATACCATATAAGTATGTTAATATTGTGCAATGGCACAACCTGCAAGGCTGTGCCATCATATTCAGCATATGTTACTCAGCAGGTGCTGCCCGTGGGGCATCTGTGATCTCGGCGTTCTCCTTGATGAAGTCGATGGCCTTCTGAATGGCCAGGTCCTTTCTGATCTCAGGAGCGATATCGTCAGTCTTGAGCTTGTCCATAGGATAGTTGTAGGTTGTAGCGATCCTGAGCACCTCGGCCTCGAACTCCTCGTCCGTTGCTGCGATGTTCTCAAGCTCGGCGACCTTCTCGAGTGCGAGACGGATCTTGACCTGCTTTTCAGCCTGCTCAAGGAATGACTTCTTGAACTCATCCCTTGTCATGTTGATGAATCCGAGATATGTCTCAAGTGAAAGACCCTGCTGCTGCAGTCTTGCGTCATAGTCACTGACCATCTCTTCTGCTCTTACGTCATACATGCTTTCAGGTATCTCAGCAGCCATGCCGTTGACAATCTGGTCGACAAGGTCATTTTCGACCTGAAGCTCTGCGGCATCCTTTGCTTCCCGGATCTTCTTTGCTCTGATGTCTTCCTCAAGTTCCTTGAGTGTATCGAACTCGCTTACATCCTTGGCGAACTCGTCATCAAGTTCAGGGACTTCCTTTACCTTGATCTCATTGAGCTTTGTCTTGAATACTGCCGGCTTGCCCCGGAGCTCTTCAGCCTGATATCCCTCAGGGAATGTAACGTTGACGTCGAATTCGTCTCCGACATTGTGGCCGACGATCTGATCCTCGAAGCCAGGAATGAACATTCCGCTTCCGAGCTCTATATCATAGCCTTCGCCCTTGCCGCCTTCGAATGCGACTCCGTCCATGAAGCCTTCGAAATCTATGTTCGTGGTGTCGCCCATCTGTGCAGGACGGTCGTCAGTGCTTACGAATCTGGCGTTCCTGTCCTGAAGCTGTGCAAGCTCAGCGGCGATGACTTCCTCTGAAACCTCTATCGGTCTTCTCTCTGCCTTGAGTCCCTTGTACTCGCCAAGAGTTATCTCCGGGTAAACAGTGAGTGTTGCCTTTACAACTACGCCATCTTCCTTTGACATGGAAACTACATCGAGTTCAGGCTGAGACACTACGACTGCTCCGGATTCCTTTACCGCATCTTCATATGCCTGAGGAAGGACTTCGTTAAGTGCATCCTCATAGAAGATCTCTGCGCCGTACATCTTCTCGATAACGCTTCTTGGGGCCTTGCCCTTTCTGAAACCAGGGACCGTGATCTCCTTGCTTCCCCGTCTGAATGCCTTTGTGATGGCATCGCCGAACTCTTCTGCAGTTATCTTGAACTCTATTTCAACAGTGTTAACTGCGACTTTTTCATTTCTCAATAATTCCATCTTGAAAATGACTCCTTAATCTATATCAATATTTTTTTATTAAGCTACCATGAGCGATTAATTATACCACGACCATATTCAATAATCAATTATATATGGGCAAAATTCAAGGTTGTCAGCGGAAATGAGCCTGTATTTTATTCCGTCGCGTTCACCGTTGAAGGCATAGTTGATCGTCTTTCCGTGAAGATGTCCGTAATAGCATCTTCTGACTCCGAACTCCTTCATTACATCAATGATCTTTTCAGAGGTCATGTTCTGGTATATCGGCGGATAATGCAGGAACACTATCTTTTCCTTGTCGCTCTCCTGATACCGAAGGGACGCCCTGAGCCTTCCCGCTTCTCTGAGGATTATCTTCTCGTCGTCCGGAGAACCGTTCTCGAAATTCCAGCCTCTTGTTCCGCAGATTATGAAATCCTCGACCTCGTAGCTGTTGTTGAAGAGGAATGAAATGGTTTCAAGCCCGTTCCGTGCCTTGAATTCCTCCAGCTTTTTCATGGTGGGCCACCACAGGTCATGGTTGCCCTTTGATATGATCTTTCTTCCCGGGAGGCTGTTTATGAACTGAAAATCAGGCAATGCCTCACTGAGAGTCATTCCCCACGATATGTCGCCCGGAAGGACGACAGTGTCAGTGTCCTTGACGAGCCTTATCCAGTTCTTCTTAAGTCTCTCCGTATAATCCGTCCACCCTTCAAAGACGTCCATGGGCTTCTCAGTCCCCATTGACAGGTGCGGATCCCGTATAACATATACCGACAACAGCATCCTCCGAAGATTTGATGCATATATTCTACCATAGCCGCGCCTTCAAGGCAAAGATTTGGGAGGCCTTGCGGTCTCCCAAAACATTACTCATTCAATAATTCAGCAAGAGTGTTCCAGCCCAGGACCCGGCATTTTACTCTGGCAGGCATGTGAGAGATGTCCTTCAGTGCAGTCGCCTCTTCCAGTTTCTCTTCTTCCCGGCCATTAACGCCTTCCCTTATCATCTTCATGAACAGATCATACAGTTCCAGCGCTTCCGTCTTGCTTTTGCCGATCACCAGGTCGAGCATTATGTCGCAGGAAGCCTGCGAAATCGCGCATCCGCTCCCGTCAAAGGCCGCATCGTTTATGATGCCGTCCTTAAGGTCGAGGCTCAGAACTATGTCATCACCGCAGGACGGGTTTATGCCCTCTCTTGAGCATGTACAGGTGGCCATATGCCTCTTGTGCATCGGATACCTGTTGTGATCAAGCAGGACTTCGTTATAGAAAGCATCAATCCGCATAGCCCATCCTCGCTCTCAGTGTCTTAAGTGATTCTATGAATTTGAGAACATCAGACTCTTCGTTATACATCGCAAGGCTTGCTCGTGTAGAAGAAGGATTGCCGAGGAAATTATGCACAGGCTGTGTGC
>CAZDOS010000053.1:0-11037 GCA_964507095.1 uncultured Oscillospiraceae bacterium | reverse complement strand
TCCAGAATTCAAATCCCCAGCCAGGCGTTGTCATGGCGCTTTCCGCTTCATATATGAGACGGCCGAGCGACATCTCCGAAAGTCCCATTCCTATGTAAGACAGGAACACCTCGTAGGAGATGTATGACGGGATCTCAACAGCTGCGTAGGTGACTATGACACTGGTCATGAAAGGCAGGATGTTCTTCAGCGCAATCCTCAGAAGAGGCGTGCCGAGGCATCTTGAGGCCAGGTTGTAATCCCTGTCCCTGATGATAATGACCTGTGTACGTATGAAATATGCTATTGCCAGCCAGCCTGTGACGGTGAGTGCGAAGACCATGGTCCAGAAGCTTGGCGAGAACAGGAGTACCATCACCGAGATGAGGAGTATGTAAGGAATGTTTCCTATGATGTTGTACACCTCTGTCATGAACATATCCACTCTCTTCGAGAAGCCCCAGACGGCTCCGATGAGTATGCCTATCGTCATGTTTATCGCTGCGCATATGAAGGCCAGCGAAATGGAGATGGTGGCTCCGTGCCATACGGCATCGAAGGTCGGCTGTCCGGCCGCGCCCGTGCCGAGGCAGTAGCTCAGCGATACTCCGAACATCTTCATTGCCTCGAGAGGCCTGAGGTGCTTGGAAGCAGCGTTGCTTATGTTTGCAAACTGGTTATACGGAACTATGATCGGATAGATGTATGTCAGGAACAGAACCGCTCCCACCACGCACAGGATAAATATGTTCACCTTGTTGCGGAAGAAGATCCTGAACACGGATCCCCAGTAGGAATAGCGCGGAGCCGTTATCTTCTCCGATTCCAGTTCGTTGTGGTCAACATGCGAGAAAAGCTCTTCATCTGTCAGACCGTACTTTTCATTCAAAGATACTCTTTCAAAATCCATGCTTCTCACCTACCTTGCCTTGTTAGTGAACGATATTCTCGGATCCACGGTCGCCATGAGGAGGTCTCCCAAAATGAGGGATGATACCGTCAGTATGGCATAGAACAGTGTCATGCCGACGATGACGCCGTTGTCATACGTGTTGATGGCTCTCGTCAGCAGGTTGCCGGCGCCAGGAACGACGTAAACTCGCTCTGTGACGATGGCTCCGACCACAGCTCCCAGGAAAGTCGCGGGTATTCCGTGAACGATCGGTATGATGGCGTTCTTCCGGATGTGTTTGAAGAATATCTCATTTTCGGACAGTCCCGTCGAACGGGCAAACTTCACATAGTCCGAGTTCATCTGGTCGATCATGTAGCGGCGCAGCCATCTCATGAGACCTCCGACGTCGCGGAGAGTCAGGGAGATGACCGGGAGCACGTAATAGACCCACTTGAGGTCGTCCATGTTGAATGTCGTAGGAAGGCCCATCATTCCGCCTATTGCCTTGATCATGAATATGTAGGCCAGCGAAGGGACCGCCATGATGAAGATTATGTATCCCGTTCCGATCTTGTCGACCAGTTTCCCCTTGTTCCTCGCGATGATGACGCCAAGAGGAATTCCGAGGAAGTATGCCAAAAGTGATGCTATGATGCCAATGACGAAGGAGTATCCCATCTTGGACTTTCCAGCTTTATTGGTCAGCACGCTTGTATAGTCGTCTGTAAATCTTGCCTGATAGACCTTGCTGGCCGCAAGAGAACCTCTGGCGTAGACCGCCGAATGAAGATCGTCCGCAGACATCTCGACCAGTCCGGTCGGATAATAGGTCTCATTCAGTACATATGAACCCTGTGTCTGGGTCATTGTCGTAAAGACATCTATTCCCTGGTTCACGACATATGATTTTCCAAGACTTATGGATAAAAGATTCTGGTGAACGAATGGGAACCTGTTAGTCATATAGAAAAGGTACTTGTGATTGGTACCGTTGCCAATGATCGCAGGAGATATCTTCTTCCCGCCGTATGCGGGATCGCGCATGGTAAAGGTAAGACCCCTCTTTCCGACGTCTTCCTGTATATTGTGTATGTTGTCGACCTGGAACAGATTGCCCAGGTATATGGCAAGCCTTCCGAATAGAGACCTGTCCCTGAATGCGAATATCTGAGCCTGGCCGCCAGGCGCAAGAGAACCGCCTTTCGCGTAGACCGCATCAAGGCGCTTGTATTCGTATCCGTTGTCTTCGCAGTACTGCTTGAACTTATTCAGATACTCCGTGGTCTCAGCCTTGTCCTTTGCCTCTGTAGAGCCGAAAGGAGCGACGCGCTCCCTGGTCTCATTGGTTATCTCGCCTGAATCCACAAGTTCCTGAAGGAAATCGGCGTACGTCATATAGTCGATATAGCCGTACTCTTCCCATTTGCGGTACTTGTAGGCAGTCTTCTGATTGTTGTTGACCTTTGTAAAGTTTCCGTCCATGGCAAAGATAAGATCTCTGTTCATCAGTGAATAGATCAGAAGCATTACAATAGCCACAACGGCGATTATGGACATAAGGCCGTGGAGTATTCTTTTTATTAGATATTTGCCCATGAGAAATCCTTAATACATCGCCAAATACACCATTATGAGAGGGCGGATTTTCATTCGCCCTCTCATACATGATAGCTTTAGCTAATTAGCTTCTTCTTAGTAGAGACCGCAGCTCTTGATCATTCCGCCCGGGTTGCCAAGCAGTGTGTCAAGATATGTCTGAGGGTCGCCGTAGTCCGGGCCCCAACCTGACATGTTGGTGTAATCTGCGTTCATCTCATATCCGTAATCCGGATAGTAGCCAGCATAGTAGTAAGCATACTGATCATCGAATGCAACCAGGTTGATGATGACCTTGCCGCCTGTTGTAGTCTCAACAGAGCTCTTGAGTGCGTTAGCACGGTTTGTGTTGGTCTGGCTTGCTGAGTAGTAACCGAGGTCGATGTAGATAGGATTCTCTTCTGAGATCTCAACGCCCTTTGCTGCAAGCTCGCTGATAGCCTTATCAAGCTCTGCTGCTGCGAATTCAGGGTTGTAGTATCCGTCGTAACCGTCAGATGTGCCGTTGACGACATCGTAAGCCTTGATGGCTACGCCGTCAGCATCGAGCTGAGCCTGAACGATCATACCGTAGTCTGTGCCTGCAGGGAATGTGACGTCCTTGCCGTTGACCTTTACGGTGACATCCTCAGGAAGAGTTACGAATGTACCAGGTACATATGAGTTTCTGAGTGAGTTGTACTTCAGATCCTCACCGACAGTCTGTGCATTCAGAGTTCCACGATCCAGTGATGCCAGGAAGGCACGACGGAAGTGAACATTCTGAAGAGCAAGTGTAGCTCTCTTTGCATCGTAGACTGTCTTTGTTGAGATGCCCTGTGAAGCATCGTTGAAGTTTGCGAAAGCCTTACGGTTAACGTTCAGGAATCCGCAGAATGTTGTAGCATCTGTGTCAGAGACATATGCATAGTCATCAAACAGACCGTCGTTCTTGCAAGCTACGACGCCTTCTGTGTTCAGACCTGAACCGTCGATTGTGCCGGCCTTTGCGTCTCTGTATGCCTTTGTTGCATCTGAACCATCATTGTACTTCCATGTGCACTTTGTGATGTTCATAGCATCCTTGTTCCAGTAGCTGTCATTGAGAACATATGTGATCGTGCTGTTCCGTGTGAAGTTCTGGATGAGGTAAGCGCCAACGTATGCGATGGTGTCAGGTGACTTACCGTAGTTGTAGTCAGCGGCTGAACCGTCAAACTCTGCGCCGAACTTACCGTTCAGGCTCTCGTAGTATGTTCTGCTCAGAGGAGCGAACATGTTGTAGCTGAGCATTGTTGTGAAGTATGAGCAAGGCTCTGCAAGTGTGTACTCGAGTGTGTAGTCGTCAACTGCCTTTACACCGACTGTTGAGAAGTCTGTTGTCTCGCCTGCGAGATACTCAGGTGCTCCTGCGATTGTGCAGGCATCTCCTGCTATGAGTGACTCAAGACCGCCCTTTGCATCAAGAAGATGCTGCATGCCGGCTACAAAGTCGTCAGCTGTGAGGTCTGCTACATAACGTCCCTGTGAATCGACCCAGGTAACGCCCTCACGGATCTTGAATGTGTAGACAAGACCGTCCTCTGATACTGACCACTCTGTGGCAAGACCAGGCTGCTGTACGTTCTCTTCATCGTAGTAGAGAAGTCCTTCAGTTGTAGGCCAGATCTTTTCTGTGTCGGCTGAACGATATGTGTTGTGAACATCCCAAGTCTGTGGGTCTGTGTTGTAAGCAAGGTCGTATGTGTCCTTGAGTGTGTATCCGTGATCGGCAAGGAATGCCTTTGCCTTTGCGAGATACTCACCTGAACCTGCAGACTCTCTCCAGAGTTCCTTGAGTGCTTCCCTGTCCTCAGCCTTGAGGAATTCGGTTGCGACCAGTGCTGTGCCGAAACGATAGCTGTCGTTACCGTACAGAACTGTGCTTATGCTCCTTGGAACGACTCTTGAGATGGCGTAGTTGCCGCCTCTTGTCGTATCCGGAACAAACATTGCCCGTCCGAGCATCTTGCCCTCGGCAAGAGCCATCTTTGCCCATCTCTCAGAAAGATTGTCGGCTGCCTTTGCCTCATCATAGAGTGAAGCAAACTCGCCCATTATTTCATTGTAGAGATCGTCTGATTCCTGGTTGTAGGTATCAGGATTGAACAGCTCTGTGTCCGTAGGGAAAGCCTCAGCGGCAAGACGTGTGTCCTGCTCGATAGGTGCTACAGGCTCGGCCTTCTTACATGCTACGAAAAGCACGCCGATAACCAGCACCAGAGCAAGAATCTTAGAAAATTTCCGCATTTTTTCTTTCTCCTTTTTAGTATAAATCTGAACAAATTTCCCCTTGATCAGTGAAACCTGTACAAATCGTTGAGAGATATTATATATAATGAATTGCCGTAATGCAAGAAAAAAACATATTTTGTTACCAAATTATTACCATATTAATTGAATAAAACATATAAATGTTCCAATATTACAATCAAAAGGACATCCTGCCGGGCAAATCAGTTATTTACTTGCAGGGCAAATGCTTTCCGTCCGAGAGAACGCAGGTAAATATCAGAGAATTATGCTGTTATTTAATGTGTTTCATATTCATCCGAGCCGTTTCGGCAATATAATCGATCCATGGAATGGTGACAACAATTTTACATATATGTGCAATTATATTTCCTCACGGCAGGTCAAAACAGCTCCGGTTAGATATGGAAAATGGACCCGCGCAGGAGCTATAAGCATCATGGTCATCCTTTTCCTCGACACAGATTTTCACCGTAAATAAGCTTATGAAAACCGTTCGTGTCCACCTTTTCTGCAATTGACTGAGGGCAACTGTGATGCTAAACTTGATATATAAGGCAAGCGGTCCCAACGCACCGCAAACGCAATTTATCCAAACCATTCGGAGGATACGATCATGAAAGTTATAAAGAACGCAAACATCTACTCACCTGCTCCTCTGGGAAAGAAGGACATACTCATTGAAGGCGAGAAGATCGTCAGGATCGCCGATGCGATCAATGAATATGATGCTATCGAAGAAGTCGAGAAAATAGATGCTGCCGGCCATACGGTAGTTCCGGGATATCTTGACATCCACGAGCATATCACCGGAGGCGGCGGAGAAGGCGGTCCTACCACAAGAGTCCCTGAATCCCAGCTTTCTGTAATCGTCGGCGCCGGAGTCACGACAGTCGTCGGACTTCTCGGTACTGACGGCATATCAAGGAGTCTTGAAAACCTTCTCGAGAAGACAAAGAGCTATAACGAGCTCGGCATCACATGCCTGATGCTGACCGGTTCCTACGGTCTGCCGACGGTCACTCTGACGGGCGATATCGAGAGAGATGTCATGCTGTTCAGCCAGATCATCGGTGTAAAGACATCAATGTCCGATCACCGTAGCTCCAACATTACCGGTGAAGAGCTCATCAAGGTCGCAACGGCTGCCAGAAGAGGCGGACTGCTTGCGGGAAAGGCCGGTCTTACGACCATCCACATGGGCGACGGTGCCGCTAAGCTCGACCCTCTGTTCTATGCTCTTGAGCATGCAGACGTACCGATCTCCAAGTTCCTCCCTACCCACATGACAAGGAATCCTGCACTGTTCGAAGAGGGCATCAAGCTGATGAAGAAAGGCGGATACATCGACGTCACCGCGGGCGAGACTCTTGAAGGAAACAGGGCGATGGCAGACATGCTCGTACACGCCTTCAAGGAAGCCGGTTATGACAACATGTCCATGACAAGTGACGGCTACGGATCAATGCCGAAATTCAACGAAAAGGGCGAGCTCATAGGCCTGACATATTCCACGCCTAGGTCACTCCACCAGCTGCTGAAGGTCCTTGTAAAAGAGAAGGATGTTCCGCTGGAAGAGGCCCTCAAGCTCCTCACCATCACGCCTGCGTTGCTCATCAACATGAAGGGCATCAAGGGCACCATAGCTCCCGGACGGGATGCTGACCTGGTCATCTACGATGACAATATGGATATCGACTGTGTATATGCTCGCGGCAAGGCTGCGGTCATCCACAAAGAGATCCTCATGAAGGGCAAATTCGAATAATTCTCATCAAAAAGCTCTCCTTCGGGAGAGTTTTTTTGTTCCTGCGTTTTTACGCAGAACAGGAATGGTGTATAATCAATGCAGCAGAAGAAAAGGAGGACAGACATGGAACTGCACAGACTTACGCGGCACTGCTGGTATTCGGATTCCGATCCCGACACCGACCGCCCCTCTTTAGGATATATACTCGGAAATGACGGCAGGAGCATCGTGGTCGACTGCGGAAACAGCCCCAGACATTTCCGTGAATTCATCGCCCTTCTCAGGGAAGAAAAGCTGCCCTCCCCTGAATACTGTATTCTCACCCATCATCACTGGGACCATGTTCTTGGAATGAGCGCAGTCACCATACCGGTGCTTGCATGCTCATTAACTCAAAGGCATCTAAAGGAAATGGCGGCGTGGACATCGGATGACTGGAAAGCTTTCTATGACGGAAATGAATTTGCAAGAGCGGAATATGCCTGTTTCAAGGATATCACCGCCCATACGGCGGACATCGTTTTCAATGATGAGATAACCGTAGAACTGGGAGACATATCAGTCATTGCACGTCATCTGGAGGGGCCGCATTCAGATGACAGCGTTATCGTATACATCCCTTCCGACGGGATGATATTTGCCGGAGACTCCTCCGCGGGCAATTTTGACACTCCGAACATTGCCTATGATCCTCTTCTCCTGGAGAAATATTCCAGATCGATACTTTCCATGGATTTCAGCTGTTTTCTGCATTCCCACAGACAGCCTCTCGACCGCAGGGGCACTGAAGATTTCCTTAAGACAGCAAAGGAACGCGGATACTATACTTTTGACTGACAGATCCTAAATGGAGCAATGAAAAGGCACACCTTTCGGTGTGCCTTTTCCATACAGACTGTTATATTTTACTATGGCTTTAGCATAGTTGGTATTTTATTGGCTTAAAGATATTACTCGAGTGTGTATGTAGGATTCATGTGGATCTTTCCAGTCTTATTGAGCCAGTAGGCAAGACCGAAGGATACTACGAATGTTACTACGTTGATGATCATGATCTGAGGGGTCAGACCGTTCAGGTTCATTCTGGCCTGGATGAGCATTACGAATGCTGTGAGACCAAGCATGAGGTACATGACTGGTGTAGGAACGTGGTAAGGTGACTTCTCCCACTGCTCAGGGAACAGCTTAGGAATTCTGGCTATTGACAGAGCGGTAATGAATCCAGTTACGTTACCGATAATGAGTGACCACTTACCGATTGTACCAACATCGAATCCTGAGAGCAGAACTGCTGCGTTAACAATGTATCTGAGTAAGAGGTAGCCAACAGGTGTGCCGTGCTTGTTCAGACGTCCGAGGATCTCTGGGAACCAACCGTCACCAGCTGCCTGTGAGAATGGACGGAAGCCGGAAGCGATTGAGGAGTTCAGAGTTGTACCAAGAGCGAAGCAAGCACCGCCGATTACGAAGAAGTAGTACAGAGGTGTAGGCAGGATCTGCTTTGCGATAGGAGCGAGGTTGCCAGCAGCGATAACTTCGTCTGTAGGCATAACACCACCGATAACGCAAGCCATGAAGGCGTACAGAACTGCAACAGCAAGTGTTGAGATGATAACAACGATCGGGATATCCTTCTTAGGATTCTTTGCTTCAGCTGAGAAAGCCAGGATCATTGTGGCACCGCCGGTAGCGAATGTCAGGTAAGAAGCAGCCTCAAGCAGACCGGTGACACCCTTTGTCATAAGAGGCTGACCGAACAGCTCGTTGCCGAAGTATCCTGACCAGTGAACCTTAGGAAGTCCGAAAACTGTGAACATGATCAGAGCTGCAATCAGGAAGTAGAACATGAACTTCTGTACTCTTGCCATCCAGCCTGTTCCAAAGTAGTTCAGTATGACGAAGATTGTCAGCATGACGAATGACCACAGAATCTGTGCGTTTGCCATTGAAGGGATCAGCATGGACAGGTAGGAAACAAGACCCTTTGCGAAGATACCCAGTGACATGGCACTAAGCAGACCGACATACTGCAGGAAGCCTGAATATACAGGGCTTACGAAAACAGCAGCCTGGCTGTAAACACCGCCGTGGAAACGGGCTACTGACGATACGAAGATCGTAGGGATAGCGCCGAAAACTGTAAATAAGGCGGCGATAACGAATGCGATGTTAACTGAACGACCGGTCATGCCCAAAGCGGCAATCGACATCGTCATAACACCGGCACCGATGATCTGACCAACGGCTATGGCCATAAGGTCCATAAAGCCCAAGGTCTTTTCAACATTCATATTAGCCATAAAATTTACTCCTTAAAAAACTTTTATCTTTTGGGTGTGCCAGTCTGTCTTGCACATCCACTTGTTTAATTATACAGTTGTCCTCTTGAAAATACAATATAACTGTATTGTTATTTATTATATTTCGGCGATTTGGTTAATAATTTGTTAATAAATTATGAATTTTGCCAGTGGTTATTTTATGACGGGTTAAACTCCGGTCAGGAGCTTCTTGGATATCTTTCGTGCTGACTGTGCATGAGATCCTGAAGTGATTCTTGCCGCTCGGTCCGTAATCTGTGCCTGACAAAGCATTTATACCAATATCATCATTGTCCAACAAAAAGACCCACCCGATAGCCTCGCTATCAAATGGGTCTTTCCTGCTATTTACTTTTCTGGGGACTTGCTTTTCAGCCCCATTGCTGCATTTTCCTTTAGGCCATATGACCTTTGGACTTGATGACGTCAATGACGAAGTCTACGTATTTCTCGCATTCTTCATTGCTCTCAGCCTCGACCATGACTCTGATCACCGGTTCGGTGCCGCTCTCTCTGACGAGTATGCGTCCCGTGTCTCCGAGCTCCTCTGCCACTTTCCGTACGGCTGCCTGAACATCGGGATCGTTCTGGGCGTCAGGCTTTGACTTGACTCTGACATTCTTGAGGACCTGAGGATAGAATACTACAGGGGCTGCGAGCTCGCTGAGCTTCTTTTCCTTGGCGAGCATGACTTCCATGACCTTGATACTTGTCATGATTCCGTCACCGGTAGTCTCGTACCTGAGGAAGATGGTGTGACCGCTCTGTTCTCCGCCGATCCGGTTGCCGGTGTTGACCATGTTCTCGTAAACGTACTTGTCGCCCACCTTGGTCTTCTCGTATTCGATGCCGACCTTGTCAAATGCCTTGTAGAGTCCGAAGTTGCTCATGACAGTGGTGACTACCTTGTTGTTGGTGAGATCGCCATGCTCCTTCATGTACAGTCCGCAGATGTACAGCACATGGTCTCCCGTAACGACATTACCCTTTTCATCCACGCACAGGCATCTGTCTGCGTCGCCGTCAAAGGCAAATCCGACGTCCAGTCCGTTATCTACGACGAACTTCTGCAGGCCTTCGATATGGGTACTGCCGCAGTTTGTGTTGATGTTGTATCCGTTCGGAGTGTCGTTGATCACGTATGTCTTTGCTCCGAGAGCATCGAATACTCCCTTTGCTATCATCCATGATGCTCCGTTGGCCACATCGAGTCCGACCTTCATGTCCTTGAAGCTGTACTTCGACATTGAGATCAGGTGCCCGATGTATCTGTTGCGTCCTTCGACATAGTCAACGGTCCTGCCGATCCGGTCTCTCTCGGCTACAGGGACTTCGAGCTTTCCGTCGATATAGTCCTCAACCATAAGGATGGTCTCTTCGTCCATCTTCTCGCCGTTCGAGTTGATCAGTTTGATGCCGTTGTCATAGTAAGGATTGTGGGAGGCGGATATCATGATGCCGCAGTCGAACTTGTCGACTCTCGTGATGTAGGCGACCGAAGGAGTCGTGGTGACATGCATGATGTATGCGTCTGCTCCGCTGGACATAAGTCCCGTGCAAAGAGCATACTCAAACATGTATGAACTTCTTCTGGTGTCCTTGCCTATTACTATCTTTGCCTGCTTTCCGAGCCTTGCGCCGTAGTACCATCCAAGGAATCGGCCGATCTTGATGGCATGATCAAAAGTCAGGTCCTTGTTGGCTTCTCCTCTGAAGCCGTCTGTACCGAAATACTTTCCCATTTTATCGTTCCTCCTTCTTTACTACGACACCGCTGTCCTTCCAGATGCAGTTTTCCGGAACGACTCCGCGGACGCATGATGTAGGGTAGATGTTTGAATGGCGTCCTATGACCGTGCCCGGATTGCAGACCGCATTGCAGCCGACCTCCACATAGTCACCGAGCATGGCGCCGAATTTCTTGACCCCTGTCTCGATGTCCTCCGTACCGTTATGAACGACAACAAGTTTCTTGTCACTCTTGACATTGGATGTGACTGAGCCGGCTCCCATATGGCTGTAATAGCCGAGGATGGAGTCGCCAACATAGTTATAGTGCGGGGTCTGAACATGGTCAAAAAGGATCACGTTCTTAAGCTCGACTGAGTTTCCTACCACACAGTCAGCTCCGACTATTGCCGAGCCCCTTATGAATGCGCAGTGGCGCACTTCGGTGTTTGGACCGATGATGCACGGTGCTCCGAGATATGCGGAAGGAAAGATCT
>CAZDOS010000052.1:0-11297 GCA_964507095.1 uncultured Oscillospiraceae bacterium | reverse complement strand
TTTTTACCCACCCCTGGTAGAACCAGGGGTTTATTCATGCTATAAGCGCCAAAAAAGGCAGACGACCGGCGTTGCCGGCTCGTCTGCCATATCTGTAAATGCGTGTTTATTAATCCGGATCTGCCGGTCCGAGTACGCTGAGCCCTGCGGTGAAGTATCTTATCACCGACCCGTCCGAAATGCTCCTTCTGATCTTTCCTCTGTCGGCCATGCTCTTCACCGTCCTGGAAAGCTTCGCGGATATGGATCTGTACCCCATCGCCCTTGCCAGCTCGGTAAGCGTCAGAGGACGTTTTGAAAGATGCTCTTCTATGAGTTCTTCGTAGAGAGCCCGCTTCCTGTTTGTCTTCTCAGTGAGGAATTCTCTGTGTATCGGGATTATTATCGAAACATATGTCCTCTCTGGATCCATGTCTATAATGAACGGATCCGACCCGTTCTCCTCCAGGGCCTTCCTGACCATTGGAAATCCGGTGTTCCTTCCTTCGATGAGTCTCAGCTCCTTCAGAAGATCCCCTATCCTTCTGTTTCTGCAGGTCCTCGCTCTGAGATTTCCCCGTGCGATCTTCTCGTCGGTTATGCTCCTGTCAAAGCCCGGGTGGCTCGTTATCTCTATCCTGTCCTTCTCCACTCTGACCGTTACCGGTTCATTGATCTGATAGGACTTGTGGTAGACGGCGTTGGCAAGTATCTCTTCGATAGCCCTGAAAGGATAGTTGAACACTCTCTTCGCCTCAGCCCTGTCCTCCAGTTTGATGACCTTTTCCTGTATGACATAGTTGTGGATAAAGGCAAGCGCGTCCTTCAGCTGACGCTGTATCGGACCCGTGAACGTCCTTTCCAGCATCCCGTTTCCGGTCTCATCCGGAATGTCGACGAATTCGATCCTCGCGTATCTGAAAAACTCTTCTATCCTCTCAGAAAACATGAGCAGGGCCACGTTCCTTGGTCGTATGTCCTCACTTGGCCCGTCCACGAGATGCATGCTTTTTGCCAGCTGCAGCCGGTCCATCGAAAGGGATTCCTCATACAGGCTGCTCCCGGTCTCTTTGAGATGTGCTCGCAGCAGGACGATGTCCAGGTCGGAGATGTCGGCCGCCAGATTCGGCCTGTCATCGAACGGTATGTTTCCGGACACGTAGAAGAGCTCCCTCTCCTCGTCTCTGGACGCAGCTGCGCTGCTTGAAAACTTCCTGATATAGTAGGACTTCGGGGAATGAGGCTTCGTGACTTCCTTGGGCGCCTTGTAGGGACGTCCGTATCCTCCCGGGACCCAGATCACTATCAGATATATGCCTTCATAAAAGACAGGCTCGGCTATCGGTTCGTAAAGCGGCTCGATGTAGTGGCAATACTCTCTGAGCTTTTTCATTATGCCGTCTATGCTGTCCTGCTCCAGGCCCTTGATGGGATATCTGACCCTTCCGTTATCATCCTCCACTCCGAGAACGATGTATCCCCCTCCGGTATTGTCTATATCGTTGGCGAAAGCGCAGATGGTGCGTATGACGGCATCGGGGTTGAAGCCGCTCTTGAGCTCTACTCTGTTCGATTCTATGGTCCTTCTGTTGACAAGGTCGCTGATGCTTATCGGTATTCCCATATCCTGCCTCCTTTTCACTCGACAGAAAGTATACCACATCTCTGCGGTTTTGTCGAGCACTCGACAAAATAATGTCGAGTCATCGATCAATGTTCTGTCGAGCCGGGGCGGACAAGCCTGTATCCAGTCTTTTTTCTTTTCTCTCTGTTTCTATTTCTTTATGCACCTTCCCATCAGAAGGTCTCTCTGTTCATCCACGCCGTCGGCTATGAAGAATACCCTGTCTCCGTTATGCAGCGTTCCTTCACTTTTGTAGCCGTTTTTGTGGACCAGGGCTCTCTTCCTGTAGCCGTTGAGCATCAGGATATAATGGTCGCCGCTGGTCCGTATGACATTTGCCGAAAACCTCTGACCTATCATGTCCCGGCTCACCTTCTCCACCTTCCCTTTTGCCAGCTCCACAGCGCGGTGGCTCAGCTTCAGCCTTACGGTGTCCGTACCTCTGTCAGTCTCCAACCCCGTGATGGCCACCTCAAGCCGGCTCCCCACGCTGAACCTGTCATTGTCCTCCAGGTCTCCTATGTACTCAAAGGCCGAAAGGCTGCCTCGCCCCATGACGGTCTCGCAGCCGAAGGCCTCGACCCTTATGAAGTTGGGATTTCTGGTCACTATGGATGCCATCGATCTGGAACCGATCTCTGCCAGAGGCTTGGGCGAGAAAAAGTAAAGGTCTCTCTTTATCTCCATCCGCTTTCTTCTCGAGCCCTTTACCACGGGATAACCCTCGTCATCCCGGGAAATGTCCACGGGAACGAAGCCTATCACCCGGTCTCCCACACTGTCGGAATACCTTGATGCCATCTGTACCTGCCTGGTCACTCGCTCAGTTGCAGACGAGCTTTCCATGTCCTTGAGATCGGAATAATGGAAGAAGTCGTCTCCGTCTATCTCCACCCTCAGCGTCTTCCAGAACAGCGATATGACTGCTTTTTCCTCTCCGGGCGAGATCGAGGCAAAGGTGCCTTCAAGTATCCTTGTGTTCTTGATGGCCGACTTTATCCGTTCTATGTCATCAAGCTGGCTGACCTGCTCCGTCTTCCTCAGCAGCCGTGAGCCCTGCTCTATCACAGGACCAAGCATTGCTTCCTCTTTTATGCCGTTTTCGTTCATTGTCATCATTCTTTCTCCTCTCTTACACTAAATATGTCTCCATTCCGTGCGTAAAGCATTTTGTCTTTACACAACTGTCATCTCCTCTCTAAAGCCTCCAGTCATCCGCGCCTTCTCCGGTCTTCCCCTTGTTTTCAAGGCTTTTTTGCGCCATGGCAGCTGCCGTCTCCTTCATGAGCCTGTGCACGTCATCCATGTCTACCGCTCCCTCGGTTTCTTTCCTGCTCCTCTCCCGTTTTCTGGCCATCCGGGTCCTGAAACCGGGATCCGAGGAGAAGAAGGCATCCTTGTGCTCCGTGTGTGAATACTTATCTCTCGCCTTGGGCCTGTCAGACAGTCTCGAGGGGGGATGATCCATTCGGGCAAAGGACATCTTTCTGTAATCGCATCTGTACAGTCTTGCCATGACCAGTCCTCTGTGGTAGACCAGCTCCTCATCCAGAGACAGTCTTCTCGCCTGATCGGCATTGATGAGATATCTCTTCCGGTTCCCTTCGGTCACGTTCCTGTTGGAGCGTTCCAGCAGTGAGCCGTTGTCCTTCTTTGAGACAGAGCTGCTCACCACCGTCTGTATGCCCGAAAGCTCGGATATGTACCGGGTGGTCTCCAGGTCATTGCCTCCGAGGAATATGAGGGTGTCGCAGTTGGAGGTTATTATCGGACCGGCAGCCTTGTACCTGTTGTTGAGCTGCATGATGCTCTGCAGGATTATGGATATGTTTATCCTTCTGCTCCTGGCTGTTGAAAGGACCTTGTCGAACTCGGGGATCACTCCCAGATTGGCGAACTCATCGCATATGACGTTGACCCATCTCCTGTTGTGCGGTCCCTCCATGTCCCGTGCCTCCTTGAGGTCCTTGAACAGGAAGGTGAAGAAGAGGCTGGAGAGCACCTTCATGCCTTCGCTGGAATCGGATATGACGCAGAACAGAGCGATCTTTTCCCTGCCTATCGCCTCAAAGGATATATCGTCATTGGTGGCTATCCTTCTAATGTCCCTGGACATGAACAGCTGCAGTCTCTGGCTCAGTCCTCCCACAAAGCCCGGCTTCGCGTTTGCGGCACTGTTCTTGAAGGTCGCCCAGGCTATCCCCGCAACGCTTGAGGAGGGCATCCGCCTGAATCTGGCTTCTATGGACGCTATCGGGAGGGTGAGCATATGAAGTACCGATGAAAGATCAAAGGCCGGGGCCAGTTTTTCTATCTCAGCCAACCTATCCGTCCGCTCCTCGCCGGACAGCTCCATCAGGGCCTTCAGCGTGTTTTTCCTCTCATTCATGGAGATGTCCGGATCTGTCGGGTCGAGAGCTGAAGAAAGCTGTTTCCGATTTGCCGTTCCAATGAGTGCCGCCAGTCTCGCGCCCTCCTTCCGGTAAATGTCCTTCAGAACGTTTTCCCTTGTAAGTGCGCAGCAGGTGAGGGCAGCCTTGAACAGGTTCTGTTCTCCGACTCCCCAGAAGCCGTCCTCCTTCCCCTCGCCCGTGTTCTTCATGACTATGTCGCAGAACTCGATCACCTTGGTGTCGGAGATGTTTCCGGTCCTTCTGTCATAGATCTCCCGGGTGCAGTTCCATGCATCGCTCCTCTCCGGGTCCGTGAGGTCGTACACCCATATCCTGTAACCCTGCCGTGCCAGGAGGCTGTAGGTGGATTCGTACAGCTCTCCCTTCGGATCGGTTATCACCAGGCTTTCATTCCTCTTCACCGCCTGGAATATGGCCGGCCTCACAAAGCTCCAGCTCTTTCCGCTTCCGGCGCTTCCTATCACGCATATGTTCCTGTTGGAGAGCGTGTTCTTAGACAGTGCGACGCATCTCCTGCCCCGCCTGTCGAACCGTCCCAGTATCGGGCCTGATATCCGGTCCATCTCTCCCGTCTCAAGATCAGCAGAGGCCTTTGCCTGCTCGAAGGTGAGCCAGTCAGAGTCACCGTATATCTTCCTTCTCGGAGTGAGCAGTCCCTCCGATCCTTCTCTCCTGCCCAGTCTCATTTGCAGATATGCCGTTAGCCGGAGAGAGACCGGAAAAGCGTACACGATCCGCCAATAGTCCACAAAGGTCCTTCCGGCCAGGGCAAGTATCATGTTTTCACCTCTGTCATAGGCTCTCTTCATCACTAGCAGACTGTCAGCCAGAAAGGTCATCACCACCCAAAGGATGATAAGGAATGCCATATGGATGACGGCACGTTTCCTGTCCTTCAACCGCTTCCCTCCTTTATGGCTTTGCCCAGGCTCACTCCTCCCACCGTTACCAGAGCGGGGTCGACCTTTACTCCGTTCACTCTTGTCTCAAAATGAAGATGTATCCCCGTGGAATATCCGGTGGAACCCATTATTCCTATCTGCCGGCCCGACTCCACCTTTGTTCCCGGAGTCAGTGAAGGGGCGATCGCAGCAAGGTGTCCGTAAACTGTAACGAGTCCCCCGCCGTGATCTATCATCAGGAAATTGCCGTAATCCGGCACGCTGCTCCTGTAGGACGGTGAATAGTCTATGGCGCTCCTGCCGCATACCACCCCGTCTGCCACAGCATAGACCGGTATGCCTTCCCTTCCCATTCCTGAGAGATCCGTTCCGTCGTGGCCGAACGGATGCAGACTGTCATGTGTCCCGAACGGACATGATATCCTGTACATGCCCGCTTCGACCGGCAGATGCACCGAGCTGTCAAACCTTGACAGAAAGCTGTACCCGAAAAAGGAAAGCATGACGTCTCTTCTGTTTCTTGCCATCTCTTTCGGACTGACCCCGTATTCCTCTTCGTCGGTCAGACCGCATTCCGTCAGGATCACTTCCTCCCGCGATGCTGACGGAGATACCGTATATCCGTACGTCAGCCTCAGCTTCGGTATCTCCTCAATGCAGGTCTCCTCCTCTCCGCTTTCGACATTTATACGGAGCACCTCTCTTTCCTCCGTGTAGTATTCGCTTCTCGGGATCATGACCGTATCCCAGAATCCGTTATCTTCGGCACTGTCCGAAAGGCCTAGTATACCGTATGCCCTGTCGAATATCCTGTCGGCATGATGACCGGAAAAGAAGTCTTCGTCATCCTCAATTTCCCTTTCGAGCGAAGCGGCGCTGATCAGAAGCAGGGAAAGCGATGTGTAGTCCTCCCGGGACGGATCGAGTCTTTCTGTCTGTATGGATATGTCTTCGGCGGCGACATCCGGATAGGTCCTCCTCATAAGCTCATAGAAGCTTCCTTCAGACCTGTCCTCCGATGCTGTCTCAGCTTCCGTCTGTGCTCTCTGAAGTGCATGGGACGTAACTGTTCCTCCGCCGCCTGCTGCGGCCAGGAAACACCGGTCCACCAGAGCGGTGATTCTGTTGACGCAGCTGAAATACAGCGGCGCTTCATTGTCACTTTGTGCATCCAGCGACCGGGCACGCCGGTACCTTGTCGAGAACACCTGCCTCGATTCGTATCTCCTTCCCCGGAAGAACTCCTTTATGTCATTCGCGAGCATCACCGCTCCCACCTCGCTCCGCACTCTCTCCAGAACGCGCTCGGTCTCCCCGTCTGAGTCTTCGGCCCTGACGGTATCCGTAAGGAAAACTGCCGGCATGAATGAGGTGAACATGTATGAGCAGGTCAGAGATGAAAGCAGGATCACTGCGGCCAGAAACCGGGCAAGCTTCTTCTGTCCCTTATATCTCATCCGCGTTCCCGCCTCCTCCCGAAGAACTGCCGGAGGAAAGGAATGTGCCGACTCTTCCGGCTGCGGAGCCCGCTACTCTCCACAATCCTCTCATCGCCAGGATCTCCGAAAGCGGATTCCCTGAGAGCGTGGTGTTGTCCGCCGATACCCTGTTGAAGATGTCGTCCAGCTGCTGCGCTGCTTTTATGAAACCGTAGGCTATGAGGGCCCAGAGGACGTTCCCGCTCCGCCCGAAGCTCACCAGACCTCCGTTTGAAGCATAGCCCAGCAGCGACAGTGCGATTCCCACTGTCCAGATATTGAACAGATACAGCACGCTTCCCACCGCAAAGCTCTTTATGCTTCTTTTGAGTATGTCCGAAGTGGCTGCATTTGCTCCGCAGGCAGCCCGCATCGGAGACAGATATACATACACCAGCAGGATCACGAACCTCTGGGTTATCTCCAGTATCAGCATCAGGAAGTTCCACAGCACCAGTATCACCAACAGATACGTGACGATTATCCGCACCGTATCCGTGACCGGACCGGTGGAAACGAACGTGCCCTCCGGCAATGATCCCAGATTGTCGACGGAAAATGTCTTTGTGAGGAAATCCACCTTGAACCGGGAGTCAGCCATTGCGGAATAGTCGGCAAAAAAGCCCCTGTATATGTTCTGGACAAGGGAAAACGCCCATAGGAATATGTCCTTCGAAAGAACGGCAAAAGGTATGAAGAAGCCTCTTGCAACGGTCACGGCAACCGTCTCAGCCTGTTCTTTTCCCCTTAACGGAGCAGTTATCAGAGAGTAGATGCCGCAGACGAACAGCAGCACGGCAAGCCCGACCGCAAGTAGCTTCACCGCATCCGCAAAGGCTTCAAAGCCCTTTACAAGACCCATCTCCTCCAAAACACCGATATCCCGGCTCATGACTGAAAGCAGCAGGTCTCCTGCCCTGTCCAGCACCGCTATGACAAGGTACAGCGCCGAAGTCACTATGCTGGACAGCACCAGATTGACCATGTCGCCCAGCCCGGAGGCATATGCCGGGGTCGCCCGAATGCAAAGGCAGAAGATGCAGATGGCCGCAAGCGAGCCGATCCTTATCCTCTGCCTCAGTGAAAAACCGTCATTATTCATTCTTCCTCCCCTTATCATTCATTTCACAGACAAAAAAGTCCTCAGCAGCATGTCGAGAGCAAGGGACAGGACCAGCCCGCCCAATGCTCTGTATGCCTTTTTCTTCATTTCATACACCGTCCCGGCATCAGGTGAGATACCGATACATATCAGTGAGTAGAGCAGCATCAGCGCGCAAAGGGGAATGGCTATGTACTCAGCCAGTCCTCTGAACGCACCCAGTGAAGATGTCAGAGCGGTCCTGAGCGAGTTCCATCCTGTACCTTGTGTCATCACCGTGACAGTGCCCTTCCTATATCCCGCACAAAGCTGATTATGTACGGCAGGGCGATTATGGCCACCAGTACTATGGCCGCCCTTACCAGCCAAGCTCTGCTTGAATCCACCTTCCTCTGGTCAGAGCTTGTCATCATTATCACCAGGTTGTACAGCATTATTAGTGCCGTAAGCGGCACCACGGCATACAGGATGGCTGACGAAGTGTTCTTTATGAGCCCGGATATGGACTCGGCTATGCCGGAGAGCGAGCCCAGGTCCCTGTTACCGTACAGGTCACCTTCCGTAATCCTGAAAAGCATCTCAGATGCCTTTGAATGTCCAGTCATTATTTTTCTCCCTTTTCCTTTTTCCTTTTTATATCCTTCGCGCATGCCTTCGGCAACATTGTGCCCAGAAGTGTTCAGGCAGACTAAAAAAGGTCCCGCATTTAAGCGAGACCTTTTCACTGTCTATGATTTTTTGCTCAAGAGGTAAAATAATCGAGATATATACTCAATATGCCTGTGTCAAGCATATTTTTGTAAATCAGCTCCAAGGGCTATCCCATAAGCTTCTGAAGAGTATCGCCCCGGGTCAGCTCTTTCCTGCAAAAGTAAATGGTCAACAGGCATATCACTGAATACACCGCAGCAAGAAAAGCATTCATCCCTGTCCCGACACTTCCCATACTGTGGAATAAAGGATATAGCGTCAGATACTTCACCCAACCTATGCCAAGATAATAGAAAAGTCCGGGCAGCCGGAATATCACCAGACTGAACATTACCCGCGACAGATAACTGAAAGATCTTTCAGATATGTACAACGTCACCATGGCCATGGTAAACACTGTCAGAGCCCTCAGCACGATCATGAATATGATCCCACCGATTATCGGTACTATCGGCCATATTGATATGAAGGGGACGATCCGATATGGCTTTGGCTCATGGAAAACGAAAAATCCACAATCGTTTTTTGACTGCGGTTCTATGGCAATTATTCTGCTTTCCCTTCACCTCGTGAAGACTGTGAATGACAATGAGCCAAGTGTAACGGCAGAGGGTTTGGGGAGCGGTATCCCCAACAATATGACCAGTGCACGGAAATAATTTTTTGTCAGACAAGGTGAATCTTGCTCTTAGGATAAGACGAGATCCCAAAACAGAAAAAGCAAGATATTGGTTTGACAAATTCTATCAAACATAGTAGATCTGTTGCATAGACAAACCTATTTCGTATGAACGTGCAACAATAACATCTCCATCAATGTTGCATTTGAATTACAAGATTGATTTTTACTATAGAAAACCATAAAATATGAGTAAACAGTTTATTAAGCGCAAACAAATATTTTGCATCTTGATGTTATTTATTGAAAAATGAAATTAATTATTTAAAGGTTTATAGTATGGCCGAAAGAACAAATCTGCTGAAACTTTTATTACTTGCTTTTTTACTAAGTCTCTTTTGTGGATGTACATTAATACGTTCCAATTCAGATATAACCAACTCTAATGAATCTATTCAGATGAACGATAGTAAACTTTGTTTTTCAGAGTATATTAATCAATTTCCCTATGCAATTGAATTATATGATACTCGCGATTATCCATTAGAAAGCAGATTGCAACTAATGTACAATATGATGTCATTTAATACATGTAATATGATTCCTGTTGTTCTTACGGATATTAAGTACTCAGAAATTGATGGAACTACGTTTGTATTCTCTGATGAAAATGAATGCTTATTTGAGTTGTCTGGTTTCCCAGCAAATAATTTTGATGATTACGGAAGAGTTAATGAAATCTACCTGCTTTATTCGGAATTAATTAATCAAAACCCAGGTGTAACGTTTTACATATATTATGAGGGATTATTTCCGGAATGCGGAAATATAAATTTATGTGGTATCAGAGCTATTTCTCAGAATCCGGATTTGATAATAGAGACTAAAGATTGCATTGAATATTTGATCAGCGTCCTTCCTGAAGAATCAACTAAAATTTTGACATTTGACGAAGCCGTTTTTGCTTTTCTGGAATCCGAGGGAAAGTACGATTTTGATTACGAAAAGGATTTTTCAAAATACTTTAAAAATGAGTTCACCATTCGAAAAACATATTATTCTGACACAAGAATCTGGTACTATCTTGATAATGATATTGTTATAACATGTAATCCTTTTGATTCTGGCACTGCAATATATACATACTACGATGAAAAAACCAATCAATTCTTTAGGAACCCGCGGGGTGTGTCACCGGGACATGGCCATGATAGACCCGGACTGGGATTTCAAATAACATGCCTTATTCCCAATGAGACCTCCGGTTATGCACGACGATTTGAGACACTAGTATATTCTGATGGGGGATTATATCCAGCTTGGATGGGAAAATAAAGTGACGTGCTGCAGTAATCTGTTGCAGCACGTCGTTTTACTTATTTAGGAGATACTGACATTAAAGAACACCATTCATATATCCATACGGAACTATAGTCGCCATTAACTGATATGAATATTTTTCTGCCGATGGTGAATATGCCTGACCGGGATGAATCTCGAAATGAAGATGAGAACCCTCCGCAAGCGGCCCTACCGAACTTTGCTGGCCAATTGCCTCTCCGGCACAAACTGTAGATCCGGTTTGTACAGTAATGTTTTTCATGTGAAGATAAACAAAGGTGACATTTAGTGCGTGATTATATATACACACATCACCGTGCGGTCCCTGACTATGAGTTACCACACCACCATACAACGCAAATATATTATCGCCTTCATCACCGTGAAAGTCTATACCTGGATGAAATACTCCGCTGGCATTAACTTTTGCCTCGCCAAAAAGGTAATACATTCTATACTTAGGATCGAGAGTTTTCTTATATACCTTTGTTGAAAAAAGCTTGGTTGCTTCCCTAACTAAATACGCAGGTGAAGTATAGTCACTATAATTATTCATATTTGTACTTTCCTTGAAGCCAGCCCCATAATGAAATGGACATGACACTTCAAGATTTCCACTTTGCATATAGTCTGGGATATTTGTAACTGTAACCGTCCCACCTGACAATGGGATTGGTGCATTATACCTGCTTATTATATTAACATTTGATAAACTTGTCGGTGGTGTCGTTGGAATGATTGTTACAGTACCGCCTCCGTTATCAACTTCCGCATCGAACAATTCCCAAATGAAGCCATTGTCAGAAGCATCTAATGTTGACCATCTTATTGTTGCCAGATTTGCCGTTCCGTCGGCATACAGGTAATTGTTCGTCGCATGGTTTACAAGCTTTATTCTATAGTAGTTTCCTGAAGAACCTACAGGCAAAAGATCAACCATCGAATCTGTATCATTACCCCGAGCTATGTACATAGTGCATTTTGGATTGTTGGCGGTGTGCCTGTTCAATGCATATTCATATGTATTGTTCGTTGAAATAGCTGAGTAAACTTTATAATGGCCACCTTCACTTGATATGCTCCTCCTAAAGTAGACAATGGAAAAATCCAAAATCTACTTTAGGAGG
>CAZDOS010000051.1:0-11353 GCA_964507095.1 uncultured Oscillospiraceae bacterium | reverse complement strand
CATATGCCGCAGGCTGTATCGTTTACTGATTATCTTGGTTCGATCTCGATGAGTTCCTTGGTTGTCTTGTTGAGGATCTCCGTTTCGCCCTTCTCGTTGATGATGACAACATCCTCGATCCTTACGCCGATCTCATCCTTGATGTAGATGCCAGGCTCGCAGGAGAATGCCATGCCCGGAGCAAGGTGCATCTTGTAATCGCCGTGGATGTAAGGAGCTTCATGTCCGGCATATCCGATACCGTGTCCGAGACGGTGGTTGAAGTACTTGCCCAGTCCCTCATCCTCGATGACCTTTCTCGCAGCCGCGTCGCAGTCAGGGATCCATGCGCCGTTCTTGTCGGCAGCCTCGCCGGCCAGGTTTGCCTTGAGGACAAGATTGTAGATGTACTTTTCTCTCTCTGTGGCCTTGCCGACCACGACAGTCCTTGTGGTGTCTGACCACATGCCCTTGTATGTGCAGCCGTAGTCCATGAGGACTATGGAGTGCTCCTTGACAACGCCGGACTTGCCGAAGTAATGAGGAAGTGCCGCATGCTCGTCTACAGCTACGATGCCGCCTGCATTCTCTCCGCCGTTCTCGGCGCAGATGCGCTTGATCTCGTCTTCGATCTCCTTCTCGGTAACGCCCGGTCTTATGAACTTGATGACGCCCTCGAAAGCCAGGTCCGCGATCCTGGAGGCCTCGCGGAGATTGTCCAGCTCTTCGTGAGTCTTGATGATCCTCGTCAGCTCGATGTAGTCCTTGCCGTTTACAGGTGTGAACTCTATTGCATCCATCAGCTTGATGAGGTTGAAAGCGCGTACGTTGCCGTTGAAAGCGATCTTCTTGCCTACGAGATCATACTTCTCGAATACTTCCTTTGCCTTTGTCTCGAAGCCGTCCCGGTCGTGCCAGGAGTAGATAGGCTCTCCGTCCATCTGGTCGATGAACTCGTCCTCATAAAGGGTGTTGCAGAAGTAGAACAGTGTCTCATCGCTCTTTATAAACATGCCCTGGAAACGCTCACACAGATGTGGCGAGTGGCCCAGCAAAAATCTGAGGTCTCCGCCCGGAGCAACGACTATGGCATCCACGCCGTCGTCCCTGAGCTGTCCGGCAAGCTTCTTTATCAATTCTTTGTTAATCATTTCTGATCCTCCCCATTTGGTTAGCTATGCTTAAATCATATCATTTCAATTTTTGGAAAACAATACAGACTGCGTTCTAGTTTTAGCAAAAAAACAAAACCCCGGGACGTCCCAGGGAATAAGTTGTGGCTTGTTGAATTAACTGACTGTAATGTTGTTTTCTATGAGCTGCCGGATTTCGTCACAGCTTAAACCGAGTACGAGGGCGAATTCATTGCATATCATTTCACTCACCCTTCTTAGGTAGTTCGTCTGGGTCTGATTCAGACGCTTGTTCTTGGAAATGCATTCCTTTTTCTTGACTATAAGGCTTACCATGACCTGTAAAAGGTTCTTGCAGTCGTATGTGGATATGAGCTGTCCGTAGAAGTCGGACACGACCTTCGGATTTCTTGATTCCGGATTTAGAGGTTCAAGTTCCTTAACGAGCTCCAGATAGTCTTTTGCCTCCCGCGGGGTTATCACGTCTCTCATGTACGCGGTAGTGTTGACCGGCACATAGATCATCTCTCGGTGATCGGAAGAGATCGGCTGGAGAGTGTAATAGTCTACCCCGCCGGGAAGTCCCTTGAGATCCGGTTCCCCGACCTTGACTACCTGGCAAACGCCCGTAGAGTTGTAAAAGAAAATATCGCCTACTTGGTACAACGGTTACACCCCCTTCTTTAAGTGATACGTATCTACGTTAATATAATAACAGATTTAAGTAAAAAAATCAAATGTGGCTTTTCAATTAATAAAGACAATAATTGTCACTTGAAAAGCCACATAATTCTAATTTAATAAGATTTAACGGCATTATGCCGATATCCGCGACCGGGATTATCTGATAAGCTCCCTTACCTTTTTGAAACCTTCGACGTTTTCAAACAGATAGCCGCCTATGAGCTGCATCATGTCGAAGTCCTCTTCGCTGTCGATGTCCAGCACTGCGGTGTCTCTCATGGGATAGAGCAGGATCTTGGTCTCCCAGAGTATTCCTGTGGTGTTGGTGCGAAGGAACTCTCCCGTGAAGACGTAGATCGACGCATTGATGTCGTAGATCGCCGGTGCCTGCTGGCGGGCGGTGAAAGGACTCTCTATGACCTTTTCCACATGGTCGCCCACCATCTTGACCATGTTGAAATACGGGTTTCTTCTTGACGGGCAGCCGGAGAATACAAGACCGATGTCATCTCTTGAGAGCATAAGCTCATACCGTCCGAGGACATCGTCTATCTGCCTCAGCGGGCTCGTGATGTCAAGGTCGATAAGATAGTCATACTTTATGCCCTTCTTCTCTTCCATGTAGCGGAGACTGTGCTGATATACTGCCATTTTCGGGACGACATCTCCCGCCAGTTCCTCCGGACGCGGAATATGAACTACCTCAGGATATTTTTCCTTAACGATGTCTGCGAGAAGGTCGCTGTCCGTATTGAGGACGATGTCCACATTAGTGTCCTTTGCTCTCCGCTTGAAATCGAACGCTGAGGCCAGTGAGTAGTATACAAGCGGCTTATCCAGAAATGTCTTGAGATTCTTGTTTTTAAAGCCTTTGCTGCCCCGTCTGCCGCATATGGTAAGTATAACGTTCTTCATGATGCTAGACCTCCTGACCGAGCGTCAGTGCCAGTACTTTCCTGGCCTTTATGACGTCGTTTATGTTCTCTGCCTTTCCGTCCATGATGTCCAGTACGTTTCTCATCTCGCGGATGAAACGCATGTTGGCATCCTCGTTGCAGTTTATGTATGTGCCGTCAGGGAGCGTAACGCTGCCCTTGCCGAACTCGGCCTCTATGGTTCCTTCGGATACGAAGACCTCGCAGGTCCTGCGGTATTCTCTTCCAAAGTAGTCAAGATGGACCTCACAGATCTTGTCAGGGTATCTTGATATGTATACAGACAGGTCATCGCTGTCTATTTCAAGATCCGAATATGTGCCCTTGAAGTTGTAGCTCTCGACAGGGAAGCCGAACAGGTCCGTCATGTAGTCCAGCTCGTGGATAAGGTCGATCGTTACGCCGCCTCCCAGAGCTCTGATGGCAGAATAGTTCTTTCTGTAGTCGATGTTCGGTCTCCAGCCCGGCAGATATGACGAGCAGATGATCCTGACGGAGAATGGCTTCTTGTCAGCTAGTATCTCCTTGAGTTTCATGTATGCTCCGCAGTAGCGCATCGGGCATGCCACATATGCGTTCTCCCTTGTAAGTCCCAGGTCCGCAGGATCCCACTTGCTGTCCTCAAAGATAGGCTTCTCGATGAAGAAGAATCCCGCCTTGCCCCTGAGGGCTTCGATCGCTCTGTAGTGGAGCGTCGTCGGGTTGGTGATGAAGGCCAGGTCATAGAATGTGTCATCCAGTTCCATGATCTGTCTGTCGATGAGCCGCGACACGTCATCAGGCAGCTTTCTGTCCGAGGACCTCAGCGCGGTGATGTCAAGCTCCAGACCGCGTTCTTTCGCTACGGTGTGGAGGTTTCTGAGATGTCTGGTTCCTATGGAACCGATTCCTACAAACAATACCTTCATTCTTCTATTCCCTCTATCCGGTCCATTACCCTGATCGTCACCAGGTCCTTCTCATATGAGTACTTCGGCTCTTCGGTGCCGTCGATCACGCCAAGGAAGTTGCGCATCTCATCCACATATGCGTTTTCTACGATGTTGTCTGAATATCTGCTGTCATGCTCGAAGGTCTCGTAGGTGTTGATGAACTCCTTCTCCTTGGTCTCGACATTGTACTTGTACAGGGCCTTTGGATTGCCTTCCCAGAACAGGTGCAGACCTTCTCCGAAGATCTCAAGGTTTCTCACTGCCTTAGGGCAGACGATGTCTATGGCAAGTATGCCTCTTGTGCCGTTGGCATGGGTGATGGTAACGAAGAACCTGTCAGGGAAGTCGAGCTCGAGGTTAGTGAGCTTGTCGGAGACCGTATACACCTCGGCGATCTCGCCGAAGGCCTCGATCAGCCAAGGCAGCTCTATGCCGAACAGCTCTCTGCAGCCGTTGGTACGCTTGTTGGAAACGAAGAAGTCCCTGTAGTCTTCCCATGGATGCCAGTCAGGAAGATACTGACCGATGTGGTAGATGTAGCTGACCGGACCGTCAAATTTCCTTACCTGGTCGATCATGTAGTTGATCTCGCCGCGGTAGAGCATTGTGCTCGATAGGAAAAGCACGCAGCCCTTTTCCTTTGCCTTTGCCATGAGGATGTCATAGCCGTCCTTGACCAGATTGAGCTCGGTGAAGGTGTTGATGCCGTAGTCGAGCAGCTCGTTGATTATTGAAAAATGTGCCAGAGGGGATGTGCAGACGAAAGCCATGTCAGGCTCCTTCTTTGCTGCCTCCCGTATCGACTCGAAGGTCTCGCAGCCCATTTCGTCAACCTGCCGGCGACGCCGTGCGGCTGTATCGACACCGAATATCTCGATTGTCGGATCCAGACCTCTCAGCAGGCGGATCCTTCTCTTGCCCATGGAACCGAGTCCCACGATCAAAGCTTTTTTCATGATTTCCTCCAAAATGTATATTCCATTTTATTTAATGTATTTCAAATTCCACGTCGTGGAAGCTTTTAGGCGGAATGTCTCCACTGAGCCATTCAGTCACTATCCTCACGATCTCAGCTGAAGTCTCGACTCCCGCCTCATAAGGATTTGTGACATGGGCGCATCTGATCCGGTGCTCTTCGGAAAGGGCAGCGTTCAGAGCTTCAGTTATGCTCTCCCGGGAAGTGCTGCAGCATATGACGTTTTCTGCGATGAACCTTCCGTCCTGCCTTTCACCGACATTCACGGCGGCCTTGCCGAAAGCAGGTGTCTCTACGACTCCCGAGGACGAGTTGCCTGCTACGAGAGCACAGTATTTCATTGCAGAAAGATATCTTCTGAGTCCAAGCGAGAAGAAGGCTTTGCTTCTGTCAGGGTGGAGTGCGCAGAACTCGTCTACCATCCGGTTGATGACATCTCCGCCTGCATCCCGGTTGCTCTTGGTGAACAGTAGGTCAAGGTCTGTCCTCTCCAGAGCCTTGAGAAACCGATCCATGTCGTCCCTGACGTCTCTGCCGGACGCGGTCACGGGATGATAGGTTATGAGTGCGAACCTGTCAAGCTCCGGCCAGCCTATGCTGTCCTTGAACTCTTCAAGAGACATGAGAGGCACTTTCTTTATGTTCTCGTTTCCAAGACCTCCCACATTGTGGACCGTTGACGGGTCCTCTCCCAGCTGAATGACTCTTTTGCAGCTGTCAGCACAGGAAGGGAAGTGAAGAGAGGACATCTTGGTGATGCAGTGTCTGTAGAAATCGTCCTTGGCTCCCCTTGTCACGTCCCCGCCGGATATGTGGGCTATCGGTATGGAAAGCGCGGACGCAGCCGTAGCGACCGCAAATATCTCGTATCTGTCCCCAAGCACCAGAACGGCATCGGGTCTGTCTTCAGTCCAGAGATCCGTGAACCGCCGGACGGTATATCCGATGGTCCTGGCCGTTCCTTCTTCTGTGAAACCGAACTTCAGGATGTCCGTTTCGTGCCGTATCGGAAATCCGTCCCTCTCGATCTCGCTGACAGTCCTGCCGAAAGGCTCCAGCAGATGAGTACCCGTGACTATGAGAGAGAGGGTCAGTCTGTCGCTTTCGTTGATCTTTGCTATGACCGGTCTCAAAAGACCGTAATCTGCCCTGGTGGATGTTACCACCGCGATCCTTTTCTTCAATCGACATCCTCTTTTCTGAACAGGAAAGGAAGGAATCTGGACATCAGCGGAATGTATGAAGCAGCAAAGCCCAGTATGCCGATGTTCCTCAGAAGCTTTCTGATTCCCTTCTTCTCAATGGATCCGGCAACGATGAGACCGATGGAAAAAAGACAGAGTTTTACAAGTGACAGATCCTGCCACTTCATGGTCTTTATATATCCGTCTGCCTTGTCAAACAGCCATTTCATGATGGGTCCTCCTCTATATATGAGTTATCTCTCTTCTCAAGAACTTTCGCCAGGGTCGAATAAACATGCTCGTTCGGTCTTGCCTTCTCGAAGAAGGAGGAATTGTCCGATCCGAGCATCATGCATGCAAATGCAGCCACTGCAACGGAACGCGACTGGCCTCCGTAGCAGTGGATAAGCAGCGTGTCAGAATCCAGATGATCAAGTATGAAGTCGATGATCCTTTCGGCCTGCTCCTCTGAAAAGAGTACGGTGCCGGGGATATCCCTTACCGTATCGTCGAACAGCAGCGTAAGAACTCCCGTGCAGAAGTTGTTTTCGGTGAATTTGAAACCGAAACCTCCCAGATGGCTGTCCTGTATGGAAATGACGGCATACCTGTCGCTCCTTTCGGCGAATTCTTCAAGGCCGAAAGGATAGTAATGGCTCATACAGTAGTCGAATGCGTCATAGACGCTCTTTACAAGTATCTTCACCTGTGTTCTCCTGCTGTCAGTGAAAACCGTGATCAGAGCTCGATGAGCTCGTCGATTGAGAAGTCGCGGACTGCCTTCTGTCCCAGCACCTCATACCATTTCATCGGGCTTATTCCGTTGCCCGGACGTTTGACGGTGATGTTGTCTGTCGTGAAGGTCTCTCCGGCCTTTATGGCTACCTTTGCGACAATGCTCTTTCTGGCGATGTCCTTGTTTTTTGCCTCACTCTTAGTGACTTTCTTGATCCCGTCGCCGAGTGCAAGTTCGGTGTTGCGTACTGCCTTGACCAGAGCCACAAGGGTCTCAGGATCCATTGAAGCCGCATGGTCAGGTCCTTCCATGTTCCTGTCGAGGGTGAAGTGCTTCTCGAGCACTGTGGCTCCGAGAGAAACTGCCGCAAGCGGAGCCTCGAGACCGAGGGTGTGATCGGAATAGCCGACCTTTGTTCCGAAGGTCTCCTTGATGTCAAGCATTGCTCTTACGTTTGCGTCCTCAAGCGGAGTAGGGTACTCGGTGTTGCAGTGAAGGACCGTGACATCCGTTGCGCCCGCCTTGTACAGAACGTCGAGCGCTGCTTTTATCTCGCTCTTCTCGCACATTCCCGTTGACATGATTATCGGCTTGCCGAGGCTTCCGATCTTTTCAAGATATGGCAGGTTGGTGACCTCGCCGGAAGGGATCTTCCAGTAAGGCATGTCCAGGCTTTCCAGAAAATCTATCGAGTCCATGTCAAAAGGCGTGGAAAGGTACTTTATGCCTATTGAATCGCAGTATTCCTTGAGTTCGCGGTGCGCGGCAAATCCGAAGTGGATCTTCTTCACCATTTCCAGCTGGCTCTCGCCGGAACCCGTCGATTCCTTCTGGTATTCAGCCTTTGGAGCATACTGGCTTATGACCAGTTCAGGAACGGCAGTCTGATATTTTACGATGTCAGCGCCTGCCTGTTTGGCAACGAGTGCCATCTTCTTTGCCAGTTCGAGCGAGCCGTTATGGTTCACGCCTGCTTCAGCGATTATGAGTACGGACATGTATGTTTCTCCTTAATTCAGTTAAAGTATTATTATATATTTCATATCATTTTAACACAGACAGGGCCGGCAGTTAAAGACAAAAGGGGGATTTTGTATGTCTTAAGTGTTAATTTTATGACGGCTCAAGTTGTGCCGACCATGTCGCAGATACGGAGAATCCCTGCCGTATCTGCATGAACGGCCGTTCAATGACCGACAGCAGAGAAAAACGGATATCCCGCTGGCATGAGCCGGGGATATCCGCGTTGTTCTGATGATATTACATCTTGTCCGGAGCAGTGATGTTCATGATCTTCAGGCAGTTTGCAATGGCGTATCTTGATGCTACGCACAGAGCGAGCCTTGCCTTTGAAAGCTCCTTGTCATCTCCCAGGACTCTGCAGGCAGTGTAGAAACGGTGGAATGCAGTCGCAAGGTTGATGGAATACTTCGTGATCCTGGATGGGTCATAGGAAGCGCCTGCGTCCACAATTTCGCCGGGCATGTATGAGAGGACTCTTATGAGATCCGTCTCTGCCGGGTCAGTCAAAAGACCCAGATCGGTTCCTTCCACACCGCTGTACACCAGATCCTCTTTCTCAAGCCGGCGCAGGATGCTGCAGATCCTGGCGTGAGCATACTGCACATAGTACACCGGATTCTCGCTGTCTTCCCTTATGGCAAGATCGAGGTCGAAGAGCAGGTGAGTGTTGGGTTCACGCATGTTGAAGAAGAACCTTGCCGCGTCTGTCGGGACGTCGTCCAGAAGGTCGACCAGGGTTATCGCCTTGCCGGTCCTCTTGGACATCTTGATCTCTTTCTTCTTGACATTTCCCTTCTCGTCAAGGATAGGGTTTCCGTTCTCGTCCACGTCATCCGCAACAAGTTTTACAAGCTGCATCAGGACGACATACAGTCTTTCCGGATCGATACCGAGAGCAGCCATTGCCGTCTTCATCCTGGCAACGTGTCCGTGATGGTCAGCGCCCCATACGTCGATGGCTTTGTCGAAGCCCCTGGTGACCAGCTTGTCATAGTGATAGGCGATATCTGCGGCGAAATATGTGGAAATGCCGTTTGCGCGGATGAGAACTTCGTCCTTCTCCTCACCGAGGGCAGTGCCTTTGTACCAGAGAGCTCCGTCCTTCTCATAGGTGTAGCCGTTGGCGGTGAGAGTTGCGATTGCTCTTTCCACGTCGCCCCTGTCTCTCATGGCCTGCTCGGAGAACCATACATCGTAATTGATCCTGTATTTTTCGAGATGGCTCTTCATGTCGGACACGTTCTTAGGAAGGGCGTAGTCTATGAGAGCCTGCTTCCTCTCGTCAAGCGGTCTGTCCCTGTATGCATCACCGTGGATGTCATAGAATTCCCTGGCCCTGGCGGTGATGTCAGCACCCTGGTAGAACTTCTCGTCAAACGGATAGCTCGGATCGAAGATCTGCATGTATCTCGCCTCAAGGCTGAGTCCGAACTTTTCTATCTGATTTCCTGCGTCATTGATGAGGAATTCTCTGGCGACTTCATATCCGGACCAGTTGTAGCATTCGGCAAGGACATCGCCGAGAGCTCCGCCCCTGGCATTGCCCAGATGCATTGGACCTGTGGGGTTGGCTGAAACGAATTCCACATTGTATTTTTTGCCTTTTCCGATGGTAGTCCTGCCGTAGTCGTCACCGTTCTCAAGAACAGCCCTTACTACCGTGGAGTAGTATTCTCTTCCCAGGTAGAAGTTTATGAAGCCCGGTCCGGCGATCTCGACTCTCTCGAAGAAGCTTCCCTCAAGGTCTATATGCGATGTTATCCGTGTTGCTATCGCTCTCGGATTGCTTCTGAAGGCCTTTGCGTTAACCATGGCGGCATTGGTGGAGTAGTCTCCGTTCTTTGTGTCCCGAGGCACTTCCACCGAGAACGGGCGCAGAGCGTCCGCAGCCCGGAGCTCTCCGCTTTCGATGCACCTGGACAGGGCCGATTCCACCATACCGGTGATCTGGCTCTTGGCAAGGTTCCTTCCGTCAAAATATTTCAGATCCACTGTTAATTAATCTCCTTAATGTTAACATTAACCTTGTTGTCGCTTATCAGCATGCCTCCGGCGTTGAGGCTGTATGAGAAGGACAGGTCTCCTCCCTCATCATTCAGTCTGTTCTCCACGTCGATACCGTCGATGTCGAGCATCATGGTCCCCATGAGCGTCTCGTAATTGCATATGTTGACAGCGCCCTTCTGTATGGTCAGGTTCGTCTTGAAATCGTCCGAGCCGAATCTTGTGATGGACACGCCGTCCTCCCAGGCCTTGACGGTGGTAAGGCACCCTTCAAAGCCCGTTGATTCGCTCTCGCGGTAGCATATGTATCTTTTGCCTCCCTTTGTGTAGTAGGAGCCGACGGTGGTGAGGCTTATCGTTTCGGTGTCTTCGGGATATTCGATGACACCGTCAATGGTTATAAGATAGTTTTCCTTCATTTCCTATTCGTAGATGTCGGCCGTGACGCTCCTGACATCATCGGCACCGCCCAGGAAGATGTTGGCCACGCTGTCGAAGGCGGCACTGTCACCCGTTACGAAGTATCTGGTGTCGTCTCTCGGGGTCTGCCTCTCCAGATTAAGCTGAGGCAGGAGCCTTGCGACCTCCTTGGCGGCTTCCTTTCCGGCGTCTATCAGGACCACGTCAGGTCCCATTATGTTCTGTATGATCTTTGAGATGATTGGGAAGTGCGTGCACCCCAGTATCAGCGTGTCCACTCCGAAGGCCTTGATTGGAGCAAGGTATTCGCTGGTGACCTGATTGGTGGTGAAATTGTCTTCCTCGATGTTTCCGCTCTCTACCAGAGCGACAAGCTGCTGGCATGCGTTTGAAACGGTCTGCACATTCTTGTCCCGGTTCTTGAGCCTGTTGGCAAAGCTTCCGGACTTGATAGTGGCCGTGGTTCCGATTATTCCTATCCTTCCCGTCTTGGTAGCCTTGAGAGCTGCGTCGATTGTAGGGGTGATGACGTCAACGAACGGAACGCTGAGGCCCTGTATCCGCCGGGCGGGGACATTGCTGGATACGGTGCCGCATGCGGCAACGATCAGCTTGACGTCTCTCCTCTGCAGGAATGCAACGTCATCGGTGGTATATCTTGTGAGAGTCTCTTTGGTGTTCACTCCGTAAGGATTCCTCTTGGTGTCTCCCAGGAAGACGATGTTCTCGTTGGGGAGCATCTCGAGGATCTGCTTTACGCATGTCAGTCCGCCGAGACCGGAATCGAACACTCCAATCGGTCTATCTTTCATTTTCTTCTCCTTTGAAAGCGAGAGAGATTATGCCGTCTATGAGTTCAGGATATGTCATTCCCATGTACTGCATGAGCTTCGGATACATGCTTATGTTTGTGAATCCAGGCAGGGTGTTGATCTCGTTGATGAGGATCTTTCCGTCCTTTCTCACGAAGAAGTCGACTCTTGAAAGTCCGCGGCAGTCCGCTGCGGTGTAGGCTTTTTTAGCAAGCTCTCTTATCTTGAGCCTTGTCTCTTCAGGCAGGTCTGCCGGAATGAAGGTGACGGATGTTCCTGAGTAGTACTTGTCATCATAGTCATAGAACTCGGCGCTTGCTCCCACTTCGCCGACTTCGCTGGCAATGAGGTCAGGGCAGTTTCCGAAGACTGCGCACTCGACTTCATGCCCCTCGACGAATTCCTCGAAAACGACCTTGTTATCGTGTGCCAGAGCCCGGCCTATGCCTGCTCTCAGTTCATCCCTGTTATGGGCCTTTGATATGCCCACGGAAGAGCCGGAGTTTGCCGGCTTGACGAAGATAGGATAGCCCAG
>CAZDOS010000050.1:0-11779 GCA_964507095.1 uncultured Oscillospiraceae bacterium | reverse complement strand
CAGTTGTGGCATCGAGGTAATGGGAACCGAATACGGAATAATAGTCATCCTCCGTAAAGACATCGTCTCCGGTGAATTCCACCCACTCGCCGTCGCTGTTCCAGTACGGTTCATTCATGTACTCAATGACGAAATCCATCAGGCTGTAATCGGCCTCCACAGGGGCTCCCGTCAGGTGATAATAGCCCGAGTCGTCCGGCTCGATCTTGTCGGCGTCGCTGACATACATATATGCGATGTAATAGTAGTCATCGTCGCTGACAATGTAGAACGCTCCGCCGTCATCATCTTCGGCAGATATCTGTTCGGGATACTCGGACAGGTCTATGAACACCCGGCTGCTGTCCTCGTAGCCGTCCATCACGTCATTTATCGGCACCGCATTCTCCGATTCCTTCTTTTCAAGGTTGTTGGCAAACACCAGCCGGATCACCGACCGCAGGATGAGCAATGCCGCTATGACACTCGTAACTCTCTTCATTCTCTATTCCTCAAACTTGAATATGTTGATCCCGGTCTTCGGGTCCTTCTCTCTGTCCACAGTACCGTCTATTATGTCCAGGAACATCTCGCAGGTCGGACACACGAACGCTTCGTTCAGATGGCCTCCGTAAACGATGTTGTCCGAGTTTCCTGCGCTCATGTGAATGTGGGCGTAGTATTCGCCGTTCATCGTGTTTACTGAGCCGGACAGCGACACTATCTCATGAGGCCCTGTGTAGGTGTTCTGATGGTATACCTGTTTTTCCACATCATACACTCCCACGGTGAATCTGTCCGTGGCGCCGATGGCGCTGACCTGTGCGAGCTTTATCCCCTCCTGCAGCACAGCCTGTCTAATGCCCGTCAGTATCTCTTCTCCGAGATCAAAACGGATAACCATCCTGTTGTTGAATCTTCTGTATTCCATATCTGTTTCCCTCACTTTTGTCCATTATATCATCAGGACGGGATAAAGACAAACCGGCGAAAGCTGTGATATAATCGGGAAAAGATCAATACATAAAGGAGATGTCATAAATGAAAAACTACGGAACCAGGTTCTCGCTGTATCCCATGGCGGACGGCTTCATCGATATAATACTCGGAGCCCTTGAAAGGACCGACACCTCGGCAGTGTACTCTGCCACGGATGCCATCTCCACCGTCTACCGGGGACCTCTCGACAGCGTCATCGACGCTCTCAGGGGCCTGTTCATAAACGCATACGCTGAGGGAGTCCACATGGCGATCGAGGGAGAGATATACGACGACATCCCTGCCTCGATAACGGTGCCGGTGCATATCATGGGCGAGCCGAACATGCTTGTGGAGAAATCCTTTGCGGTCAAGTGCCGGCTGAAGCTCTGCCCTAACGGCTCAAGCAGAGAGAAGGGACTCGAGTTCATAAAAAACATCTTCGACAACTACGATGTCCTTTTCGGTGAGCTTTCCGTCAGCGATATCGCCTATGCCGTCAAGTTCGAGGGCGATGTGGTCCAGATGTTCGCCTTTCTGAAGATGCTGTGCGAGGAGGCCGGAAGGCAGTTCGAAGGCTTCTCGCTCCATTACGTGATGAACTGCAACAGCCCTACGGCGGAATGACTACCGATGGAGCATTTTGATCTGTATGACGTGAACAGGCGTTTCGTCGGCAGGCAGATACGCCGCGGCGAGAGACTGCCTAAGGATCTGTATCATATCGTCGTCCACCTCTGCATCTTCAACGGCAAGGGCCTGCTCCTCATCCAGCGAAGACGGGATGACAAGGAAGGCTTTCCCGGGCTCTGGGATCTGTCGGTAGGCGGAAGCGCCCTCCGGGGCGAAGTGAGCCTTGACGCCGTGAAAAGAGAAGCCATGGAGGAACTCGGCTTTGCCGTGCAGGGCGACCCTGTTCCGGTAATGACGATGATGTTCTCGGAAGGCTTCGATGATTACTACATTTGTCTGTCTGACGTCGATCTCTCGGATCTCGTCCTGCAGAAGGAGGAAGTCGCAGAGGTCAGGTGGGCATCGCTTGAGGATGTCCTGGAACTCATAGAATGCGGGAAATTCATCCCGTACAGGCCGGACATGATGCGTCTGCTCTGGGACATGGTCTCGGGGGACGGTGCTTTCTCCGCGTCCATACCGCAGTTTGGCAGGGAATGACACATGGATAAGAAAGAATTTATCGAACTGTTCAAAAGCGACGCTTCTGTCAGGGCCCGGGGCATATGGGAAGCGCAGCAGATAGCAAAAAGATGCATGGAAGCACTGAATTCATATCTCAGACCGGGTCTTTCAAGGGAAGAGATACACGAATACTGCGCCAAGGTCATGGAGCTGGACGGAAGCGAGGGCTGGTGGATACACAATGATCCTGCTCTCATCCTGTACGGACCGCATACGTCCTTTTCGTCCCATGACGATCCCTCCCCGCTCTTTGAGCGACTGAAAGTCGCGGACAACGATTACGTCACCGTTGATGTGGCCCCTACTGTCTCAGGCGGCTGGGGAGACCTGACGAGGAGCTTTGTCATCGAGAACGGCAGCATCATTCCATGGCAGGATTCCAAGAATGAGGAGATAGTCCGGGGCATGGAACTGGAGAAGGAACTCCACAGGGCCTTCATCGGATTCGTTGATGAGAGTACCACCTTCAGCGAGCTTCATTCCTTCATTCAGGAGATCCTTGACAGGAAGGGCTACAGGAACTGCGATTATCACGGCAACTTCGGTCACACGGTGGAAAATGACCAAAAGGACAGGGTCACGATCATCGGCGGCGAGAACAGGAGCATAGTCTCCTACGGAAAGCCGGTCACCTTTGAGCCGCATATCTGCAGGCTCGGCGGAAGCATCGGGATAAAGCACGAGAACATGTATGTGTTCGCCGGCGGAAAGATGACGGAGGTCTAGAATGGGCTACAGATACATCGCCGCAGGAATATCCATACTCAACGACATCGTTCATGAGGACGGGACTGAGACAGTCGACATACTCGGAGGATGCGGGATATTCGCCTGGAGCGCCATATCCCGGTTTACGGATGACTGCGTACTCGTCACCAGCGGAGGCGAGGACCTCCTTGCCCGGTACGGAGAATATTTTGACAGAAACGGCTGCAGCAGGGACGGCGTATACATCACGATGCCCCACACCCATCATACCCGTCTTGTCTATTCGCAGGGCGGCAGATGGAAAGAGGAGTCCATATGGGGAGACGACTATTTTGCTCTCCAGTCCGAAAACTGCAGGACTTCCCTCGCGAAGCTCGCTCCGTTCCTTTCAGAAGAGACCAGGGGCATATACATCGATTCAAACGCCTTCGAAGCCGTCTTCGGAGAGATCGGACGGATAAGAGCTCTGGCGCCTAACGCGAGGATACTGTGGGAGCCTCCGACGATGTCCAGCAAGGATCCGTCTCTCAGGGACACGGTCAGAAGGAACATACTGCTGACGGACGCCTATTCCATGAATACTGATGAGGCCTGTGCCTTTTTCGGCGTCGACAGTGAAGAGGATCTTCTCGCGCGGATAGAAGAACTGGACAGACCGTGTTTTCTCAGGCGAGGGACAAAAGGGTCTTCCTGGATAGAAAACGGCAAGGTCACAAGCGCGCCGGCCTATATACTGAACGAGGGGGTCGACCCTACGGGCTGCGGCAACACGAGCGCCGCGGCAAGCCTTTATCTCTGGTGCGAGGGCTGTTCGCCGGAAGACATCGTAAGATATTCCAACGCCGCCGCGTCGCTTTGCACTCTTCAGTACGGTCCGGCGGAGCTCAAATATCCGGACAGCAGGTACACAGTGGAAAGCATAGCCTCGGCAGATTAATAACGGCGCAATAAGTAGCACGGAACCCCCGGCCGGGTTTCGTGCTTTTTCTGTTTCGGATCGAAAATCATGCCGTTTTCCCGGCTCTGTTTTGGTTGATTATGATAGCGGGTTTATATATAATTAGCTATAGTGGAATAATATACTGATAATCAGTAATTCATATATATGGATGACCGACGGGAGGATAACAGATGAAAAGGAGCAGGATGCTTCTGGGAAACATTTTGATTATCGCCGTCATCATGATACTGACCCTCACATATATCAGGAGAGAGCAGGAAAGGAACCTGTCCTCCAGGATAAATGCCTTTGAGAACATGACGGTGGCGATGGAGAATGTTACCACCTACTATCTCGAAGGAGAGCAGCAGGTCTGTGTCGGATGGGCAAACTACATTAACGCAAATGACCTGACTGCAGAGCAGGCCATCGATTTCGTGAGCGATGCGATAGCATCGCCTGACATCATGGCGCATATCCTGTTTACCGACAGCAGCGAGCTTTACGGCCTGTCGACCACTGCCCGCCGGGGCAGCGGGGACCGTTCAGTTTCCTACCGGAACATATCCCTGTTCAGCCACGGATTTGAGGGGCTGTTAAGGGAAAACGGCGCAGTCAATGTCACGCGTTCGTTCACCAATCCGATAAATGCCATTCAGTCCATAGCCTTCTGCTGCCCTGTCACTCTCAGGGATCCTTCGACGGGCGGAACAAGGGACGCTGTGCTGCTGCGTCTCATACCCGTATCCATATTCGAAAAGAAATGGGCATTCCCGACCGAGGAGTACAAGAATGCGAAGATAGCGCTGATCGACACCGACGGCGACTACATAATGAAGGACTTTGCCTTCAAGAATTCGAACTTCTATGAATTCTACCAATCCTACAACAGCCACAGTCCGGCTGAGATGGAGGCGCTCAGAAACAGCATCACCGGTTCCACAGGGGTCATTGAGCTCAATGATTCACGGGGACACAACAATCTGCTTGCACATACGAAGGTCAACTCCACAGTTGACTGGATCATAGTCTCAATGATCAATGCCGGGGATCTGGGAAGAGCACAGATGAACTGGGCTCTGGTCGGGATCATAAGCCTGGGCCTCCTGGCCCTGCTGGCGTACAACATCATCGTGATGATGGGACTTAACAGACAGCTGAAGGAGACTGCAGCCTCGGCAGACCAGGCTAACCAGGCGAAGACCGACTTCCTGTCCACGATGTCACATGACATCCGCACACCGATGAATGCGATCATCGGTCTGACTGCCATCGCAGCCAAAAACGCGGATGACAGTACTGCCGTGAAGGAAAACCTGAAGAAGATCAATCTCGCAAGCAACCACCTGCTCACCCTGATCAATGACATCCTTGACATATCCAAGGTGGAGAGCGGTAAGCTGAACCTCTCACCTGTCACCTTCTCCATCGACGAATGTGCGGACAACCTTGTCAATATGGCCAATCCGATGGTCAAGGAGAAGAACATCGATTTCAACTTCAGGGTCGGAAACTTCTACCACGAATACCTGTACGCAGACCAGCTCAGGCTCAATCAGATCTTCATAAACCTTCTTTCGAACGCCATCAAGTACACTGAACCGGGCGGACAGGTCAATGTAGAGCTGAGAGAAGCTCCCGGACAGACCGACGGTTCGGTCAGGCTCACATATATCGTATCGGATACGGGAATCGGCATGACTCCTGAATTCATGGAGAAGATGTACCAGCCGTTCTCCCGTCAGACGGACAGCCGAGTCAACACCGTGCAGGGCACCGGTCTCGGACTTGCCATCACGAAGCAGATGATAGACCTGATGGACGGAACCATAGATTGCCGGAGCGAAGTCGGAAAAGGCACCACATTCACTGTCAATCTTGATCTTCCGCTGGCCGCAAAGACCGAGGAGGAAATGGTGCTGCCCAGTGTCAGGGTGCTGCTTGCAGATGATGATGACGTTCTGCTTGAGACCGGCATGGACGCTCTGAACTCGATAGGAGCGATCACCGATGTCGTCACAAGCGGCGAAGAGGCACTGAAAGCCGTTTCCGAGCATCCGGATTACCGGGTAGTCATACTTGACTGGAAGATGCCGGACATGGACGGTGTCGAGACCGCCAAAAGAATAAGAGATAAGCTTGGAGAAAAGGTTCCGATCCTTATGATATCTGCCTATGACTGGTCAGACATCGAAAAGGAAGCAAAGAGTGCCGGCGTGGACGGATTCATATCCAAGCCGCTGTTCCGCTCAAAACTGTATGACAAGCTAAGCGAAATGCTCGGAAGCGAACCGACCCGGAGCCAGTCGGAGGAAAACGAAGAGGACATTTCCGGAATGAGAGTTCTGGTGGCGGAAGACAACGACATCAACTGGGAGATCATCTCCACCCTGCTCGGCATGCAGGGAGTGTACACCGAGCGCGCCGAAAACGGACGGCTCGCGGTAGGCAGGATGCAGAACGCCTCAAAAGGAGATTTCAACCTCATTTTCATGGATATCCAGATGCCGGTCATGAACGGCATTGAGGCGACAAAGACGATCAGGGCCCTGGATGACCCTTGGGCATCCAATATCCCTATAATAGCCATGACAGCCGACGCGTTCTCGGAGAACGTGGCCGAATGCATGGCGGCCGGAATGAACGGCCATATAGCCAAACCGGTGGACATGAAGCTGGTTATCAAGGAAATCAAGCGAATCAAGGAGGAAACGAAGGAATGAAAAGAGGAGCAAGATTTATACTGTATGCATTGATGATGGCGCTCGCACTGTGCATCGTCGCCTGTTCCGGCGGCGGCTCGAACGGCCCTCGGGAAACGGAAGGCTTCACGCCGAGACTGGATCCCGAGACGGAATGTTCCATAACCGTGGCGGGACACTACAACAACTTTGAGGCTCTGGAAGCCGAGTTCAACCGCTTCTCAGAGTACTATCCAAATGTAAAGCTCACATATGTCTTCATGGACGGTTACAGCAAGAGCGGAAGCAGGATCCTTTCTACCGCCCTGGCGGGAAGCGAAGCCCCTGACATCTTCTTCACCTATCCTTGGATGGGCGGATGGGAAGACGGTCCGGAGATACTCGCGGCCTCCGAGGACCTGTCCGACCCTGCTCTCGGACTGGATCTGTCATGTATCCGCTCAAACCTGCTGAAGACCGAAAACGGACAGCTGCTCAGCGTTCCGATCTACACTACGACCTATGGAATGATGGTCAACGAGGACATCTTCTTAAAGGAGGGACTTAAGGTCCCGACCACCTATGAGGAGCTCCTCTCAACATGCGAAGCATTGAAAGCAGCCGGCTATTCCGACCCTATCCTTGCCTGCAGCAAGGGCTCCGGAGACCTTCTCTATCCCCTCTTCTATCCGTACTTCTGCGGACAGATCGCTGGAGACGAAAAGGCACTCGGAGAACTGAACTCCATGGATCCGCGGGCCGGAGAGTACATGCGCGGAGCTCTGGATCTTGTCACGGACTTCATGAGCCGCGGATATCTGAACCTCGAAAACTGCGACGCTTTGAAGGACAACTATGAAGCAGTCATCCTCCGCTTCTTTGAGGGTGACGTCCCGATGATGCTCGCGACGGGAAACACCGTGTCCGGAACCGAGAAGAGAGAGTCCAAGTCAGAGGCTTTCACCGAAAATCCGTTCACCTACAGCCTGCACCCGGTACCTTCGACCGCTGAAGGCGGCTATTTCGTCAACACGATTTCCATCGGATTCGGAGTCAACAAGAACAGCCGGAATCTGGACATGGCCAACGAGTTCATGCGTTTCCTGGTAAGCACCGAGGAGCTGAACCGGATGGCCAAGGCAAAGAGAATGGTGACCCCTTGCGCCGACATGTCCCTTGACAGTGTTTATGCTCCTTTCCAGGCCCTGGACGAGAGCCATTTCATCAATGTATCCGAGCTTGGTCTGAGCGACGAAGCTTCTTCACAGGTCACGAAGGCCGGCTACAACGTAGCCCTCGGCAACATGACCGTCGACGAGGCCGTCGGATCCTTCGGCTCCATAAAGTAAAAAGAAACAACATGTGCGTCCCCTTCCTTCATCCGGAACGGGACGCATTTTCTTATGCAAAGAGCCGCAGGTATCCCTGCAGCTCTGAAAGCTTCCGATATTCGGCCTAATCGACCTTGTTCCCGTATTTCTCTTCGAACTCGTCTATGACTTCCTGCATGACAGGTTCCATGTACTCCATGGCCTTTTTCCTTATTGCGTAAGGTATCCCGTAGTATGCCTCTGCGATCGACCCCGTTATTGCCCGAATCGTGTCGCTGTCCCCTCCTATCGATATGGCGTTCCTTATTGCATCCTCAAAGCACTTTGATTCGAAAAATGCCTCCAGAGCCTGAGGCACGCTGCCCCGGCAGGACACGTCGAACTCATATTCCCGCCTTATTTCATCCAGCGTGAAGCCGAGAGGATAGTAGTTCTCGCAAATGTACTGCCTGATCTCTTCCATGCTGCTGCCGTGGAGAGCCAGGTATGTCGCCGAGACCACTGCCTCGGCACCCTTGATGCTTTCCGGATGGTTATGCGTGACATTGGTGACCTCGTCTGCAATGTCAAGGGCATCCTCCAGCGACTGCGCCACCCAGGCTACCGGGGATATCCTGTTTGCGGCGCGGCTCGAGTAGCTGCCGTACGGCTTCGGATTGAGAGTTTTGAGCCAGTCTCCGAAAAAGCCGGTCCATCCGGCATCGGGGTACTTCTTTCCGAACCACTGCATGGAATCGACAAGATAGCCTGAAACGGTGAAGAAGCTGTCGCGGCAGGTCAGCAGCGCATCGGCAACGGCAATGGTAAGGATGCTGTCATCCGTATATCTGCAGTCCTCGTCAAACAGGGGAAAGTCCTTGCTCTTGTGATTGGCAAACTCATATCTTGATCCTATTATGTCTCCGACAATGGCTCCCAGCATCTGTCATTTCCTCCCAGAAAACTTACTGAAATTATATACCATATGTAATATTATTGCAACAATATTAACTATTGTTTCAAAAACCCGGGGCGATGACCCCTTCTGCCGGTCCGGCACCGTGTCCAGTCAACTTGCATTGAATAATGCATAGTGTTAATATTAAGAGTAATCCAACACGAGGTGAAAAGCATAATGCGCATGCAGGAATTACTTGAAAAGGATAAGGAAAAGATCATCTCGCAGATAGCTTCGGCCCCTACGTCAGAAGAGGCCGCCAAGGCTGTCGACGGCGAGTTCACCAAGATCCTGTACGCTTTCAACGATGAGGAAGAAAGCGATACCATAAAGACGGCGGCCTACAACATGGTCCAGACCGCCAGATCCTCCAGCCTCCTTCTCGACTGTGACGGCGAGACAAAGGTCTGGGGAAAGACCGCATATACGCGGAATGAAGCAAAAAAGTCCCATACCTTCATCATATTTGCTCTTGCGGGAGTGTTCTGTATCGCCGGAGCGATACTCCTCTTCGCAGCCAAGGAAGATGCTCTTGACACGATCCTCAGCCAGACTCCGGTCCTGGTGCTCGCAATTGCGGGAGTGATACTCATGTTCCTTGCAGGAGCTGGCTCAAAGTCCAAGTCCAAGGGCAAGAAGGAAGATCTGTACGGAGTGACCCTCCCTGACGGTCAGAAGGTATACAGAGCGATGCTCTCCACGGTGCTTGCAATAGACAAGCGGCTGGACGAGATGAGGACTGCGGAAACGATAGAAAAGAAGAAACGGCTCCGAGAGGATAACGGCGGCTTCGATCCCAAGCAGATCGATCTGCTGAGCCGGATCCTTGAGGATGCGTATACGGAAAAGGAGAGTGTCTACGCTCAGGAGATGATATCTCACATCAAGTTCTATCTCCATTCGAACATGATAGAGACTCTCGACTATACACCTGAAAACCGTGCAATGTTCGATCTCATGCCGTCAAGCCAGCGAGCAACGCTGAGACCGGCGCTTGTAATGGACGGAAGACTTCTCAAGAAGGGTCTTGCAACCGGAGGACAGTAATGGAAAAGTACTACGGATTCGATCTCGGCGACGCCGAAAGCGCGATAGCCCTGCTCAAGAGAGGCGAAAGCCTTGAACCTGAGATACTCTCTGTCAACGATACCAAGAGCTTCATCACGGCATATGCCATGCTTAAGAACGGCCAGCTCCTCATAGGAGAGGGCGCCTGCTACAGCCCTGACGCCGTGAACAGGAAGCTGCGCTTCAAGAGCAGGTTCCTGACCGACACGGTAAACGTGACCAAGGACATCAAGAGCTTTGCCGCGGGAGTCCTGGGAGAACTGTATCTCAACGGTGACCTTATCAAGGGCGAGGACAGCTGTTTCTATATCGGATGCCCGGCAGGCTGGGACAAGGTGGCAAGAGAAGAATACCGACTGATCTTCGAACAGACCGGATTCCCTCCCACGCGAGTCATCTCCGAATCGCGCGCCGCACTTGTCAGCGCATGCCAGTCCAAGCATCTTCAGGTCGGCTACGACATACTGTCAAGACCGGTGCTCGTCGTCGACATCGGTTCGTCGACCACTGACTTTGCATATATCATGGGCGGCAAGGAAGTCGAGCTTCAGACCGGAGGCGAGGTGTTCCTGGGCGGCGGCATCATGGATGAGATCCTTCTCGAGGAGGCAATCGAAGCGAGCAGGGATCCGAAGAAGATCCGCAAGATATTCGAGGAGAGCGAAGCCTGGAAGAGCTACTGCGAGTTCGCGGCAAGAAGGCTCAAGGAAAAGTACTTCGCCGATGAGGAATACTGGCAGAGGAACGACTGTTCACAGACCATCTCGATACACTACACCACCTTCCCTACGAAGCTGACCCTCAGGATGAACCCTGAGATAGCCGGGAAGCTGCTCAACAAGCCTGTCGCAAGGCTTGACGGGAAATCCTTCAGGGAAGTGTTCATAGACAGTCTCCGCCGGGCAAGGAGCGCCATTACCGAAAAGACGCCTGAGCTCATCTTCATGACCGGCGGCGTCTCAAAGCTGTCTGCCGTGAGAGACTGGACCAGGGAGATCTTCCCTGAATCGATAGTCATCACCGGTTCGGCTCCGGAATTCTCAGTCGCTACGGGCCTTTCCTACTGCGGAAAGATCGATGACGATCTAAGGGAGTTCAAGAACGAGGTGAACAGGCTCATATCTTCCTCGGACGTCGAGCAGATCGTTGAGAACAATCTCGATAATCTCTATCACAGCACCATCGACGCAATGATCGAGCCTATCCTCATAAACGCTGCCATCCCGGTCGTCGACCGCTGGCGCAACGGCGAGATCGACAAACTCGCTGAGATAGACAAGATCCTTGAGGAAGAGATCGAAAACTACCTGCACACGGATGAGGCAAGGAACCTCATGATGAAGCCGGTGGCCGCATGGCTCAAGAAGGTCTCATATGCGCTCGAGGAGTACACGATACCCATCTGTACCAAGTACAATGTTCCTTACTCCGCCCTCAGTCTGAATTCGTACATGTCGCTGTCCGATTTCGAAATCAAATTGGATGCGAAGAACCTGTTTGCCGTCGATGAGATAACTTGGCTCATAGACACGGTCATCACCCTGATCGTTTCCTTCCTCTGCGGCGGAAGCGGAATAGCGATGATCTCGTCAGGTCCTACCGGAATAGCCGCGGGAGCTCTCATCTCCCTGCTGGTGCTCGCTCTCGGAAAGGACAAGATGCAGGACGCCATGGTCAACATCAGCATCCCGTCAGTATTGAGGAAACTGGTTTCCAGATCCTACTTTGAATCGAGGATATCCAGGCTTTCACAGGAGATCAAGGCAAATCTCTTCAAGAACATAGATGAGGACAAGAACCTCGAGATGACAGAAAGACTGGTCTCCGAGATATCCAACCAGATCGAGCACTGCCTGATAAAGATGGCTGAAGTGGTCGAGATCCCTCTCGGATAACGAAAAAGCGGGGGCTGTAAAAAAAGTCCCGATGACAATTGAGTAGAAACGAATGGTAAGAAAGA
>CAZDOS010000049.1:0-12378 GCA_964507095.1 uncultured Oscillospiraceae bacterium | reverse complement strand
TAAATAATCGAGCTCAAGAGCTTCTCGCAGTTCGGGTCGGATCTTGACCGGGATACGAAGACAAGGCTTGCACAGGGTGAAAGGATCGTGGAGGTCCTCAAGCAGCCTCAGACCAACCCTGTACCGGTCGCACTCCAGGTCGTGATCATCTATGCGGTCACAAACAACTATCTCATGGATATTGACACAGAGGATATCGCCGAGTTTGAAAAGGGACTTTTCGATTTCATACAGACGGAGAGACCTGATATCATAAGTTCGATCAATGAGACAAAGCAGCTGACCGACGAGACGGAGCAGGCTGTAATAACGGCAATCAATGACTACAAGGCAAAGTTTGTGCCTTCAAAATAAAGAGAGGAGGATGATGATCTGTGGCTTCAATGAAGGATATAAAGAACAGGATCAACAGTGTTCAGAGTACCAGACAGATAACAAAAGCCATGGAACTGGTCGCTTCCTCCAAATTGAGAAAAGCCAGAGAGAGAGTCGAGCAGGCAAGACCGTATTTCCTGGAATTGCATGAGACTCTCTGTGAGATCGCCGCGGCAAACACGGATTTTTCTTCGGACTATCTTGTGACCCGTCCTGTCAACAAGACTCTGTACATCCTCATTGCAGGAGACAGGGGCCTTGCGGGCGGATATAACAACAACATGTTCAAGAAACTGGCCGAGTACACTCGGGGACAGGATTTCTGTGTAATACCGTTGGGCAAAAAGGCGTTGGACTTCTGTTCCAAGAGGGGATATGAGATCGTGACCGATGCATATTCCATCGTGGAGGACGTCACAACGGCAGAATGTTCCGACATAAGCGAGATCGTTTCCGGAATGTTCAAGAGGGGCGAGGTCGACCGGGTATATATCGCATATACCACCTTCGTGTCGATGCTCTCCCAGAGACCTGAGATGATGCAGATACTGCCGATAACGAGTATCGACGAGACCACTCTCAAGGAGGGACTCCATACCGTAACGGAATACGAGCCTTCTTGCGAGGAGTTGTTCGATCTCATAGTTCCGCAGTACCTTTCAGGCATCACATGGGGCGCAGTGTGCGAAAGCTGGGCAAGTGAGCTTTCAGCCAGACGCACAGCCATGGATTCCGCTTCAAAGAACGCGGATGCGATGGTAAGTGATCTGTCTCTCCGGTACAACAGAGCCAGACAGGCAGCTATCACTCAGGAGATCACAGAGATCGTCTCTGGCGCAGGCGATCTGCGGTAAGCAGACGGCCAATCAAGAAATCTTAGTTAAGGAGAAAATAAATGAGCCAGTCAAACATAGGTAAGGTCACTCAGGTAATGGGCGCCGTCATTGACGTCCGTTTCGAGAATGGATATCTGCCTCGGTTGCTCAATGCCATCGAAGTCGACAACAACGGCAAGAAGCTGGTCGTCGAGGTCGCTCAGCATCTTGGTGATGATGTCGTAAGATGCGTGGCCATGGCTTCAACGGACGGACTTGTCCGCGGAGCCAAGGCTGTAGACACGGGAACGACCATTACGGTACCTGTCGGCAACGAGACTCTGGGAAGGATCTTCAATGTTCTCGGAGAGCCGGTGGACAACAAGCCGCGGCCTGAGAACGTGAAGAGGATGCCTATACATGCAAAGGCCCCAAGCTATGAGGAACAGGCAACGACTGCTGAGATATTTGAAACGGGTATCAAGGTAATCGACCTTATCTGCCCATATACAAAGGGCGGTAAGATAGGTCTGTTCGGAGGCGCCGGAGTCGGCAAGACGGTACTTATCCAGGAGCTCATCTCTAACGTTGCCAACCAGCACGGCGGCATTTCTGTATTCGCAGGCGTTGGAGAGAGGACCCGTGAGGGAAATGACCTTTACAATGAAATGATAGAAAGCGGGGTCATCAACAAAACGGCCCTCGTATACGGACAGATGAACGAGCCGCCTGGGGCAAGAATGAGAGTCGGACTTTCAGCTCTTACCATGGCTGAATATTTCAGAGATGAAGAGAATCAGGATGTTCTTCTGTTCATCGACAACATATTCCGTTTCACCCAGGCAGGAAGTGAGGTTTCCGCCCTACTCGGACGTATGCCTTCTGCTGTTGGCTACCAGCCTACGCTGGCAACGGAAATGGGCGCTCTGCAGGAGAGGATCACATCCACCAAGAAGGGATCCATCACATCCATCCAGGCAATTTATGTGCCTGCTGATGACCTGACAGACCCTGCTCCGGCCACGACTTTCGCACACCTTGATGCAACTACGACACTTTCAAGAAGCATTGCATCCCTGGGCATCTATCCGGCTGTCGATCCTCTGGATTCCACGAGCCGCGTGCTCACTCCTGCTATCGTCGGAGAAGAGCACTACAGAGTCGCACGAGGAGTACAGACAGTTCTTCAGAGATACAAGGAACTTCAGGATATCATAGCCATCATGGGTATGGACGAACTTTCCGACGAGGATAAGCTCACCGTTAACCGCGCAAGAAAGATCCAGAGATTCCTTTCACAGCCGTTCTCGGTTGCCGAGCAGTTCACAGGCTATCAGGGCAAATATGTGCCTCTCAATGAGACCATACGCGGCTTCAGCGAGATCCTTGCCGGAAACTATGATGATTATCCGGAATCGGCGTTCCTCTTTGCCGGTTCGATAGATGATGTCGTGGAGAGAGTCAAGAAGGGAGAGTAATCCATGCGGACCTTCAAACTTAAGATCGTAACTCCATACGGCGTTCATTTCGAAGGAGAGGCAGAAAGCATTCTTGTCCGTACGGTAGCCGGTGATGCTCAGATACTTGCGGGACACGTGGATTATGTCACGGCACTCGGTATCGGCAGGGCAGCTGTATACACCCGGGACGGCAAGAGAAGATACGCATGCTGTTCCAACGGAGTTCTCAGCGTCATAAACGGAGAGGTCACGGTCCTTGCATCTACCTTTGAATGGAAGGAAGAAATAGACCTTGAAAGAGCAAACGCTGCCCTTGAGAAAGGAAAGAAGATGCTTGAGGAGGCCGACAATCCCAAGGACGAGGAGATAGCCAGGCTGAAGATCCAGAGAGCTATAATCCGTCAGAACGTGAAGCAGCTGGAAGACTGAAAAGGCCTTCATTCGATACAAAAAAGACAGCTCAGGCAGTGCTTTCTCGCACTGCCTGAACAGGTTTTTTTGAGCTGTTTTTAATGTTGACTTTTGAATATGGATAATGTATAATAACCCTTGCCCTTGAAAAAGGGGATATTTCGGGATGTGGCTCAGTTTGGTAGAGCGCTTGGTTCGGGACCAAGAGGCCGCAGGTTCGAGTCCTGTCATCCCGACCATTGTTTATAACGGGATGTGGCTCAGTTTGGTAGAGCGCCTGGTTTGGGACCAGGATGCCGCAGGTTCGAGTCCTGTCATCCCGACCAATATACAGCAGGTCTTCGGACCTGCTTTTTTTGCGCGAAAAAGGACGGCATCAGGCATAAGCCCGTGCCGTCCATAAGAGCACTGTTTATTTCCAGGTCGCCGGTATCCAGTCGGTATCAACCTTGACCGGATCGGGATAGGTCTGTCCGAACAGTTCCAGAGTCACTTTCTCGATGATCTCAGGTTCGATCGGCTCATTGATCTCCATTCCTTCAAAAGGTCCCTTGACCGGCTTGGTCGGTACCTTTTCAAGTCTGTACAGTTCATCCATGCCTTCCAGTACCTTTCCGAAAACAGGATAAACGCCCTTGTGAGTCGGTTGGTCGGAAAGAGGGAAGAAAGGTTCGCAGCCCGCAAGACCTCTGTCACCGTATCCGCCCATGCACATGCAGCCCGGATGTGAGTCCAGAGGAGTGATGTCAGGGTTGAGCGCAAATTCGTTGGGAATCAGGTATTTGCACTCGTCATGGTGGAACGCAGCATAGGTGAGGTCTACCCATTTGCCCGGGACGATACGCTGGATGGCGTGACCGTCAAGGCAGCCCTTTGAGGCACAGGATATGAAGCTGTTTACGGTGTTCGGCGCAGCTTCTGGCAGAAGCTCCACTACGATCTTCTTTCCGTTGGCCATATGGAACGTTGCTATCGGATTCATTGATGTTTCCTCGTTTCTTTTTTCTTTCAGTATATCCCAAACCTGCCGTCCATGCAATCATTGGCACTTTTCCGACATCTTTGAAAAATAAAAGGAATATGGTATAATAAAATGCTACATATGCGTTTAACGTACTATTGGTATTGACATATATACGTTCAGTTTGTTTTTGAGGGGAATAAATGGCTAAAAGCACTACCACAAAAAAGAACACCACTAAGAAGAGTACAAAGAAGGCTTCGACATCTAAGAGAGGAAGACCGACGAAGAAGCAGCAGGCGGATGTCAACAGGCTGTGGAGCATACTGATGTTTGCTCTCGGCGCCATCATCACTGTCATGAGTTTTGTTCCGGGAGAGAACTTCTGGTCATATCTCAGGGAGAATATCCTCTTCGGAGTCTTTGGTTTTTCAAGTTACATAATCGGACCGGTGATCCTCTACTACGGGGCACTGACGTTCAACAATAAGCCTGTCAGGCTAAAGATGATCTGGGGGACAATGTTCATACTGCTGGTCTCCAGTCTGGTCCACGTTTTCTTCGTAAAGGAAATCACCGCAGATTCAGCCGCTGATATGGTCGTTCAGCTTCATACGCTGGCAAAGAACAACCCGATCTCCGGTGGAGTCATCGCCATACTTGCAACGACGCTTCAGGGTCTTTTCGGCGATTTCGCAGCCAAGGCAGTCATCACTGTACTGACCATAGCCTTCTTCATGTTCCTTACTGACACCACTCCGGCAGATATAGTCAAGAGGATGTCTATCAAGGCTGCCGCTGAAAGAGAGCGGCTCGCTAAGGAGATGGAGGAGCGCCGTCGGGCGAATGCCGAGAAGAGAAAGCTGCAGGAGGAGAAACTCAGGCAGCAGGCACGGGAAAACCGGGCAAACAAGGCGCGGAGAAACAGGCGAAAAATAGATATCGCCCTTGATGACGGACCTTCAAAGAAGACCTTTACCGAGGACGATGTTAAAAAGGCTCTTGCACAGGATAAAAAGGAAGTCAACTACTTTGACGATGACAGCCTGGATGTAAAGGGAAGGATCGCATATACCTTCGACAAGGTCAAGGAAGGAAAGAATCAGAACGATCTGGACAAGATACTGCAGCAGGTCGACAAGTCAAAGGACAGGGGAGAGAACAACAGGGAATCTGCTGACAACAGAAGCACGGAGCTTACAAACAGGGCCCTTGACAACATACAGAGAGTCAGGAGCGGAATGGCGCCTGTTACAACTGATGCAGAAAAAGCGACCGACCCGAAGCAGAGCATAATAGATGACATCAACTCTCAGATGGGAGACTTCGAGACCGAGAAGGTGATGACAGACGAGCAGAGACTGGCTCGGGAAAGAAAGAAGAACAGTCTCTCCGCCGAAGAAAAGGCTGCTATCGTCCCTCTCAGCGAGGACAAGAATGTACACATGGAAAAGGCATATGTGTACAAGCATCCTCCTATCGATCTCTATGAAAAAGACAAGGGTGACAGCGGCGACTATGAATCAGAGTTGAGGACCAATGCACAGAAACTCGTTTCCACCCTTGACAGCTTCGGAGTCAGGACAAAGATCGTCGATATTAGCAGGGGACCTGCAGTCACCAGGTATGAGCTTCAGCCTGAAGTCGGCGTTAAGATCAGCAAGATAACAAATCTCGCCGATGACATTGCTTTGAATCTCGCATCCAGCGGGGTCAGGATAGAGGCTCCGATCCCGGGCAAGGCTGCGGTAGGAATCGAAGTTCCTAACAAGAAGAACAGCTCGGTATCGATAAGAAGGATATTTGAGTCAAAACAGTTCAGGGATTCCAAGAGCCCTCTGACCATAGCTCTCGGTGTTGATATCGAAGGCAATGTGGTTACGACCGATCTTACAAGGATGCCTCACCTGCTCATTGCAGGCTCCACGGGAAGCGGTAAGTCAGTATGCGTTAACGCTACGATCATAAGCTTCATATACAAGTCCAGCCCTGAAGATGTCAGGATGATACTCATCGACCCTAAAGTGGTCGAATTGGCCGAGTACAACGGGATACCACACCTCCTTATGCCTGTCGTTACAGAGCCCAAGAAGGCGGCAGGAGCACTCGGCGGCGCCGTCGCGGAAATGGAGAAGAGATACCAGCTTTTTGCTGAAAACTCTGTAAGAAATATCGAGAGCTACAATGCTCTCGTGAAGTCAAAGCCGGAACTCGGGCTTGAAAAGATACCATATATCGCGATCATAATAGATGAGCTCGCCGACCTGATGATGGTCGCCGGCAAGGAAGTGGAAGACTACATATGCCGTCTTGCCCAGAAGGCAAGAGCTGCCGGAATGCATCTGATCGTTGCGACACAGCGTCCTTCAGTCGATGTCATCACCGGCCTCATTAAGGCTAATATTCCTGCAAGGATAGCATTTGCCGTATCAAGTCAGATAGACAGCCGTACTATCATTGACGGAGCCGGTGCTGAGAAGCTGCTGGGAATGGGCGACATGCTGTTCCTTCCTATAGGAGCCAGCAAGCCGAAGAGAGTTCAGGGCACCTATGTAAGGGACGAAGAGATCGAGAGGACGATCGATTTCGTCAAGAAGGATTATGAAGCCGAATACAATCAGGAAATGATCGACAATATGGAGAGGCTTGCCGTTTCGGGAGGAAAAGGCTCTGCCGGAGCTTCTGAGGAAGCCGGCGGAGATTCTGACAGGGACATGATGCTGGACAAGGCGATCGAAACTGTCGTCGAAGCCGGCCAGGCATCCACCTCGCTTCTCCAGAGAAAGCTCAAGCTGGGTTATGCAAGAGCTGCCAGGATCATGGACGAGATGGAAGAGATGGGAATAATCGGTCCTTACCAAGGTTCGAAGCCAAGGGAAGTTCTCGTAACACGAGCACAGTGGCAGGAAATGATGCTGTCACAGGGTGAATGATCATGAAGAGCAAAAGAGCAGTAGCGATAGCGTTGCTGCTCCTCTTTATAGGAGCAGCGGCCGTATATTTGCTTTACAGGCAGGGCATGATACCTTCAAAAGAAGGTCAGCCGACAGATGTTTCATATGACGGCACCGTCACGATACTGGACGTGGGACAGGCTTCTTGCACCGTAATTGAAAGCAAGGGTGAATATGCTCTGATCGATGCGGGACATGCCGACGGAGGCTCCACCGACATCGTGAGCTATCTGTCTGAAAGAGGAGTGGGCAGGATCAAGATACTGATCCTTACGCACTTTCATTATGATCACACTTCTGATGTCCTTGACATAATGAAGACTTTCGGAGTGGATACCATAGTGATTCCCCGGCTCTCGGAAGAGAACACACCGACAAGCTCCTTCTACAGGCTCCTTCTGGAAAATCGGAACAAGGGACAGTATGAGATAAAGTTTGCACACATGGGCGATACATACTCTCTCGGAGACGGAGAGATAAAGATCATAAATGAGACGTACAACGGCGGTACCGCAAATGACACTTCTATCATTACGACCTTCACGCTGGGGGATGCCGTGTATCTTGACACAGGGGACGCCGGCGTCGATGTGGAGCTTATGAATCTTGACCTTGTTCCGAAGAATGTCAGTCTGTATGATTCAGGCCATCACGGATCGTCTGAATCCAACGGTCATGAATTTCTGAAAAAGATAAGACCGAAGATGACAGTGTTCTCCTGCGGCAAAGATAATGAATTTCATCATCCTCATCCATCAGTGACCAGGGATCTGATAGGCATGAACTGCAGCTATCTTGTGACTTACGAGTATGGTAATGTCGTGTATTCGCTTAAGGAAGACAGGCTTCTGAAGGAGGTGCACTGATGATGTATTCAGTCCTTGAAGTGAGGCAGGACAGCGTTCTTGCGGAGTTCCGGTCGGGCTCACTGATCAGGATAGGAAGAAATATTATTGACGGACAGGTCGATGTCGATGACATTCTGGTGAGTACAGGCGGAAGGTTCGCTGTCGACAGAGAAAAAACGGAAAGAGCCAAAAAGGATAATTACCTCCTGGCGCAGACACTGAAATAATGATATTATCCGGCAGACTGCAGATATATAGCAGTCTGCCGTTTGCTTTAAGCGGCCCCATATTGGTATAATAAAAACATAAAGCATGACGAGAACGATACGGATGTCAGGATCGTGGGCATCGACAGATCGTGAGTGGAGGGTCAATATATGAAAGTAATACCGGAATACCTGATGACTGCGAAGGAAGGAAAGCTCTGGCATGAATACAAGGCAAAGCTCGGACCGATCTATCCCGGATATGAAAGCTTCGATGTGTTCATGAACTGGCTCAAGTCGAAATTCGAGGAATTCGGCTGCGTTGATTTCATGGAGCATCATTGGGAACATGAAACATACAGAGTTGACGACTGGCCGGATCATGACAGCGGCGCCATAGGTCTGGAGATATCCGGAAGAAAAGTTCCGGTAGGGACATTCGTAATGCTGTCTCCTTCGACAGGAGAAAAGGGACTTACTGCACCGCTCGTTTACTACGACATCAAAAAGGGATTGCCGGAGGGTGGTCGGTTCAGCGGAAAGATCGTTGTACTGGAAGAAAGGGGATATCCTGAAAAACCGTTTGATGATTCATTTCTCGCAAGCTATGTGGTAACAGATACGAATTACAGATCGGGTCCTGAGATTCCTGCCCCAATGCTGGAGATAGTTGATCCCGAAGTCAACAACTCATGGAATACCAGGTGGAGCTTCTTCCAGTGGGGAGAGCTGCTGAATATAGCCAGGGCAGGCGGAGCAGACGGGTTGGTGATCTGTTCAAGACTGACATACGGAACGCTCAAGGGACTGTATGACCGCCAGAGGCGTCATAATATCCCCTCTCTGGTCGTTGACAGAGTGACTGCCGAGACGGTCCTGGAAGCTGCAAAGAGGAATGAGACAGCAAAGCTGACCCTTGTAAGCAGGTTCTTTCCGAGTGACGCTTGGAATTTTGTATGCTTCCTGCCGGGTGCAAGATACGGTGATCCAAGCGATGAGTATGTGTCTGTTAATATCCATGTGGATGCGATGTCGCTCACTCAGGATAACGGAGCCCTGGGCTCACTGGGAATTGCAAGATACTTTTCAAGGATACCTGTTAAGGAAAGGCAGAAGACACTTTTGTTCTGCATAGATTCGAGGCACTTTATCGAAGGGTTCGAAAACGGGAATTTCCGGCATGATCCATACCAGGTCTTCCCAGAACTGCGGGAAAAAGTCACAGTCACCGTAGGATTGGAACACATGGGAGAGATGGAGGCGGCAGAAGATTATACGGCTAATGATATGATACCGACCGGAAGGCCGGAGTACAGCTTCATGAAAGCCGATGACAATGATTTCTGTTCGAGGATCCTCATTGCTGCCGCGATTGATTCCGGTCTTGAGAGAGCGGATATCAAGATAGACGGAAGACCGGGGATTCACGGGAAGTACAAAGGCCTTGTAAGAGCCGTACAGGCATCCGTGCACAGGCTTGGCAAATGCGTGATAGGCGAAGCAGGCAACTGGCCTGGAGCACACACTCAGACGTTCTCCGGAATGAAGTACTTCGGAGAAAAGAAGTTCAGAGACGAGGTGCACGCCTGGACACAGGTCGTGGGATGCCTGATGGAGACGGATTCCATAGTCTATGACATTGCATGGTCGGATCTCAACATACGGATCAGGAAAGCGGCATCCGAGACGCCTGACAAGATACTGCCTGTTCTCATGCCGATGCCGGGAGATAAGAAAGAGACCGTCAGTGAAGACAGGATAATCATTTCTCCTGACACAAGGGACGGACTTCTGTCTCTGGTGTCTGACATATTCAGAGATGCTGAAGGAGGAGAATACTCCAGAGTCAGAAACAGGCTTGAGAGGGAACTGAAACCTGCTTGCCGGACAGTCGGATCTCAGGAGATACTGCTGGCTGTCGACAATCTGATCCAAGCAATCGACAGATTTGTAAACAGATAAAAGACAGATATGAAAACACGCCGTTTCAGGAGCGGATTGCCCTTGTACGGCGTGTTTGTTGTTGACTGATTATCACAGATATCTCTGACAGGATTCCGTGACCGCTCAAAGAGTAGTCGCATGCACCAAGAGCGAAATCATGGTTAAGGTGCCGGAATAATGAACCTTGCGGCAAGAGGAGCAATGTCAAAGTCCATCTGAGTGATGTATTCTCCGTCTCCGTCATTTACAAGGGCGAGGCTTTCTTTTGCCTTTATAGAGAATGAAGAACACTTGACATATGTCACGTAATCCTTCGTAACGGGATCCTCCACATGTTTTCCGGACTGGATGGCGCTCATGAATTTCAGAAGCTTCAGATAGGAAGGCTGCCTTACTATGCAGACATCTATCAGTCCGTCATCGACGACTGCCTTTGGAGTCATAAAGAATCCCCCTCCCGCGGAAACTCCGTTTCCCGCACAGCAGAAGACTGCTTCGCCTGAATAGATCGGATTACCGTCAGCAGTAACTTCGATGTATCGTGAAAGCTTCCTGGTCAGGTGTTTTACAAGTGCGAGGTTGTAAGCGGCTTTGTTGGAGACTAGAGGAATCTTCTTGAAATTAGGCATGTCAATGGCAACGCGCGCGTCAAAACCCATGTTGCACATATTTATGCAGTACTTATCACCGTATCTGATGAGATCGACCGGTCTGGAAGTACCGTTTATCTGGGCCTTCAGATCCAAAAAGAGATCTTTGTCAACATCAAAAGCCTTTATGAAGTCATTTCCGGTCCCCATGGGGAAGACTCCGACTTCAATGTTGTCCCTGTAAACACATCCGTTAACCACATTGCTCAAGGTTCCGTCCCCGCCGAAGGCAAAGACCCTGTAGGATTCTGAATCAGGAAGATTTCGGACATACTGAGTAATGTCATCTCCGCTGGCTGAAATATGGATCTCATAGCTCTGTCCGCTATCCTCGAAATACTTCTGGATCCTGGGTATGTATGAAAGTGCTGCTTTGTTCTTTCCTGCAGCCGGATTAAGTATAAAGATATATCTCATGATGCCTCCTTCTGTTTCCGCTCTTTATTTTACCCCAATCACGCATAGTATGCAAACAAAAGACAGAGTATACAAAAAAAATGTAAGAATATGTAGCAAAAGCAAATTGCGTAAAAGACGTATGTTTGATAAACTAAAACCAGAAGGCCGGTGCATTGTCATGCGCGGCAAGACATATTTTAAGAAAGGAATGAAAATCATGGGAATCAATGATCTTAAGAAGGTTCAGCTGGGTTATTATCCTACCCCGATCGAGAAGATGAATAACCTCGAAAAGGTGCTTGGAACAGGCGATCTGTATATCAAGAGAGACGATATGACAGGACCTGCATTCGGCGGAAACAAGACCAGGAAGCTCGAGTATCTGATCCGGGAAGCGTTGGATCAGGGATGCACTGCTATGATCACCTATGGCGGTCCTCAGACCAACCACGGAAGAACGGCAGTCGGCGCAGCCATCAAGTATGGACTTAAGCCTATCCTTATCCTTTCAGGCGAAGAGACAGGATATCTCTCGGGAAATCTCACGCTTGACGCAATAATGGGAACGGACATCTACCTTGTTAAGAATCCTGCGGACATCAAGGATGTGACTGAAAAGGTCATCAAGAAGTACGAGGAGCAGGGAGACAAGGTATATGTGATCCCTGGCGGCGGTTCAAACCCTGTTGGCGCAGCCGGATATGTGATGGCTGTCAAGGAGATCATGGATCAGATCAAGGAGATGGGCATAAAGATCGACCATCTCGTATGTACGGTCGGTTCAATGGGTACTTTCGGCGGACTGATAGCCGGTATCAAGTACTTTAAGGCTCCGTTTGACGTTGTGGCTGTTCCTGTGGCACCATCACCGAAGGGCAGGCAGGAGGCAAACGTTGTAACGTTTACTAACAACCTCTCCAAGGCTCTGGATCTGGGAATCGAGATAACATTGGATGATGTTAAGATCGCATACGGCCCTGATGATCGGCCATATTCCGGTGAGATGTACAACAAGCCGGATCCTGTAACGAGAGAAACGATCATGCTGCTTGGAAAGACCGAGGGCATCATGCTCGACCCTACATATACGGGAAAGGCATTCAGAGGCTTCATAGACCTTGTCAAGGACGGCAAGTTCGTCAAGGAGGGCGAGAGCGCAATGTTCATACACACGGGCGGCGCAATGGCTCTCTGGACAAAGGAGCATCTTGATGACATGCAGGAGCAGCTGTACGCAAACTGCACGATTACGCAGCTGTAATTCATAAGAGACAAAAAGAAGACCGAGCCAAGGCTCGGTCTCAGACTGAAGACAAAGTCGCCTATCGAAAGGTAGGCGGCTTTTTTGTGCCCGA
>CAZDOS010000048.1:0-12491 GCA_964507095.1 uncultured Oscillospiraceae bacterium | reverse complement strand
CGACCGCCATGAAAGTCATAGATTCATACATAGAGAGCCTGGCTGCGGGCGTTGTTGACCTTGTCAACATATTCCAGCCTCAGGTGCTGTGCATATCGGGAGGGATATCCAACCAGGAACAGCATCTCATAGATCTGCTCATGCCGTATGTCGAGCGCGAGGACATCGCTGCCGGCGCTGCAAACAGGACGCAGATCAAAATAGCAAAATTCAAGAATGATGCGGGCATCATCGGTGCCGCATTAGTCGGAGCATATAATGATAAATGATTTCTTGAAAGAGAACGATATCAGGTTCCTTGAACAGGAGAGCCTGAAGAAACATACCACATTCAAAGTGGGAGGCAAGGCCGTTACGATGGCTCTTCCGGACACAGTGGAGAAGCTGTCACGGCTGCTGAGATACATTAATTCAAAGGGCATAAACTACTATATCCTCGGCAACGGGTCGAATCTCATCTTTTCCGACGAGGGCTTTGACGGGGTGGTCATAAAGACCTCGGAGCTGAAGGAAAAGAGACAGCTGGATGAGGAGACCATATACGCACGGGCAGGCTGCAGTCTGTCATCGGTGTGCCTGTGGGCAGCTGAGCTTTCACTTGAAGGCTTTGAGCGCCTCTACGGGATTCCGGGCTCGATAGGCGGAGCGGTGTTCATGAACGCCGGCGCCTTCAACGGCGAGATAAATGACTGGCTCGTCAGCGTGGACTGCCTAGATGCGGACGGGAACCTTCACACGCTTTCAAAGAGCGAGTGCATGTTCGGCTACAGGGATTCGGTCTTCAGGCACGAGAAGCTTGCAGTCGTCGGCGCCACCTTCAGGCTGAAGAAGGGTGACAGGCAGGAGATAATCGATTTCATGAACGATCTCCTTCAGAGGAGAAAGGACAGGCAGCCTCTTGACATGCCCAGCGCGGGCAGTTCCTTCAAGAGACCGGAAGGCTACTATGCCGCAGCCCTCATAGACCAGTGTGGACTCAAGGGCATGAGCGTAGGAGGACGGCAGGTCTCGCCGAAACACGCGGGCTTCATAGTCAACACCGGGGATGCGACCTGTTCGGACATATTGATGCTGGCGGACAGAGTGACCCGGATCGTGAAGGAGAAGACCGGAGTTACCCTCGAAAAGGAAATGATCATAGTCAGATAACGGAGAAAGCGGTATGGACAGCGAGTTTGTAATCATCACGGGAATGTCCGGGGCAGGAAAGAGCGTGGCCGTAAGGGCTCTGGAGGATGTGGGATACTACTGTATCGACAACCTTCCTTTCCAGTTCATCCCCGAACTGTTCAGAATGGAGAACGATGCTATCATATCAAACAGGAAAGTCGCCTGCGTAGTCGATATCAGAACGGGCGAGAACTTCAACATGCTCCGGAGGACCATAAAGGACATCAAGAGCGAGACTGGGTGCAGGGTAGTATTCCTGGATGCCCAGGATGACAAGCTCCTTGCAAGATACAAGGAGACTAGGAGAGTCCATCCTGTCATGCTTCAGACGGAAAACTCCCTTGAGGATTCCATAAGGCATGAGAGAGACCTTCTTGAGAGCATCAGAAGCATGGCTGACTATGTCATTGATACGACATTCCTTTCCAACCGGCAACTCAAGGAGAAGGTCCTCAGCTATATTGTGTCTGACATCAAACAGACGATGAGCATAGAGGTGGTATCCTTCGGCTACAAGTACGGAGTGCCGCGGGATGCCGACATAGTTTTTGACGTCAGGTGCGTAAAGAACCCGTTCTATGTCCCGGAGCTCAGGAACAAGACCGGCATGGACCGGCCTGTCGCCGAATACGTGTTTTCGGATGAGAACGCGCCTAAGCTTCTCGAGCTTCAGGAAAAGCTCATGGAGCTCGCAATACCTCTTTACGTGAACGAGGGTAAGGGACATCTCACCATATGCTACGGCTGCACGGGAGGCAATCACAGGTCAGTCTGCTTTGCGGACAGGATGTACAGATTCATAGACCGGATGGGTTACAATTGCTCGGTCCATCACAGGGACATACAGAGGGGCAGGTAAAAGTGCAGGATTCATATTCCAACAGGGCAAGGAGCGAAGCTCTCACAAATTTCACCTTTTCTAAGTCCGATGAAGTCAATCGGGCTTTTTTGAAGGGCTATTATTTCAGGGAGATCGCCGGCCGGACACTGTCCGAAAGCCACAGGACCGATATAGAAAGATCCGCGAAGGCCGTCAGGAAGCTGTTGAAGAGATATGACATCCAAACAACAGTCACCGACGAAGCGGGCGGGATGTCATACATAGCCTTCAACAGCGAAAAAGATGTGTCAGGCTTTTCAACTTTACAGCTAAAATATCCTTTGAATAAAAGGGTTTTACAGCCTTTCCTCATAGGGCTGTTCATTTCGTGCGGGACTCTGACTGTTCCTGAAAAGGGCTACGATCTGGAGTTCTATCTTGATGATGACCGGGGTGCGGATACGGCCAGAGGACGGCTGCGGGAAGCGGGATTCGAGTTTTCGGTATCGAAGAGCAGGAACAGAAATGTGGTATACACCAAAAACAGCTCTGTCATTGAGGATTTCCTCCGGTACGTGGGGGCATCTAACTCCTTTCTGGAACTGATGGGAGAAAAGGTCGTCAGGGACATAAGGAACAGGACGAACAGGGCAATAAACGCTGAGACAGCCAATATGGCCAAGACGGCCAGGGCTTCAAACCGACAGATAGAGAGCATAGAATATCTCATAGCTTCCGAGAAGCTGTATGATCTCGGGGAGGAACTCCAGATGCTCGCTCAGCTCAGGATAGAGAATCCGGAGCGGAGCCTGGCAGAACTGGGAAAGATGCTGGATCCTCCGCTCACAAAATCCAGCGTCAACAGAAAGATGGAAAAACTGTGCCGCCTGGCACGGACGGGAGAAGAAGATGAGTAAGGATTTCGTACATCTGCATCTGCATACCGAGTACAGTCTGCTCGACGGCGCCTGCAGGATAGACAGGCTCATGAAGAAGGTCAAGGCTCTGGGGCAGAAGGCCGTTGCCATCACCGACCACGGAGTCATGTACGGCTGCGTAGATTTCTACAAGCGGGCGAAACGGGAAGGCATCAAGCCGATAATCGGCTGCGAGGTATACGTTGCCAACAGGTCAAGGACCGACAAGGTATACAAGATAGACACCAGCTACCATCTCATACTCCTGGTGAAGAACGAGACCGGCTACAAGAACCTGATGAAGATGGTCACCATCGCGTCCGCGGAGGGCTTCTACAACAGGCCGAGAGTGGACAGGGAGCTTCTCAAGCAGTACCACGAAGGTCTCGTATGCATGTCAGCCTGCCTCGCCGGAGAGATACCTCAGGCGCTCCTTGCAGGCGACTATGAGAAGGCAGAGGAGACAGCTGCCTTCTACAAGGACCTGTTCGGCGATGATTACTATATCGAACTGCAGGATCACGGCATCGAGAGCCAGCAGAGGATAATTCCTCAGCTGATAAGGCTCGCAAGAGAAATGGACATTCAGCTGGTGGCCACCAACGACTGCCATTACATCGACCAGGAAGACTCCAGGATGCAGTACGCCCTCATATGCGTACAGACCAACAAGAGGCTTTCGGACCCGGACACGCTGGAATTTGAGACGGACGAGTTCTATGTCAAGAGCACCGAGCAGATGTATGACCTTTTCTCATACATCCCGGAAGCCTGCGAGAACACGGCGAAAATTGCCGAAAAGTGCAACTACGACTACGAGTTCGGCAAGACCAAGCTGCCTATATATACCTCTCCGGACGGCTCGAGCAACCAGGAATTCTTTGAAAAGCTCTGCTGGGACGGCCTTAAGCAAAGATACGGAACGATAACGAAGGAGCTGGAGGACAGGCTCAATTACGAGATAGGCGTCATAACGAGAATGGGCTATGTAGACTATTACCTCATAGTCTACGACTTCATAAACTACGCAAGGGAGCATGACATTCCCGTCGGACCCGGCAGAGGCTCGGGTGCAGCCAGCCTGTGCGCCTACTGCTGCGGCATAACCAACATCGATCCGATGAAGTACAACCTCATCTTCGAGAGGTTTCTGAATCCTGAAAGAGTCAGCATGCCTGACTTTGACATCGATTTCTGCTACGAGAAGCGAGGCAGGGTGATCGATTACGTCACCAGAAAGTACGGCAGCGACCATGTCTGCCAGATAATTACCTTCGGCACCATGGCGGCCAAGGGCGCCGTCAGGGACATAGGAAGGGTCATGGACATCCCTTACCGGGCGGTTGACAGGATAGCAAAGCTTATCCCGGGCGACCCGAAGATGACTCTGGAAAAGGCTCTGGACCAGTCCAGGGAACTGAAAGCCCTGTATGATTCGGACAGCCAGACGAAGGAACTGGTCGACCTTGCGATGAAGGTCGAGGGAATGCCGAGAAACGCATCCACTCACGCGGCCGGAGTGGTCATAACAGACCGACCGGTGGTCGAGTACGTGCCTCTCCAGTCCAACGACGGACAGATGGTCACGCAGTTCCCGATGACTACGATAGAGCAGTTGGGCCTTTTGAAGTTCGACTTCCTCGGGCTCAGGACGCTGACGGTCATAGACAACTGCGAGAAGATGGTAAAGAGGATCGAGCCTGATTTCGACATCTCCAAGATATCCCTGGAAGACCCGGAGACCTTCAAGATGCTTCAGGACGGGGACACCATGGGCGTGTTCCAGTTTGAAAGTCAGGGCATGACCAATGTGCTGGTGAATCTGAAGCCTCTGGACATAGAGGATCTCATCGCCGTCATTTCGCTGTACCGTCCGGGACCTATGGATTCCATACCGACCTTCATAGCCAACAGGCACAATCCTGACAACATCCGCTACAAGCACCCACTTCTTGAGAGCATACTCAAGGTCACCAACGGCTGCATAGTCTACCAGGAACAGGTAATGCAGATATGCAGGACGCTTGCAGGCTACTCCTTCGGTCAGGCAGACCTGGTGAGACGAGCCATGGCCAAGAAGAAGGCGGACGTGATGGCCTCCGAGAGGAGCCACTTCGTAGAGGGCTGCGCAAAGAACGACGTAAGCCGCGAGATAGCCGAGGACATCTTCGACGAGATGTCCAGCTTCGCGTCCTACGCCTTCAACAAGCCTCACCGGGCCGCCTACGCATATGTCTCATACCAGACGGCGTACCTCAAGTGCCATTATCCGACCCAGTTCTGGGCAGCCATGCTGACCAGCATATTCGAGAACACGGACAAGATACTTGAGTACACCCAGGAGTGCAGGAGACTTGGAATCAGGATACTTCCTCCGGACATAAACAGGTGCTATGCTGGCTTCATAGTGGAAGGAAACGACATAAGGTACGGACTGGCCGCGGTAAAGAACGTGGGCAGGAGCTTCGTAGACCGGATGGTCCGGGAGAGAAAGGCCGGGGGAGACTTCAGGTCCATATTCGACTTTGCCGTCAGGATGCAGGAAAAGGGCTTCAACAGAAGAGCCTTCGAAAGTCTCATAAATGTCGGCGCTTTCGATTCCTTCATCCCCAACAGGAGAAGGATATTCCTCAACGTGGACTACATCCTGAACAACATAGCAAAAGAGAATAAGAGCAAGATAGACGGACAGATAGACCTGTTCTCCTTCGGGGATAATGACGGTCCGCAGGCGCTCGGAGCGGATGACGAGAGCATGACCAGGGAAAGCGATTACAACGAGATCGAAAAGCTCAATCTTGAGAGGAATCTTGCCGGGCTATACCTGTCGGGACACCCTCTGGAAAAGAAGAAGGATTTCGTAAATAATATATCAACCTGCAACATTTCTTCATTGACGGGTGAAGGCGGGATAGCTTACGATAATACGAGGCAGACTGTTGTGGCCATAGTATCCGCATTCAGAGCCTTCACGACCAAGAAGAAGGAGCAGATGGGCTTTTTGTCCATCGAAGACCTGACCGGAATTATGGACATGATAGTATTCCCCAACCTTTTCGAGAAGGCAAGGCATCTGCTGTCGATCAACTCCGTCATCGTAGTTGAGGGAACGGTCCAGTTCAAGGACGATGTGCCGTCCCTCATAGCGGACAGGATCTATGACGCCGACGGGGAGGAAGCCCGGAACCTGCTCAAAGCAAAGCAGGATCCGAAGTTCGGTCTTTACCTCAAGGTGCCTTCTAGGAAGTCGGACAGCTTCGGAAAAGTATGTGCCCTCTTGAAGGAATATGACGGCACCATTCCGGTATTCTTCTATGTCGCTGACGAAAAGAGATACATCAAGGCTCCGGCCAATCTCTGGGCTAGGGACAGCCGGCGGCTTACCGAAGAGCTGGAAGAGATACTTGGAAAAGAAAACGTTGTAAGAAAGCGGTGAAATAAATGAGTGACATCAGAACGATAGGCATACTGACCAGCGGAGGTGACGCTCCGGGCATGAACCGGGCGATCCGTGCCGCCACCAGAACGGCCATCTATTACGGATATGCGGTTAAGGGCATCAGGCACGGATTCAGCGGCCTGCTTGAGGAAGACATAATCGATCTCAACCTCAGAAGTGTTTCAGAGATCATCCACAGGGGCGGCACGATGCTGTATACTGCCAGGAGCAAGGAATTCATGACCCTTGAAGGCCAGATGAGAGGTGCGGAGATCTGCCGCAAGCACGGCATAGACGCGCTCATCGTAGTCGGCGGAGACGGCTCATTCATGGGTTGCCAGGCCATTTCCAGGCAGGGCATCCACTGCATAGGCATTCCGGGCACCATAGACAACGACATCGCATGCAGCGATTACACAATAGGCTATGACACGGCTCTCAACACCGCCATGGAGATGATAGACAAGCTCCGTGACACCACCCAGAGCCATGAGAGATGCTGCGTGGTTGAGGTCATGGGTAGACATGCAGGCTACATAGCCATCAACACGGCCATAGCCACCGGAGCTCTCAGCGTGCTGATCCCGGAAAAGGAAAATGACATACAGAGAGACGTCATAGACAGGATCGTTGCAACGCAGAAGGAAGGCAAGAAGAACTTCATGGTCATCGTGGCCGAAGGTGCTGGACAGGCCTTCTGGGTAGCTGAGGAGATAAACCGCCAGACCGGCATCGAGGCCAGAGCTACGGTGCTCGGACACGTTCAGAGAGGCGGATCTCCGACCACAAGAGACAGGGTCCTTGCAGCCAAGATGGCAGTAAGGGCAGTAGAGCTTATCAATGACGGCTCTCTTGACAGGGTCATCGGCATCAAGCAGGGGGATGTAGTGGATTTTGACATCGACGAGGCGCTCAAGATGCAGAAGACCATTGACAAGCACACCCTGAAGGTGGCTGAGATCATTTCCATCTAAACGATTTGCCGCGGACGAGCTCCGCGGCATTGCATATATATGATCGGAGGATACAGATATGGCAAAAGTCAAGCTGACGGTGCTGGAAAGCAGGTGCAGGAGCGGCTATCATAAGCGGGGAGACACTTTCATCGCGGACGATCTGTGCCCGCCGATATGCCGGGAACTGTGGAACACAGCTTATCCATATGTTTTCGCTCTGAGAAACGGAGCAAATCTGGATTGCGGGGAAGGCAATGCTAAGATATTTACCGTCAAGTGTCCTGACGGAGGCAGAGTCGTTCTGAAGGGCGAATTGATCGAATAACATCAGGTGAAAGGAGACGTGGGTCTCCTTTTTTTGTATCTGAACGGCTGTTCGAACGGTCGCTCAAAGATTGACTCAAGCATAACTAAAAATGTTGTAAAAGATATATCTGTTTTGGTATAATTTATTGATAGCAAAACCGTTAATTCAGAGGTGCACATATGGACATTGAGAAGCTCAAGAAGGAGCTTGACGAACTCAGAAAGACCATTTCATACCACTCCAATCTCTACTACAACGAGAACAGGACCGAGATAAGCGATTATGAGTATGACATGCTCATGAACAGGGTGAAGGCCATAGAAGCCCGGCATCCTGAGCTCATAACCCCGGATTCTCCGACCCAGAAGGTACAGGGTCTGGCATCCTCCACTTTCGAAAAGGTGACTCATGAAGTAAAGATGGAGAGCCTGCTTGATGCATTCTCCTATGACGAATTGAGAGATTTCGACAGAAGGGTAAGGGATGCCGTGGATGATCCCGTTTATGTGGTCGAAACAAAGATCGACGGGCTCTCCATAAGTCTGGAATATGAGAAGGGCAGATTCACCAGAGGCTCCACAAGAGGCGACGGTGTGGTCGGAGAGGATGTCACGGCCAATCTTGCCACCATTAGGAACATCCCGAAGTACATAAAGGACGCCCCAGATTTCCTTGAAGTCAGAGGAGAGGTATACATGCCGAGAGACGTGTTCGCAAGGCTGGTAGCTCAGCAGGAGGATGAGGGCAAACGGACCTTCAAGAATCCGAGAAATGCCGCCTCCGGCTCTCTGAGACAGAAGGATCCGAAAGTGACCCGGGAGAGAGAGTTGGCCATATTCGTGTTCAACCTCCAGAGAGTTTCGAATGAGGTGAAGATAACCTCTCATAAGCAGACACTGGATATGCTGGCTTCCTACGGCTTTACTGTGTCTCCGAGATACAACACTTACACCGATATCGAAGACTGCATAGGCGAGATCGAAAGAATCGGCCGGATGAGAGGCGATTTCCGGTTCGACATAGACGGAGCTGTCATCAAGGTCGACAGCCTCCGGCAGCGCGAACGGATGGGAAGCACCAACAAGTACCCGAGATGGGCAATAGCATATAAATATCCTCCTGAAGAGAAGGAGACTACCCTCAAGGACATTGAGATCAATGTCGGCAGGACGGGAGTCCTCACGCCGACGGCAGTGTTCGAACCGGTGTTCCTTGCCGGTACGAGCGTCTCGAGAGCGACCCTCCACAATCAGGACTTCATAAACGAAAAGAAGATAAACATAGGCGACAGGATAGTCGTCAGAAAGGCCGGAGAGATAATTCCGGAGGTCGTGAAGCTGTCAAAGAAGGAATCAGAAGGCATCTTTCTGATACCTCTAATCTGTCCTTCCTGCGGACGGACGGTGACGAGGACCGAGGAGGCGCGGCTCAGGTGCGACAACCCGGACTGCCCTCGGCAGAGGAACAGGAACATTATCCATTTTGCCTCCAGAGACGCCATGAACATAGAAGGGCTGGGCGACGCAGTGGCGACCCGGCTGGCGGAAGCGGGTCTCGTAAAGGACATCGCGGACATCTATGACCTGACCAAAGAGGATATCATGAAGCTCGAGGGCTTCAAGGACAGGTCTGCAGAGAACCTGCTGACAGCGATAGAAAACAGCAAGAAACAGAATCTCGACAAGCTCCTTTTCGCTTTGGGCATCAGGAATGTGGGCGCCAAGACGGCGACTCTCCTCTGCGAGAGATTCTCAGACATATACCGGCTCATGGCGGCAAAGGAAGATGACATTGTCAAGATCGACGGCATAGGGGATACCGTTGCAAGGAGCATGCGGGCGTTCTTCAGGCAGGAAACAGGCAGGAACATAGTCGAGAGACTGAGAAACAGCGGCCTGAACATGACATATGTTTCCTCAAGGACGGGCAATGCTCTTCAGGGAATGAGCATAGTCGTGACGGGAACTCTTCCCACGCTCTCGCGAGATGAGGCCGAGAAGCTCATAGCCGACAACGGAGGCAAGGCCGCTTCATCGGTGTCAAAGAAGACATCTCTCGTCGTTGCGGGCGAGAAGGCAGGAAGCAAGCTGGACAAGGCAAACCGGCTTGGCATCAGGGTGATAACAGAAGAAGAACTGTTGAACATGATAGATAACAAAGAAGGAGAATAGAAACAATGGATATTGACCTTATGGGAATTGCAGAATATGCAATGCTGTTGATACCTGACGAAAAGAAAGAGACGGTCCTGAAAGACATTACGGGCCTTCTTGACAGGTTCGGCGACCTTCCGGACCTGCACAGCGACGCTCCTCTCATTGACCCTGAAGAGGTCATGGGATTAAGAGACGACGTAGTGATACCTTCACTCCCTCGTGACGTGCTTCTGGCCGGCTCACCGAGCACACGGGCAGGCTGCATACTCATTCCGAGAGTTTTGGATTAAGGAGAAGACCATGGAAAAGATTCACGTTTTATCCGCTTCCCGTATCAGGGAGAAGATACTCAAAGGCGAGCTGAGCGCTCTCGAGGTCACACAGGCTGTCATCGAGAGGATCAAGGCTACCGACGAAGCTCTCGAAGCTTACAACACATACAATTTCGATGCAGCCATAGAAAGAGCCAAGGCAGTGGATGAGAAGCTCAAAAGAGGAGAAGAGCCGGGCAAACTGGCCGGCGTTCCGGTCGCTGTCTCAGACCTGATCCTCACAAAGGATCTGCTCACGACAGCCGGTTCAAAGATGCTGTACAACTACATGTCCGTCAGCGACGCTGTCGCCGTTGAAAAGCTTCTGGCCGAGGATGCCATCATCATCGGAAAGACGGCCTGCGACGAGTTTGGCATGGGAACAACAGGCGAAAACACATATTTCAAGAAGGCAAAGAATCCGTGGGATCAGACAAGAGTCGCCGGCGGAGCAAGTTCAGGCAGCGCAGCCACAGTTTCCGGCTGCCAGGTCCCTCTTGCACTGGCCTCCGACACGGGCGGCGGCATCAGGATCCCTGCAGCATATACCGGCCTGGTCGGACTCAAGCCAACATACGGAGCAGTCTCGAGGAACGGGCTTATCGCATACGGTTCATCTCTTGATCAGATCGGCCCCATGGCCAGGACAGTGGATGACGCGGCGCTCCTGTTCTCAGCAATATGCGGAAAGGATCCGATGGATGCCACCAGCAAGGAGTATACCTTCAAGGGATTTGGAGAGGACATCAAGGGCCTCAGGCTCGGACTTCCGAAGGAGTATTTTACGGAAAGCGTCAGCTCTGACGTTAAGGAAGCTGTCCTGAAGGCAGTTGAGAGACTGAAGGAGCTGGGAGCCGAGATAGTCGACATTTCCCTGCCTTCAACGAAGTATGCACTTAACGCATATTATCTGGTCGCCTGTGCTGAGGCCTCATCGAACCTGGGCAAGTATGACGGAATGAAGTACGGCTACGAAGGTTCAGACTGGTCAAGCTACGAAAACATATATCTCTCCAGCAGGACCGAAGGCTTCGGATACGAGGTCCAGAAGAGAGTCCTCCTCGGGACTCTGGTGCTGTCGGCAGGCTACTACGATGATTACTTCAAGAAAGCAAAGCTCCTTGAAAAGCTGCTTTCAGGAGAGTTCAAGGCGGCCTTTGAAAAGTGCGATGCCATCATCACGCCTGTAAGTGCCCGCACAGCACCGAAGTTCGGCGAGGCGTTCGACACTCGGACGAAGGATTATGACGCCGCACGGTTCACCGTTTCAGCCAGCCTGACCGGTCTTCCGGCAATCAGCATTCCTTGCGGATCAGACGGCGAACAGCTTCCGGTCGGTCTTCAGATCATCGGCAGGAAATTTGATGAAAGCACCCTTCTCACCATAGCCAAGTGCTTTGAGAATGCGGTAGGCGGATTTGAGGTAAAGGAGTTTTAAACATGGCAATAGAATTTGAGACCGTCATTGGCCTGGAGATACATGCAGAGCTTTCCACAAAGACAAAGATCTTCTGCGGATGCAGCAACATTGCAGGCCGGGAGCCTAATACCAACGTCTGCCCTATATGCCTCGGATTCCCGGGAACTCTTCCAATGCTCAACAAGCAGGTGGTCGAGTATGCCATGAAGATGGGCCATGCAACGAACTGCACCATAAACGGTGTGACCAAGCAGGACAGAAAGCATTATTTCTATCCTGACCTGGGCAAGGCCTATCAGATATCCCAGCTTGACATCCCGCTTTGCGCTCACGGATATCTTGACGTATTGGTCGGAGATGAAGTGAAGAGAATAAGGATCAACAGGATCCACGTCGAGGAGGATGCGGGAAAGCTGATTCACGACGAGAACTACGGCGGCACGCTGGTAGACAACAACAGGAGCGGAGCACCGCTCATCGAAATCGTTTCCGAGCCGGACATGCGTTCAGCCGATGAGGCAAAGGCATACCTTGAGACCATCAGGAAGACCCTTCTGTACCTGGGCATTTCAGATGCCAAGATGGAAGAGGGAAGGATGCGCTGTGACGTTAATGTTTCGGTCATGCCGAAGGGTTCCAATGTATTCGGCACCAGGATCGAGATGAAGAACCTCAGCAGCCTGTCTGCAGTCCACAGAGCCATCAACTATGAATCCAGAAGACAGATAGATGAGATCACCCACGGCGGAACGCTTGTGCAGAGTACGAGAAGATGGGACGATGTCAAGGGCAGGAGCTACATGATGAGGAGCAAGGAGAATGCCCAGGACTACAGGTATTTCCCGGATCCTGACATGCTCACATATGTCATTCCACAGGAGCATATCGACGCCGTAAAGGCCTCCATCCCTGAACTCCCTGTGGCAAAGACACTGAGATACATGAATGATTATTCACTGTCCAGAGCGGATGCGGAGCTTCTGGCACGGGACAGA